>JBCBDM010000114.1:0-12225 GCA_038529705.1 Bacteroidota bacterium
GTAATAATAAGACGCTCCAACAATTCCATGACCTCCTCCTCATCTTCCAACGCTTCGTTCTCCATCAACAGTGGATTATTTGTATCATCAAAAACGGTGAAGCCTGCCACCGAAGGTTTAATTTTAAAGTTGCTACTGAAATGAAGGCTCGTTACTTCTTTTTCCTCAATACCCGTTAGAAAAGAGGCTCTTTGCTCCACTCCCGAACGATTGTCAATATGCCATTGATAACATTCTTGAAGATAATTGAAACCCTTACCACGTTCGGCACTAATGGCTGGGTATCGATTGAGGAATTGCAGTTTGTCTTCTATAAGGTCTAACCCTGCAGACTCTTTATCAATTTTATGAGCCAGGATAGCGTAATCTGTAAAGGTTTCAGCAAACCTACCCAACAGGTGGTCCAGGAACTTATTTCGTCTTTCAACATACAGTTCTTCGCTTTCTACCAATTTCCTTAGGCTCAACAAATGACCATCCTTGTCTACATACAAATCGGAGCCGTTGGGTATCACATCGTATAATTCTTTGGCAAAGTACGTATGATCAATTTTGTATTCTCCAAATTCATTCTTCTCTCCGTTCATGGAGAATAGGTCCTTTACTCTGGACAATTGTGTAAGTTCATTGGCAATAAGCTGATCGAAAAAGGTAAGGAACGCCTTCAGCTGTTTTACTTTTCCCTGGCGTTCTTTCTTTTGGTCGGTATTCATCGGAGATAGATCCGGTATACCCGAGGACCCTACTCCATAGATGTCCGGAAACTCTTCCTGGAGGGAAACGTAGTTTTCAATGTCTTTAAATTCACCAAGCGGTGGATCTATGTCCATTTTTGGGTATCGTATCTTCTGCGGTCGGTCCGAAGCTTCCATGGCTTCGACCAAGGCATTTACTTCCACGTCATTGGCCAGGAAAGGTAGTTGTTCCTTGTAGTAGGTGATTTTAGAGTTCGCCAAACTTAAACGCGGTACATAGTTATGCTCCCATGCCAATTCCAGGCACCACTTTACGTTCTTTTCGGGAATACCGATATCATTATCCTGTGGTTTGTTAGCAATTTGTATGTTTCGAACTGCCTTCACTCCGTCGATGTCCATGATGATACGAATGAGATCGGAAACATGGATTACCTTTGTCAATTGCGCTGCTTCAAGCTCAGACTCATCGATGAAACCGTGTTTGAGTTTGGGGCCTTCGAATATCTCATCTACTGTTTTACAGAGGTTCTCATCGATACGTCCCACAAACAAAATGGCTTCTTCGGAGACCGCTTCCGAGAGAATTTCCTCCTTGACATATATATCTGTATAGGCAGGATTCTGCTCATTTTCTTTGATACAGATGACCGTAAATTCTCCTGCTAGAGTGTCGTCTCCCGTGATAGACACCACATCTTCGCTTCCAACGTCTTCCCGTAACTTAGAAGCAATGGTGATTACCCTTTCTCCTATATTCATCATTTCGATCTTATAGGTGGTATCGATCGCACATTTGTTGAGCATTTCATCCAGGGTATAGAAATATACCGTGGGAGATAGAAAGTTGGAAATAGCATAGAAGATAGCCGCTTCCGTTTCTTCCACATCCGCCTGGTTGTCTAATTCTATATCCGTACATAATAGGATCTCCTCTACTTTTAGGGCGTTGAACCTAAAGAAGTCGTCACAAAGGTTTCTATTCTGGTGCAGTCGTTTTTTAACGTTGGCAACGATCTCGTGTATGAGTTTCACCTTTTCCACATACGCTACAATGAGTCCTTGGGTGGTATCATACAAATATTCATTGATTAAAATACTCAGATCATCCAGTAGAGGCACCGGATCTGAATTTTCGTCCAAGCTCAGGATCACATGCTTATCGTTCGTGATGTCGTATGTAAAACCATAACCTTCCGGAACCTGAAGGAACTTCAAGTGAACCTCTTTCACCACATTCCGCACTTCGGTATAATCGTCCCAATCAATGGGGTCATCCCAATTTGGGAAGGTAACGGTCACTGCTATTTTGAGCCCCTGCAATGCTGTCAAGGCTGGAAATTCATATAAAACAAAATCTCCTTCTATGGTATTTTCATTGAGATCACCATATTTCTCAGTCTTATCGAATTCGAGTAAAACATCGTACAACGTTTTGACGTAGAACGATTCCTGTCTGGAAACATCGGGAATGGGCGAAAGACTCAATTTACTTCGCTTTCGGTCTACATAAATAGGATGTTCCGCGTCTGGCGATTTACTAATCCATGCATTCTTTACTCCATAATATTGGGGCTCTTCTTCGCTGTCATCTACAATTTCCACATCGATCATAATCTCCCTAAAGTCATTAAAGGTAACCGGACACACCGGTAAGATCTCACAAGCCGTGTAGAAATTCTTTATATCATAGTAATCGGGACTTCCCAGTTTTTGGGCGAGAATATCCTTAATATCATAGTTGATTCTATACCCTATATCGGTTAGTACATACCCCAAAACCTCAAGTATGGTGATCCCCGGATCGTGTGTGTTATAATCTGTCCATAGCTTTCCCGCCAGTTCCTGAATGCGTTGAATACCTATCTCACGCAGGGTTTCATATTGCATACTGGCAAGCGCAGGAAGTTGTTTCGATATGGTTTGAGATTCATTCATGGAAACTAGTTTTAACATTTATCAACTACAGTCAATTCTTCAACACTCTTAATGACATTGTCCTCACATTGGCACTGGTCTTCTGCGCTAGCGGCTATTTCCTGTATGACATGAGTGTTGGCCGAACCGATGATGGACACCGAAGTAAGGGCAATAGCTTCATCCACATCTTCGGTAGGGTTGTTGGTAGGGTCTTCCCGCACAATATGATACATTTTAAAACAGGTAGCATAATCAACATAAGAGCGCTCCTCTACAAAATTGAGTAACACAGATTTATGGATCCTTCCTCCAAAAATGATATCGGTAGCACAATCTGAAGCCCAGGGTGAAAGAAAAAATTTCAGTTCCTCCTGCAATTTCGAGATGTAGTACCCAGCATCAATGTCTTGGTGGAATTTCACCTGAAAATCTAATTGAACCTCTTCGTATATAGGGTTCTTTACATGAAGTGCAGCACATGGAGGTTTGATCTTTTCCAAAAAAGTTCCAATCTCACTTAACTGATCCAAACTTGCCAAGGGTCGCAGTGGGTCTACTGCATTCTTATTTTGAACGTTAGCAACAATTACCAGAGTGACGTGTCCGGGTGCTGTTTCACTATAATTAGATAAAGTCCCATTGAATCGGGTATGGTTTATACATTTTGCCTTGTATACTTTTGGAAATTTCTCCAGAACAAGATGTTCGTAGTCCCAAATATTGATGGATCGATTCTTATGTCGTAATCGTTCACTAACCCGCGTAAAAAATGACCCTTCTTTTTCCGGGGGTTTTCCATGGGACGAAGCATAGGGTTGTTCGATCTTTTTAACAGAAGCATCGGCAGTCAAAAATTTAGAGATGGTGGCTGCTGGCAGCGCTTTCTCTAAAAATTTCACGTCGTTTCCTCCATCCGCGAACGAGGCACTTATGGCCTGCGTTCGTATGTCAATAATATCACAAACAGCATCGGAATCTTTCACCACACTGGCTCGAAGCCAATAATAGTCCGGATGAAGCCTTGAGTTTCCCTTGGTGATATTTCGCTGCATATCGAAGGTCACAATCCCTGAGGTAAGCAATCCATTGGTGGAGTCACTTAATAGCGTATACTGATCGAAAGGAAGCCATTGATCTTCGGAAAGGTAGTGCCAATTAACCATTTGCTTTTCCTTTTTGGGATTAGCACTTCCCTCCGCTACCTGGATCAATACAGAAAGAGTTTGTGGTGGTCTAAGGTCTTCAATCCCTATAAAAAGACTTCCTTCTGCCGTTATGGTTGGTAATAATGTATTAGCGTCCTTATTCGTATCGACCCGATAATGACCCAACGGCTCCAGATGAAAGAACGCATCACGCCTTTGGACCTTGGAAGCCTTCAGGTCTAAAGTCATACTCGATTTATAATACAAAGACAGGTCTTCAATAATGGGCTCATAGGGTGTATTGGGGAGCCCTGCGCCAGCTGGAGGAGATTCACCGGCCAATAGAATGGCTTGTGTGGCATAATCTTTCGTAAAGGTCTTATGGCCAAAGTCAATCCCTTCCAATGTGAAACGAATAAACCCTTTAGAACTAACTATCTCATAATCTTCGAAAGGAGCCAGATCTGCATCTCGTTTGATATTCCTTAGTGCTTCGCTATTGAGGTGAAGTTTACTTCGTTCTGTGGACGTAGGTAGGGGTACCCCATTGGCCACTGGATTTCCTTCCGCATTTCTGAAAAGGTAATGGAACCCCGTAATTCTTACCCAGTCATTTTTATCCAGAACATCTTTCTCTATTTTAAAAGACCTATTCTTTCTACCATTATTGGGGGTGTAATTAGTATAATACCCTTCAAATCCATCGGCATCTGCAGGTAGATCCACCCATTGATGTTTCAGTGTAAGATAATCCAGTTTCTTCTGAAAGACCTCCCAGCTCCCAACATAAAACTTACTACCCAGGTGGGGTTGTCCCCCGAAAATTGACATAGGCTTGGAAGCATCCAATACGCCATTGTCATTTTGCACAATAAGGTTTTTAACACCGGGAATATCGGTGGTCTCTCCTTCTATTTCAACGCTCACCCTAACCTGCTCGATCAAAACATTGATCAAACTGTTGTAAGCCGTATCTTCGGTAGGATCTTCATTGGATAGTAACACCTTGATCATTGGGTAGGTGGTAGAAAAGTGTTCGTTGAAGACTTCTTCACTGTAGGCAACTACAGAAGGCTTATCTACATTCAATCTACATTCCAACAAGAATATTCCGGAATTGGTTTCTGTTTCCTGTGCGGTAATTACTTCGGCAGGTATCCATTCCTCCTCCCCACTAAGCAAGATGGTAAACCGATCCGTTGCTATTTTCGAATAATCGATCGCAGGCCCCAATGGATCTACGGTAATCTCTAGACTTATTTTTCTTTGTCCCTCGGCTAAAAATAGTATGGGACTTGCCATAGCAAAACCAATTTGTCCTTGGTTGCGGTCTGCCACCTTCAATCCGGAAGGGTCTTCCTCATTCTTATGGAATATAGGGCGGCCAAAAAAACGCCAATCCATCTCTTCGGATACGATCTCCTCTCCCAAGCCATCTGCCGAATTGGCCACGGGCGACACATAAATTCGATGATCCGTTTTAGGAAACTTAGGCCTTCCAGCCCATTCGTTATGTATATTGGTAAACTGTGATTTGATCTCAGCGATCTGGGCCTTATTGATGACAGTATCTTCATTTAATTTATAAAATGCATCCACCCCGGTATTGTCCTTTCCTGCTTTCAGAATGGTTCCAGCTTTAAGCAAGTGACTTTCCACGTGTTTGGCCAATTCGAAAATAACCGCTACCCTGTCTGTTTCGGCAGGTCGCTCTTTTAGCTGTAGCACTTCCTTATAATAAAAATTAAGGTGTCGCTCTGTAATGGTATTGATATCATCCTGCACCACCTTGAACATATATAGAAAACCAAAAAACAGCGCCAAATGCGGATTGGTAAATTGATCTATTTTCAATCGGATTAAGTAGTCTTCCAGCGAAAACGAATCCCAATCTTCCGAGGTGATGTTGAAGAACTCAGCCCAATGACCACTTTTCAGATCATTTACATCATAGTATTGAATCTCTTCCGCAAAGGCATGAACAAATGCCATGAGATCCTTCATACTGCGTTCATCCACAGAAACATAAGAAGGTAACAAGGTGTTTAGTGTACGCTGTTGCTGACTCGTACCGTCTCTTCGTAAAGAGTTGTTATGAAAACAATTTTCGCTCATTCTATAATATTTGTTCCTTCATTAATGTAAAATGGGAATACCAGATTAGATCTAGTATTACTTGAGATGATCGTATAATCAATCGTTACTACCAAAGTTCCGTTTATGGATTCTTGATCGGCATTAACTCTATCCACAAACACCCTGGGTTCATGCACCAAGATGGCTCTTTTGATCTCCTCTGAAATATAGGTGGCGGTATTAGCATCCAGGGGTTCGAATATCAAAGTTCGAACACTGGTTCCATAGCTAGGACGCAGCAACCTGCTACCCCGAATGGTCGTGAGCAATATGATGAGGCTTTCTTTAATGTCCTCTTCATGTTGGACCAGCGTAGCACTTGCGCTTCCTTTTGTAAATTCCACAGGAAACTTCCATCCTCTTCCCAAAAAACCTTTATTATCCATGGTGTTCTTGTCTTTTGTCATGATCTATCCAATAATTACAGTGGGTTCACCCACGGCAGCCGATGCTCCACAAATACAAGTATCTCCTACCCGTATGGCAGGCTTTCCTCCAATAAGCACCGAAGTACTTCCCATAGGAAAAGGGGATACCGTAGGTTGGTGGGTATTGGGAGGTAAAACACAGGCGTGATTATCACCCAATACGCAGGCAGGCATACCCCCAATTAGGACGGTGGGCTCTCCGGGCCCCACAATGGTTCCTCCGTGGGTGGTTGTATCTAAAACTCTGGCTGCTGCTGGCATAATTTTTTAATTTAGTTGCACTACAGACCCTTTGATAGCCGTAGAAGCACTGGACGAAACCTCTGCTCCTGAAGCTCCTTCAGCTTTAAAAGCCGATTGGGCCGTTACGTTTACATTGACGCCTTCAATATTGACATCGCCACTTGCTTTTATGGTAATATCGCCTATGCTATCCAGAAGGATTCCATCCCCGTCTAATGTTACCTTATTGCCATTCTGATCTTCCACCAAAATAGCTTCTTCATCTTCTGAGAGCATGAGCTTGTTTCCTGCTGGCGTCTCTAGCAGTATATGATTAAGGTCATCGTTGAAAACCACTTTCATCTCACTTCGGGTAACAAAACCTTTTTCATTATTCTCTTCTTCTGCGGCAAAGGGAGCTGGCTTTGCACTACTATGAACCATCCCGATAACAACAGGGTTTCGGGGGTCGTCATTCAGAAAACCAACGATCACTTCATCTCCTACCTCAGGCATAAAGAAACTCCCTCTATTCTCCCCAGCATCCAGTGTGGTGATCCGGGCCCATGTACCTTCCTCTTCAGCGCTAATAAGCGGCAATTTTACCTTGATCCTATTCTCACCTAGGGGGTCATCATGGATGGCAGTAACTATACCTATATGAAGTCCATTAATCGCAGGTAACAGTGCAGAAGAGGGTATCGCCTGAACGTCGTCGTACGTTTCGGTTAAAAACTTATGACTCAATCCTATTTGGAGGTGAGTATGCCAACTAGATCCATAGGTATGGCTCACACCGGCTACAAAGGCGGTTCCATTAAATCGGTCACCCATCCCTTCCAGGTTTACCAGATGTCCTGGCTTAATTTCATTATTCCCTGTTATTTTCACCGTCCCCATGATTTTGGACAGTTTACTTCTAAGCATTCTTGCGTTGGTCCACGCCTGTAATTCTTCCGGATTCAAAGATCCTGTATGCTGATAATTCAAGGGTTCCAATCCAATAGTTTCGGAAAGATCCGATGAAGACATATTACCCAACTCGGTAATATCCGGTGCCTGGTTGCTACTTGTAATTACTTCCTGATTTGCGGTATCCCAGGCACGGGTTTCAATGGAGGCAAATTGATTTCTTGCATCCATTTCAAAGTCAAAAGACAGTATATTATGTCCATAAGCCAAATTGGCAATGGCGTCCTGGGCATAATCCGGTGGTGTGGTCTTCAGCGTTCCGTCATCGACCATGGTAAGGTGACCATTGGTTTCTGCCCTCGTGACCACAAAATCCCAATCGGTACAATAATATTGCACCATTTGCGCATGGATATCGGTTGTGGCTTCAATTTCCGGGCTTGTATCGCCATAATCTCCCAGGATGGTTTCTAACACCTCACTATCGGTTACCTCCGAAAAATATCGGTTCTTTCTTCCAATCGTCATTTTAACAGCTACGTCCTTGGCTTCAACCATAAGAAGGGAACTAGCATTGGCAGAGATGGTCTTTATTCCATGTTTTACAATGATACCCTTAAAAACAGATTCTTCATCTCCATGGTACCCCAGTTTCACTTCTATTTCATTACCTGGAACCAGGGTATCTTCGTTACTATGGCTAAAATCTGCTTCGGGGATACTTCCATCGATTATTTCCAATCGAGCCGTCGGAATTTTATTGACAGCTTTTGTCACTGTAAGACTCTTGATCGTACAGGAACTGTCTAACTCCGAACCATTGATTAAGATTCGATGGGAAGGTAGATCGGTACCGGTTGGAATATTGAGATCTGCTAGTGCCATATTAAATACTTTGTTTTTCTACCGGTGGCAAGATGATTTCCTGACCTGGTTTAATATTTCTGAAATTGTTCAAATTGTTCGCTTTGGCGATCTCTACATAGTAAGAAGTATCTCCATATACATTTTTAGCAATAAGCGGTAAGGTCTCGCCAGACTTCACTACGTGAACCTTTGTAAGATCTGAGGAAAACAACTTGGTAAGAGCTGCCTGAACGATCTTCAGTTCATGTCCCTTGAAGGTTGCTGTAACCGTTGCGCGCAATGGCCTTCCAATCGAGCTGAACATGGTGTAATTAACATCGGCCTTCACCAGCTTACAATTGAAAATGAAAGTTCCCCATACCAATGTGAGCGTTTTAGGATGATGTTCCTCGGGATCCGGTTTCATTAAGGCAAGGAATATTTCAATCTCCAGATCCACTCCACCGATGGCGCTAGCCACCTCTCCGTTGATAGAATTTACAGAGGTGCCAGTGGCATCAAAAAGAAACTCAAATGTTACGTCTCCCGTATCGAAACTGTGAAATCTAAGTTCCCGGCTACTATTACCCGGTCCACAATCACTCTGATAGTTGACGGTAAGACTCTTTGATAGTTTTTCAGGATTATACATCACGGGATATGGAATTGGAATGCTCTTAGGCAAACCCGTATCCGGATCTTCATGATAGGAGATAACCAACATCTTTAGTAATACACCGTCTAATAATCCCATTATCTTTCGTTTCTGTTTTTAATCATTTGAACCAATTCATTTACCTGAGACTGGTCGCTTTCTGCTGGCGATGGTGTTGAACAATCATTGGCTGCAGTTCCCTGCGTAGCCGGCGTATTTTGTCTGTCCACACTTGCCCTAACACTTAGCTCTCTTATTTCTACTGGCATATTGATATGTTTTAGCTCACCTCCAGTCTTCTGAAATACTGGAAGCTCAATTCGATGGTTTCAATAACTATTTCGTTCTGCTGGGCATTAAAATTTGAAATAGCCCATTTTACGGGATATGCCTTCACAAAACTCCAAGACTCCAGGGGTTCATGTTCTGGATTCAGTAGGGTGACGATCACATCTTTGGGATCGAATGAGAATGACTCTACAGCATCCCTGAACCAGGCGATGAGCTTGGATCCAACAAGCATACCCCTCTTTAGCACCAATTTTTCATAGGTTACCCTATCCGCGAGCCGATGGGTAAAGCGATTTTCTCCACCTTCGTTATAGGTAAATTCACCTACACTAGCCGTAAGCCCGGAAACTTCCTGAAATCGAATGTCAATACCATCTGAAGTAATTCCTTCGATATCAACTCGAAAATGAAAACCGACGGGTGGATAATAATCTGCCATGAGTTCTATACAAATTCTACGGTTAGGCCTTCATGGCATAGCTCTATGGTCTCCACCGCTACCTCATTACCTGTCGAATTCAAGGATGGACCTTCTACTTTGCATGGCCATGCCTCCTTTATTTTCCATACCGTTACCGGTTCGTGTTCCTCATTTAGAAGGCTTACGGTGATGTCACGCCTATCGATCTGGTTCATAGAAACTGTATTCAACCATTGGAAGAACTCATTGTCTCCTCTAAAAATTCCTCTTTTCAAGGTAATATTGGAATACTGAGGAATTCCCGGCATCTTAGTAACTTGATATTCGGACGCATTGCCCTCTCTGTAGTCTATGGACTGAAGCTCTACTGTTAACCCGGACACTTCCGTGAAACCAATACGGGTTCCCCCCCATTCAACCTGGAAATGAAATGATGTAACTGGATAATTGATTGCCATAATATGTGTGTTTTAAAAGTTAATTTGATATTTCTATGTGTAGCTGTAACTACGATTCTTGTAATTTGTGAGAGAATTTCAGGATGATAAATTCGGCGGGGCGTACTGCTGCCAACCCAATTTCAATATTCATTCTACCCTCAAGGATATCTTGTGCGGTCATCGTTTCACCCAAACCTACCTTAACGAAGAAGGCATCTTCCGGTTTTGCACCAGCCAGGGCACCATCTCTCCAAAGTCCGGTGAGGAAGTTCTCGATCATGGCCTTGGTGCGTACCCAGGTGAGTTTTGTATTGGGTTCGAAAACCACAAATTCTGTAGCTTTTTTCACAGATTCTTCTACAAAAATGTAAAGTCTCCGAACGGGAACATATCGCCATTCGTTGTCATTTCCGGCTAGGGTTCGTGCTCCCCAAATAAGGATTCCCTTACCGGCAAAACTGCGAATGGCATTGATGGACTTTCCGGTGGATGGATCCACATTTAGATTATCTTGCATCTCATTGGTCACTAATACGGTTGGCGCTAACACTGAATTCAACCCCACATTGGCCGGTGCTTTCCAGACTCCTCTATCGGCATCCACTCGGGCATAGGCCCCGGCAATGGCCGGAGAAGCAGGAAGATCTACATATACCGTTCCTATTTCAGCAATAATGGAACGATACACACTGGGATTTGCAGTATTGATAGCATCCAAAGTCATTCCATTGAATTCTGGTAAAGGGGGTGCTGTTCCTCCTACATTGCTATGAGTTGCTGTGACCACCGAAGGGTCATATCCATAATTGAGTGTAGTTTTTAGCTCTGGTCCGTAGCTAGCCCCGTACTTCAAATTATTCATTCCCAAAGCAGTTCTGTAAGCTAATGTTTCTGCTGTATCGGCTATATTGCCCATGAAATCGGCTATCGTAAATCGATCCTGTAACTTGTCGCATAAAGTCAGGGCGGCAACAACCACTTGTCCGTAGGCTACTTCATCGGCTAATTTGGTGGCTTCGGGAAAAACCAATAAGGTAGGCTCATCGACCTTTTCAATGGCCGTTAACCCTCCGGTAAGACCACCGGCTATAGTTGCTATGGTACCGTCTCCCACGATAACCGGATCACCATAATCTCCTACACTCACAACGTAGCAGGGACCCCCACCATTCGCAAAATATAGATTCATACAATGGTATAGAATATGGTCTGAGGGTGTTGCCACTGCTGCACCATACTCTCGTGTGAGTAACACATCATCTGTATCGTACGTATCGGTAATGGTAACCGTGACCGTTTCGTCTTCGGATCCACCAAACAGTTCAATATAATCGAGCATGGAAGTGATGCGTTGCGGCTTGAACAATAAGTCGTTTCCATCTGCATCCTGGATATTCTTTGTATGTCCTATAAATGCAGGTATGGCAGTAGCAACGGGTGCAATGGAGGCTGGAAGTGTTGATATTTCTTCTATATAGACTCCGGGTGTTTTATACGTTGGCATAATGGATAATTTTAAAGTTAGATATTAAGATTCTTGAAGTTTGTGTGAGAATTTCAGAATAATGAATTCGGCTGGACGTACAGCGGCCACCCCAATTTCTATATTCATTCTGCCCTCTAATATGTCGATGGCTGTCATGGTCTCGCCCAATCCTATTTTTACGAAAAATGCATGTTCAGGCTTTGCTCCTGCCAAAGCCCCATCTCTCCATAACTGGGTCAGGAAGTTTTCGATCATGGCCTTGGTACGCACCCAGGTAGGTTTGCTATTGGGCTCAAAAATGACAAACTCCGTGGCCTTCTTAATGGATTCTTCCATGAAGTTAAAAAATCGTCGTACCGGGACATACCTCCATTCGTTGTCATTTCCAGCCAAGGTCCGAGACCCCCAAACTAAGCTTCCCTTTCCGCTGAACAATCGAATGGCATTGATAGACTTTCCACTGGTAGCGTCTATGTTCAAATCGTCTTGCTCTGCAGTTGTAATGGCGATGGTAGGTTCTTTTATCATACTTACGCTCACATTGGCCGGAGCTTTCCAAACACCTCTATCGCGATCTACCGAAGCATAGATTCCTGCTACGGCACCGCATGGGTAAAGCGTCACCTTG
>JBCBDM010000115.1:0-12120 GCA_038529705.1 Bacteroidota bacterium
TCGTGCCAACTTGGACGATTGGGAAGGTTCTACCAATGATTATCTTGAAATTATCAAAAACGACCCTCAAAATACTGAAGTATTGGCCAATATCGCGGATAACTATGATTACCTAAAGGATTATGACAAGTCTATTCAGTATTACACTCTGGCCTTGGCAAGCGATCGAGTGGTTAAAACCGATACTAGCCAACGAATTCGTTTAAGCCTTGGTGCACTGATGAATGACCCGGATCCCGATACAGACTACGAAATGGAGGAAATTGATCTTTATTTCAATCGTGGTGTTACCCACCTCAAATACGAAAAATGGGATGAAGCTGTTGTGGATTTCAACAAAACCCTGGAACTTGGAGCCTATCCGGAAAGCTCGTATCTGGCACTTGGTGAAGCCTACCTGGGAAAGAAAGACTCCATCAACACCTGCCGTGTGCTCATAGAGGCAGCTAAATTGGGGTCCAATGAAGCCCGTGAACTTTTAAAGGAAAATTGTATCTAAGCCTATGAGAATTGCACTACTCATCTTGAAATGGATCCTCATCATCCTATTTTTTCCGGTATCCTTGATATTTGTGGCCTATTACAATCAGAAAAAAGCGAAAAAAGCGTACTATAGATCGAACAAATAACCCCATGGGACTGAAATTATTATACATAGCGAATATCCTGGTAGCAGGTTGGATAGGGATCACCTCCCTCTTCTTTCCCGAAACTGCTATTAGAACGGTCTTTGAGAATACCTATAAATATTCCGAAGTGCTTAGGGTGGTTGGCGCACTATGGTTCTCCATTGCCGTGCTTTCTGTGCTAGGGCTTTGGAAGCCTGTCACCTTCTCACCTGTATTGCTCATTCAACTATGCTACAAAGGGGGATGGTTATTAGTAGTCGCAATACCTGCGCTATTAAATAACCATACATATCCTAAAGGGATGGCTTTCTTTTTTGTAATTTGGGTGATCGCCATTCCCCTGGT
Source organism: Bacteroidota bacterium (assembly GCA_038529705.1). Lineage (GTDB taxonomy): Bacteria > Bacteroidota > Bacteroidia > Flavobacteriales > Flavobacteriaceae > Aureisphaera. The sequence goes on from JBCBDM010000115.1 coordinate 975, forward strand.
CTTTCCCTGGAAGACTGTTTTTAATCCATAAATGATGAAGCCTATTTATTCTATTCTCCTTTTTATTCTTCTTTCCCTACCGCTAAGCGGACAGACCTTAGAGGAAAAATTAGTAGAGATCACTTGTGCCTGTATGAATGAAACGCGAGAACAACTGGCCCAAGGGGAAAGTGATCGTGTGCTTCTGGATAGATGCTTTAGTAAATACATCGAAGAATACCAACCCGAATTCGTCCAACGAATGGAGGAAGAAGAAAGCGATCTGGATTACCCGGACTTTGCCTTTAAAGTTCTTATGGATATTCAGGAGGAACTCGTAGATAACTGCGATCCCTATTATAAGATGTTAAGCCAGGAGATGGATAACATGGTCGCCGCTTTTGAAATCCAACTCGAAGAAATATCCCTTGAGAATCTCAATACAGAAATAGCAGCAAAACCAACGGTAGTGAACTTGTCGCATAGGGGAATTAAACTTTATATGGCCAAACAGTATGAAACAGCAGAAATTGATTTCAACGAAGCCATGAAGTTGGACCCAAAAAACCCGATGCCACGCACATGGCTTGGTTTCATGGCTATGAAACAGGAGGACTACCAAAAGTCCTTGGAGGTATTTTCTAAAGCGAAAGAGGAAACGAACGAATATGGATTTATTATGTTCACTGCCCTGGTAAAAAGGAAATTAGCCGAAAAAAAGTAACTTCATCAAAAAAGCCCCTAAGAAAATGACACCTTAGGAGCTTCCGTTATTTTAGAACGAGTCTTCTTAGAAATTTAAATTGACCCCCAATCTAAAGTTTCGCCCTCTGGTTTGAAAACGAAACAGTTCTTCGTATTCCTCGTCTAAAATATTGCTCAAATTAGCAAAGACCTTGATCGTATCATTGATCTGATGACTCACATCCAAATTCAACAGTCCAAAACTCTCCAAAGTCACCATTTCACTTTCGAAGGTGGTTGGATTAAAGAAAACGTCTTGTCGTTCGCTGGTATAGTTATAGCTCAACCCAAAATAAGTGTTCTCCTTAAGATCGTAACCTAAACGTACGTTGGCCTTATGCTCGGGAATACGCAAAGCAAATCGTTCATCGGCCTGCGTATTGGTATAGTTAGCCGCTGCACTGAGATTCCCAAATTTTTTGAAGATTTCTACTTCCACGCCACTCGCGTTGAACTCGTCTGAAATATTCTGATACTGGAAAACAAAATTAACAGGATCTACTGTCACAAAATCTACAAAGTTGGTCTCATCTCGATTGAAATAAACTGCGCTTATCCTGAAGTCTTTTCCTTTGGTAAATTCCAATCCCCCCTCTAGCGTGGTATTCTCTTCCGGTTGCAATTCCAGATTTCCGAAGAAAGGATCATGCAACTGGAATAAGGATGGAGTAATATAGGCCGTGCTATAAGATGCCAGGGCCTTCAAATTCCCTCCGGCGAGATCAAAACCATAAGACGGATTCACATTATACACCACATGGGTTCCATAGTTGCTATGATTGTTCAATCGGGCTCCGGCATTTACATTCAGTCCAAAATCTGAAATATAGGTCAGGTTTACATAAGGGTCGATGATATCGAATTTAGCAGTTTCCTCATCAACGTCTTGCATGAATTCGCTGCTTCCAAAAGGAATCGAGAAGGAATTAAAACGACTAAAATTAGCGTTCACTCCGGCAAGTACGGTAAAATTCGAATGGATCTGATAACTTCCATACGCATCAAAAGTACTGGATTGGGCATCGAACATCGCAGGAAAGGACGATGTGATCTCCCGGTCCAACCAACTATGACTGTCATTGAGTACAAAACTTCCTTTGTTGTATTTCCATTCCAGTCTACCTCCAGTCCTAAATTGTTCGCTATCCGTCAGATAATCTGCATCGGTATAACTAAAGTCATCGAATTCCGCCTTAAAGTTGTCCAGGGTTACAAAACGAGTCAAGGTTATATTTTCGTTGAACTTATACCCTAGATCTGCTTTGACATTGTAACCATTGAAATCGTCCGACTCGAATGGAGTTTCTCCTTCCACTTCAGAAATGGCCGAAAGTCCTTTGGTGCTTCTATGACCAAAAGATGCATTATATAAGAACTTATTCGCTGTTCCGCTCAATTGTACGGTATTGGTAATAGCATTGAGGTCGTTTGTTTCTGAATTGGCAGCCCCATTGGTTCCAATGGTAGAGGTTACCGAGGCCGAGAAAGGTTTCCTGGCCGTCTCCTTAGTGGTTAAACTAATCACAGCAGTGGCGGCTCCGCTTCCGTAAAGCACACTGGAAGCCCCTTTTACAATCTCAATACTTTCCAAACTAGAGGCAGACAGTAAACGTAGGTCGAAATCGTTAGAAATTGAAGAAGGATCATTGAGTTGAACCCCGTCTACCATGACCACTACCTGACGGTTTCTACCCCCTCGTACAAAGTACCCCAGGTTCTGTCCGTCGTTACTCCGGCTACCGTTGATCTCGATACCCGATACTTGGTTGATGATCTCTGCGACCGATTTTCCGGCGCTTTTTTGAAGTGCTTCGGAAGTGATGCGCACCACTACCTTACCACTGTTCTTGCGGGCCAACGGGGCTTTGGTATCAATAAATACCGAGTCCAACTGCTCGACTTTGGCTGTTTCTTGTGCCATTCCAAAAGAAAGGGCACAAAGGCTGATAGCCCAAAATAAATGTTTTTTCATTGTAATGAATTAAGCGGAATAATGGCCTAGGCCATTTATTGCGATTTACAACAGCACAACACTGTTGCAAACGACAAACCTTTATCCCGAAAGTTTGACAAAATGTTGAAATCTGGCAGGTCTCCTGGCTCGCCCACGGTGTTTACCTTCCCACGAGCATTTTACTCGCAGTGGTTTGAAGAATAACACCTATCCCAAGACATCAAAGTTTTAAAGACGGCTTACAGTTGCGGGAACAGCTTCGGTATTTCACCGAATTCCCTTTTAAAAGTGCTTTTCTAAAAAAACACTTACCAAAATTCGCTGCGAAAGTAGGGTATTTAAATCAAACTAAAAATGAAAACTTCTAAAAACACCCCCCTATGTCCCCCCTCAAGGGGGGAATTTCTGTTACTAACCACTGGGATTACATGCTTCGGAAGTATTGAGCACGAAGTACAAGTGAAATGCGTATTTTTGAACATGCAAAAACTACTTTTCCTTCTCATTCCCTTACTTTTTCTCTCTGCCTGTAAGCAAAAGCCGGAAACGGCCGAAACTTCAGGATCAACAGCAAGTACGGTGAAATATGCTCAGGGCTTTTCCATTGAGAAAAAGGTTGGAGGGACAGAAATCATCTTGAAAAATCCTTGGCCCGGCGCCGAAGAAACCTTCAAATATTGGTTGATAGAAGAAGGCGCAACGGTCAAGGAGCATACAAAAAAAGATGCTATAGTTCAGGTTCCACTGGAATCCATTGTCGTTACCTCCACCACTCATATTCCGTCTCTGGAAATGCTGGGAATTGAAAACAAATTGGTAGGCTTCCCCAACATGAACTATATCTCTTCTGAAAAAACCCGGAAGTTGATAACCGAAGGGAAGATCAAAGAATTAGGAAAGAACGAAGATATCAACACCGAGGTTCTTATTGAGCTTGCACCAGATGCTGTCATTACCTTTGCCGTTGAGGGTAATAACAAAACGGTTTCTACTATTCAGAAAACAGGAATTCCTGTACTGTACAATAGTGACTGGACAGAAACACATCCGCTGGGAAAAGCCGAATGGATCAAGTTTTTTGGCGCGCTATTCGGAAAGGAAAGAGAAGCGGATAGTATATTCGCTAGCATTGAGAAGAATTATCTGGAAGCAAAATCGTTGGCAGCAAATGCTACCACCAGGCCTACGGTGCTTAGCGGAGCGATGTATAAGGATATCTGGTATATGCCGCAAGGTGACAGTTGGGCGGCCCGTTTTATAGACGATGCTCATGGTGAGTATCTTTGGAGCGAGGATAAAGGTACGGGCAGTCTGTCTCTCAACCTCGAATCTGTCTTGGAGAAAGGCCAATCGGCCGATTTCTGGATCGGTCCGGGGCAGTTCACCAGTCTGCAGCAAATGGAAGAAGCTCATACCGTCTATACCCAATTCGAGGCCTTTCAGAATAAAAAGATCTATAGTTTTACCACCAAGAAAGGAGCTACCGGAGGAGTCTTATATTATGAATTGGCTCCTAATCGACCCGATCTCGTTTTAAAGGACATCATAAAGATATTGCACCCGGAACTATCGTTGGATCATGAATTGTACTTTTTCAGCTTTTTGGAATAATGGAAACTTCCCGCTCCTATAAAGGTCTCTTTGTCCTGCTCCTCCTTGTGCTTGTGGTGGTTTTCCTCCTCAACCTCAGTCTGGGATCGGTTTCCATTCCGCTCCAAGATATCCTTGCAAGTCTCACAGGAGGTGAGGCGTCCAAATCCAGTTGGCAATACATCCTAATAGATTATCGACTCCCCAAGGCCATTACTGCCATCCTGGTAGGAAGTGGATTGGCCGTATCTGGCCTGCTTATGCAAACCCTATTTAGAAATCCTCTAGCTGGGCCTTTTGTCCTGGGTCTAAGTAGTGGAGCCAGTTTAGGAGTAGCCATTCTTATTTTAGGAGCCGGGGCCTTTGGTGGTATCTTGGGAAGCTGGCTTACCAATGAGTGGAGCCTGGTAATCGCATCGGCTTTTGGAAGTTTTCTGGTGCTACTCGCCGTATTGGCCGTTACCCTTAGAGTTAAGGATACCATGGCGATTCTAATTATAGGGTTAATGTTTGGCAGTGTTACAGCTGCTGTGGTGGGAGTCCTGTCCTACTTTAGCAGTGCCGAACAATTGCAACAGTACGTCTTTTGGTCCTTCGGAAGTCTTGGAAATCAGTCGTGGAGCGGAGTACTCATCTTGAGTATTTGCACCGTTTTGGGAGTGATTTTCAGTTTTGCCGTCAGCAAATCTCTCAATGCATTGCTTCTGGGTGAAAATTATGCCCGAAGTATGGGCGTTCAGATTAAGAGAACCACACTGCTACTCATCATAACCACCAGTATATTGGCCGGAGGAATCACCGCTTTTGCAGGCCCCATTGCCTTTATCGGCCTGGCCGTGCCTCATATAGCACGCCAATGGATCACAACCGCCAATCACCGGATCCTGATTCCTGCGGTTCTGCTTTTTGGTAGCATCATTATGCTGGTTTGCGATATGGTTGCCCAATTACCTTTTAGTGAATATACCTTGCCTATCAATGCCATTACCTCCCTCATAGGAGCTCCGGTAGTGATATGGTTATTGGTAAGAAAGCGTAAATTGTTGTTTTAATGGTTTTGGAAAGTAAACATAGTACCATAGAAGTTCACGATCTATCCATTGGATACACGCGAAAGAAAAGGAAACGAGCTATTGCTACAGACCTTCAATTTGAGTGTTCTCAGGGTTCTCTGATTAGTTTGGTGGGTGCCAACGGTATAGGAAAATCGACCCTGCTCCGAACCCTCTCTGGTATGCAAAAGCCACTGGCGGGTAGCGTTTTGATGGAAGGCAAAGACCTAAAGGATTACCCCCTACTCTCGCTAGCCAATGTGTTAAGCGTTGTATTGACAGACACCGCCGTCTCGAAAAATTTATCTGTCGGTGAATTCGTTTCCCTGGGACGCCAACCTCATACCAACTGGATGGGCACCTTAGATTCTCGTGATACGGAAAAGATACATTGGGCCCTGCAACAAACCGATACGCACGAAATCCGTGAAAAGAAGTGTTTCGAATTGAGTGATGGCCAATTTCAACGCGTAGCTATTGCCCGAGCCTTAGCCCAGGACACACCCATCATCCTGTTGGATGAGCCTACTACGCATCTCGATCTTTATCATCGTGCTGTGATACTAAAATTGTTAAAACGGCTTAGCGTGGAAGCAGGAAAAACCATTCTCTTCTCCACCCATGAGATCGACCTAGCCATTCAGCTATCGGACCAAATGCTGGTAATGACCGAAAAAGGAACGTATTCCGGAAGTCCGAAGCAGTTTGTACAAGAAGGTATTTTTAAGGATCTCTTTCCGGAGGATACGATCTTTTTTGACGAAGAAACCGGGCGGTTTACCATCAAGAATTAATTATCTTTACTTTCAAAATGAATACTAATCTAAAGTTTTCCGCTTCGGTGGAAAGTAGTATATGAGTGAAACCTTTATCGTATTTCTAATTGGCGCCATCTCTGCCTTGGCCGGGGCCTATGTGGGTAATTTGATCGCACGCTTAAAATCCAAATCGGAAAGTGGAAAGCTGGAAGAACGTCTTATTCAGCTTAAGGATCAGGAGGAGAAACTTACCGAACGTTTTGAAAGTGCCCTGCATGACAAAGAATCGGTTAGAAAGGAGAAGGACTTTCTCAATGAGGAATTGGTTCGCCGAAATGCTGAGAATGACAACCTGGAACGCAAGCTCAATGAACAAAAAGAGGAGCTTGAAAAACTTCAGGAGAAGTTTACTAAGGAGTTTGAGAACCTAGCCAATAAAATCCTGGACCATAAAAGCGAAAAATTTACCAAACAGAATGCCGAAAAGCTGGATGTGATCCTGAAACCACTACAAGAGAAAATCGATAAGTTCGAGAAAAAGGTAGAGGAAACTCACAAAGAAAGTATCGATCGCCATGCCATGTTACGCCAGCAAATCATAGGTCTGAAAGAGCTAAACGAGCAAATGAGCAAAGAGGCCACCAACCTTACTAAAGCCTTAAAAGGGGATAGTAAAACCCAGGGGAATTGGGGAGAACTGGTGCTGGAAAGAGTCCTGGAGAAAAGTGGCCTGGAAAAGGATCGGGAATACTTTGTTCAAACTTCCTATGTAACGGACGAAGGTGAGCGCGTGCTTCCGGATGTAGTGCTATATCTCCCGGACAACAAAAAAATGATCATTGACTCCAAGGTTTCCTTAACGGCTTACGAACGGTATGTAAATGAGGAGTACAAATAACAACAAGAGCGTTTTTTAAAAGAACATATCCTATCTCTGAAAAAGCATATTGAGCAGCTTAGTGATAAGAACTATCAGGATATCTATAAGATAGAAAGTCCCGATTTTGTATTGTTATTCGTTCCTGTGGAACCCGCCTTTGCCATTGCCATCAATGAGGATTCTAACTTATACAACTGGGCCTTCGAGAAAAACATCGTTATTGTAACCCCTTCTACGTTGCTGGCAACCTTGCGAACCATCGACACTATGTGGAATAACGAAAAGCAGCAGCAAAATGCGCTGGAAATTGCCACGCAGGCAGGACGTTTATACGACCAATTCGTAAACCTCACGGACGACCTCATTAAAGTTGGGAATCAGTTAAAAACCGTTCAGGGAAGTTATGATGGCACCATGAAGAAGTTGACGGGTAAAGGGAATCTGATCACTAAAGTGGAGAATATCAAGAAATTAGGGATCAAACAAAAGAAGCATCTCAACGATAAGTTGTTAAAACGAGCCGAAGAAGATGAAGACTAAATTGTTGGCTACCATCCCGGTGCTCCCTTCCGAAGATATCCAACGGGACCTCAAGTGGTATGAAGAGATGGTAGGATTTAGGACCGATTTTGAAAATGAAGGCTATGCAGGAATTTCACGTGACAACATCCACTTACATCTGCAATGGCATGCCAACACGGAGGATGACCCCTTATTAGGGGGTTCTGTGGTAAAGATCTTTGTAGAAAATATTGAACCTTTATTTCAGGAATTGGTGGAACGGGGAACGGTTCCCGGGGACAAACTACAACATACTGCCTGGGGTACTTACGAATTCGGATTTTATGATCTCAACAAGAATGCGATCTTTTTTGTAGAAGTTACTACATAAAAAAACCAGCTCAAAAATAAGCTGGTTCCATGGCTAATCCTTCTTTGTCATTATTTTTTTACAAACTTCCGGGTCGTACTTTGGCCTTCCGAACGTACCTCAATAAGGTAAATACCACTGGTTAAAGACGCCACATCGAGTTGATGCGTAGAGGCTCCTACGCTACCTTCGGCAACAGCGGCTCCTAAAATATTGTAAATTCTATAAGCATCTATGGGCAATTCGGCAGAGAAATTAAGGACATTTCCTGCTGGGTTCGGGAATAGTCTAAGGCTACTTCCCAGTTGGTCTTCTACTCCAAAAGACCCAGAAACACTAATGTTGTCAATATGCATGGTGGCTGCCACCTGGGCTCCAACATAGCTTACATTCTCATTGCTCAATATTCTGATCTGGTCCACCTGACTTAAGATTTGACTGGGCGTATCAATTCCGTCCGTTACCGTAAACTCGGAAGGATCCATGCTAAATCCTATCCCGGTCCAGTCTGACTGACTCACGGGAACAGAGATAAAATTTGTGGTTACCATTTCCGAACCGTCCGGACCTCCTTCGATTCCAATTCGAATGAACAAATCTTCACTTCCTCCATTTTTTATGGAGAAATCAATACCCAAAATACCTGCGGCCACGTAATTCCCCAACCATTCCGCGTTTTCATTGAAGATGACCATCTTACCACCAGGTCCCGCCGCTCCGGAACTTACTTCTTCCAAAAAGTTATCTCCCGCACCTCCGGGACCACCGTCTGGTATATTTACAGGCGGATTAGGAGATCCTCCCCCATTACTCCAACCTTGGGTAGTTCCATCTTCGAAATCGTTTGTTAGACCCGCCTGGATCTGAGCATAAGAAAATACAAAGCTCAACAGGGCTATGGATAATAGTATATGCTTTTTCATGACTCGTTATTTTTTGAATTAAAAAAAACCAACTCTCCCGGCGAACCGATCAAGTTGGTTTCCAACCAACCAAACTATTATTGTTTAATCACCTTGATAGTGGTCTTAAGATCTTCAGATACGAGGGTAACAAAGTAGATACCTGCTGTAAGGTCTTGCGTGTTCAAGTTCAGGACATTGGTGTTTTCCTCTCCGCTGATTACTTCCTTCCCTGTGATATCGTGAATTTGATAGCTATCCAATTTGAAAAGCGAAGTAATGGTCATTTGATCCGAAACCGGGTTTGGGAACCAATTGATATTCTGCGCGAATTTATCTTCCACTGCCAAAACAGCTTCTACCGTAATCGTACCGAACATAGTTCCGGGATGTACTTCACAGCGGTAATCGTTTACTCCTTCTACCGTGAACGTGTACGAAAATTGCTCTCCGTTTCCGGTGAGGATCCCACTGTCAAAATCTTCCACACTGCTTCCGTCTATATTGGTAACTGTATGCGGAGCTGCATCTGTCCAGGTCCACCGTACCGTATCTCCTGTTTCGATGGTGAGACTGGCTGCACCTCCGTTAATTCCAATCGCCCAGTCGAGGTCGAAAGTTGTCTGTGCTTTGAGGGCAAAAGTACTTGCCATTGCCATAATTACTAGGGTAATTCTTTTCATGATTGTAGTTTTTAATTAATTATATGTTTCAGTTTAAAATACTCTACTTAAGTTGAATCCGAAGAAGAAATCTCCGTCTCCCCAATCGCCTTGCCCCTGAATGATAAAGCCTTCTTCAAACATGGCCTGAGCGTTGGTAAAATGCATTTGAAATACGTGTCCGCCAGTCTCCAGGTCCACCCCAATGGACAATGGATTCTTAAAACTGGAGTTCTCGTTTCTGTTTAAATGAATTCCATAATCCATATTAAGACTCCAGCGGGTGGTTAACTTATATCGTCCTCCCACTCCTACAGCAAACTGATTATTTTCTTCGTCGAAGACCGAGACCATTTCTCCGTCTCCCGGACCGGTAACCGTACTTCGCGTCGCCAGGTTCTCATGAATAAAGGTAGGCGCTACTAGTAAAGATAAGTCTTCTGAGACTTTCCTCGAAATTAAAAGCTGAGAAGTGTAGGTTAACCGGTCACTAAACTCCAGCTTAGGCAGCAGATCCTTATCGAGGGCCGTATTCACCGTAGCCAGATTGTATCCCACCACGGTGAAGGGAAATTTGCCCTCTTCCTGCTGAAGCAGGCGATATTTTGCATGTACACCGTATTTCTTTTGTAAAGAGCTTCTGGCTACCCCTAAGTTCAACCATTCATTAACGCCATAGATAAATTTTAACTGAGTTACGGCATTGTCCAAACCAAAGAAATCGTCGATACCATTCTTTACAGTTCCGAATCTATGAGAAACAATAAAGAAGAAGTCCTTGGCATTTCCCAATTTGGTAGACTCAAAATTGACCACTTTAAGGCCTTTGAACGCAGCGGTGGCTGTTTTATCAATGACAACATCCTTCTCCATTTCTTCGAGAAGATCATCCTGGCTAAAAGTGAGCATAGGACAGAGAAAACAAAATAGGATTACTAATTTTTTCATTATAGTTTGGTTAGAGTTGATTGGTCCATTTTTACAATTTCGAAAAGGTCATCATATCCAATACAGCGGCCTTTAATTTCTACTTCATCGCCAACAATTAATCCCGTGGGCAGGGTATTGAAACTACAGAGCACCTTTTCATCGACCAATACGGATTGTTCTTCTACTTGTGTAATGGTTCCTTTAATGGTAAGTGTCCTGTTCAACAAAGAATCCTCCGTTCCATTTTGAAACCGTTCCTGAAGCCTATCTGCCTTAATGGTAAGCACAGAAGCTTCCGTTTCAATATTTCTATGGTCCTTGTAGAGGTACCTATATCCTATATAAGCACCCGCTACAAGTCCCAGCATCACTATCAATAAAACAGTTTTCTTTTTCATAGATATCAATTCGATAGTGAATACATTGCCGCCACTAAAACCTCATCGGCAATTTTATTACTTACAATACTCGGTATTTTTATGTCGAACTGTTCCGGTCTCAATGAGAATTCGGTTTGCAGTTCTAAGGATTGGCTGTTCTTTTTGATCTTTACTGAAGTTTCCAATGGCTGGGTTACTCCATGCATGGTAATGGTTCCTTTTAGAAGAAATTCGGCACCCTCCTGAGAAAGGGATTCCATAGAAAAATCCTCTAGTTTTCCTTTTACAATAGCCTTTGGAAAGGAAGACGATTCCATATAATTTTCATTGAAATGCTCCTCCATCAATGCCACTTTGAATCGAAACCCTTTGATCAAAGCCAGGGATGCGAATTCTCCATTTTCTGTATTCAAAATGGCACTTACATTAAAATGAGAATGTAAG
>JBCBDM010000116.1:0-12000 GCA_038529705.1 Bacteroidota bacterium
AGTCGATTTAGACAAATCCTCGAGATTCGTGAAAGTGGAAAAAAGGTCATTCAGGATCGCACCATCTATGAAGATGCCTTCATCTTCGCTCCCAACCTACATGCCATGGGCTTAATGACCAATAGGGATTATGAGAACTACAAGGCACTATTCGACCTCATGGAAAGCGTTACCGAAGGCCCCGACCTCCTTATCTATTTGCGAAGCTCTATCCCAAATCTGGTGAACCAGATTCACAAACGCGGACGGGAATACGAAAACTCCATTAGCATCGACTACCTCAGTAGATTGAACGAGCGTTATGAAGCCTGGATCCATGGATACGACAAGGGAAATCTTCTGATCATTGATGTGGACGATCTCAATTTTGTGGACAAGCCAGAAGACCTTGGAGCCGTGATCAATAAGATCGATGCAGAATTGCACGGACTATTTTAAACAACCTTTTGATTAACAGCTAGTTAAGACTCCTTGGTGTTTTTTTAGAATTTTTCCTCTTTTCTAGGGGTAATAAAACACCTAGTTTTGCCACCTTATTACAATAACTCAAACTATTTTTTACATGAAAATTTTAAAGATTTTATTTCTAGCTGTATTGACAGCGGCCTTCGTTGGATGTTCAGACGACGATGACGGAGGAAATCCTGTGGGTGGAGCTGCAGATCTGGTAGGAACCTGGAATGGAACCGGAGTTTCGTATTCAGGAACCACAGAAACTACTGCCAATGGGGTAACCATCTCTGCGGATTTTGTTGGAGAAGGATACGATTACAATTATACGGTTACCTTCTCAGAAAATCCAAATCAGGTAACTTCGGAAGGTTCCTATAGTATCGAATTAACCACTACCTCAGGAGGACAAACCATCACCCAAAATGTTGAGAACATCAGTTTCTCGGAAGTGGGTGAGTGGTCTATTTCCGGAGACCAGCTAACCGTAACGTCGGCTACAGGAGATCCTAGCACAGCTACTATTGTTGAGCTTACAGCGAATAGCTTGATCTTGAACATTGTAGATGTTCAAACACAAAATGCCGGTGGAACATCAGTAACCTCTACCACAGACAGTACGTTTACTTTCAGCAAATAATTTTATCATTGCTCATAAAAAAGCCCGGACGATGTCCGGGCTTTTTTTATGTTCTTTGGAACCTGATTAGTTGATCTCTTCTTCGATCTCTTTAATTATCTCAGTTCCCTCTTCAGCATCAATACTGGCTTTTTTAAAGGCCTCCACCTTGGCCCTAAGACCTGTCTCAGTGGCATCCTTAAAAGTTTTGGTTTCAGAAGTAATAGTTCCGTTATCGTTAGCCTCCACAGTAACATGCGCAACATGCAGCCCGTCTTCCATAAGCTTCTCAATACGAATCTCCTTGGACACCTCGCGAGTTTCTTTCATACCGTCGGTTGTAATCTCCAATTTCGTTCCGTCCTCTGTGATAACGGCCATATCTTCGTTACCATGTCCTCCCAGGATAGGAGCTATGACCAAGCCAACCAAACAGGTTAATTTGATCAAGATATTCATAGACGGACCTGAAGTATCTTTAAAAGGATCACCCACAGTATCTCCAGTTACAGCAGCCTTATGAGCATCACTTCCCTTATAGGTCATTTCACCGTCTATCTCCACTCCAGCTTCGAAAGACTTCTTCGCGTTGTCCCAGGCTCCCCCAGCGTTATTCTGAAAGATCGCCCACATAACACCGCTCACACAAACTCCTGCCATATAACCTCCTAAAGGCTCCGCTCCAAATAGTAATCCAATGACGATAGGCGTAATAATGGTAATTAAACCAGGCAAGATCATTTCCTTCAAGGCAGCCTTGGTAGAAATATCAACGCACTTCGCGTATTCCGGAGTTCCGGTTCCTTCCATAATTCCAGGGATCTCACGGAACTGTCTACGAACTTCCTGCACCATTTCCATGGCCGCTTTTCCTACGGACTTCATCGCCATAGCAGAAAACACTACCGGGATCATACCTCCTACGAACAACATGGCCAGCACATCAGCGCGGAAGATGTTAATTCCGTCGATTCCCGTAAAGGTTACATAAGCTGCAAACAATGCCAAAGCGGTTAGGGCTGCTGAAGCGATCGCAAATCCTTTTCCAACGGCAGCGGTTGTATTTCCAACAGAATCTAAAATATCGGTACGCTCACGTACGTGAGGCTCTAATTCACTCATCTCGGCTACCCCTCCTGCATTATCTGCAATAGGTCCGAAGGCATCAATAGCCAACTGCATGGCAGTGGTCGCCATCATGGCAGAAGCCGCAAGGGCTACACCGTAGAATCCTGCAAGCTCATAAGAACCATAAATAGCCGCAGCAAATAAAATAACCGATAAGAAAGTAGATTTCATTCCCACAGCCAAACCTGCAATGATATTGGTAGCCGCTCCTGTTGAAGAGTTCTGTACAATATCCATTACCGGTTTCTTACCTAAACTCGTATAATAGGCTGTTACAGTAGAGATCAAGGCTCCAACAGCCAATCCAATCATACAGGCATAAAACACATGTCTTGACGGAATCTCCTTCGCTCCTTCTCCAAAGAAGTTCATGGTCATGGTCTCAGGCAACATCCAGTCGATTAGGAACCAGCTGGCCACTAAAGTAATGATGATTGCCGCCCAGTTTCCAGTGTCCAGTGCTTTCTGAACTTGAGATTCCTTAGCATCATTGCTGCTAATGCGAACCAGGAAAGTTCCAACGATAGAAGCTAAGATCCCTACTCCTGCAATCACGATAGGCAGTAAGATAGGCCCCATGTTGTTGAAAGCATCCGTAAATTGAGCCGTAACAGACATGTCACGGATCACATAATTTCCTAATACCATCGCCGCCAATACGGTAGCTACATAAGAACCAAAAAGATCGGCTCCCATTCCGGCAACATCTCCTACGTTATCTCCCACATTATCTGCGATCGTAGCAGGGTTACGGGGATCGTCTTCCGGAATACCGGCTTCTACCTTACCTACAAGGTCCGCCCCAACATCGGCAGCCTTCGTATAGATACCTCCACCCACACGAGCAAATAGAGCAATACTTTCAGCCCCTAGAGAGAATCCTGCCAGCGCTTCCAGTACGATGGTCATATTATCGTAAAAGTTTCCTTCGCCACCCATAAACTGGCTTACGAAGAACATAAAGAACAAACTAAGGCCTAATACCGCTAATCCGGCAACTCCCAGTCCCATAACGGTTCCACCGCCAAAAGATACTTTTAAGGCTTGTGGCAAGCTGGTTTTGGCAGCTTCTGCGGTACGAGCGTTGGCTTCGGTAGCTACGCGCATTCCAATATTTCCAGCCAAGGCAGAAAAAATAGCTCCGAAGATAAAGGCCGGTACGATCATCCAACTGGTAGATTCCACCTGTGTAGACACCACAAAAAGAAGTACGGCAGCGATCACAGCAAAGATGACTAGCAATCGATATTCGGCATTTAGGAAAGCCAGGGCTCCCTCTTTAATACTCTTGGAAATAGATTGCATGCGTTCGCTTCCAGCGGCTTGCTTCTTCACCCAGCTCATCTTTACGAGCATGAATAACAAACCCAGCACTGAAAGGGCGATAGGTACATAGATAATGTTTTGTTCCATTACGTGTTATTTAGATTGATTTCATTAAGTTTTTGCGGTGGCAAAAGTATGAAAATTTTACGGGGTGAGAAACTGTTGGAACTGAAGAATTTAAAACGAAAACCCAAACACACCGGTCACACCGAAGTCTCTGGCGCCTGGATTGTCCAGATAGTTCCCTCTAAAGTTGAAGTCGACCCGGAATACCCTAAAGATATTCCCAACGCCTACGCTCCATTCCCAGTAGACTTCTTCTGACGGGGCCAATACGGCCGAAGTCAATGGTCTATCGGTCAATACTTCGAAGGCCGGACGGCTTAGTTCAATGTTTTCCTGGGAAATATCTCCCCAAACGGCTCGAAAACCGATCACCTCCCGCAGGTTTAACTTTCGAAGCCAGGGAATTCGGGAGAAAATTCGACCCCCAAAGTTATGCTGTAAATGAAACGAGGCATACGTATCACTCACAAACTCATAGAAATCCAATTGTGGAAAGGTATTGTAAATACTAAATAAGGTCTGATTTCCGGGAATGGGATTTAATAAAGCCAAAGGAACCTCATCGAAGGTCTTCCCTACTTCAATAGTAGTATAGGCTCTTCCCAACCCTCCAATATTCCAGGGTTGTGTATATAAGGCCTGTAGTTTGGAATATTCAAAATCGCCTCCCAATAGGTCCTTAGTACCATAGGTGTAGCCTAAAAAGAAACTGGCAAAGTCTCCATCATTTACAATCGTTCTCTCCACTCCATAACCTGTCGTCTTCCTTTTGGGAGTGTAGAATAATCCCAGTTCAACTTCAGGTTGACTGATCTGACTCTGAATGTCACCATTCTCGTCTATATAATCCAAACTAAACGTATCGGTAGCAGACTCAAGCGTCCGGTAGGAACCGGTTAACCGTATATTGAAATTCTTAGCGGGCTCAATGGAGAATCCTGCGGTGGACAGATTAAGACGCGTAAGACGATCATTGGCTCCTACAGAGATGAGTGCCGAGGAAGCCAGGTTTCGACCCAAGACATCGGTACTGCTCGTTAAACTTGCTCCGGTCTGCTCTACATCCTTTCGGTTTCCACCAAAAACCGTAAGCCGAGTCTTTCGGTCGAGCAACCATTTCCCGGAGATTCCATATTTAAAACGTTGATCCCGGAATCCATAGGCTCCAAAAACTTCCAGACGCCAGGGGTCATTCTGACTAAAATAGGTCCGTCCACCTAAACGGACACGCATCCCTTCAGCCTCATTAAAGCCAAAAACTGAGAACACCGGACCTATGTCCAAATTCCCAACCTGATAGTATCCACTCGCCAGGGTGGCTCCAATATTGTACAAAGATTTAAACCGGGGAACCGTTTTTAAGGTATCCAGCATTTGATAAATTCCTTTCTCATCTTTGTTTAGCGACTCCATCCTACGCTCTTCCCAAAACTCATCTGGCCGATTATAGACTTCCTCGTTATACGGATCTACCTGCTCTCCGTAAAAGCTCTTTTCCTTCGGAATATCAAAAACGTAATTATCATACAAGGTGGTTCGCTTTCCATAGATTCCCTGTGCCTTCTCCTTCTTGCGAAGTGAAAAATCGCTCAAAAAATAGTCACGAGTAATGAGAAAGATAGAGTCATTCAACACATCAAACTCCTGCTCGATATAGACCTCTCGGACCCAGTTAAGGTTAGCACTCTTTGAGGCTTGTAAATTGATCTCTTTGATCGCCCAGGTAGTATCGTTCACCCAAAAGTCCCCCTTAAAGGTAAGTTCGTTCTTTCGTCTTGGATAATAGACAATATTATAACACCACTTATTGTCGCGATAAGCACTGTCTAATAGGACATAATTATATACATCGATTCCGGTTCGCGACAACGGGCTGGTGAAGGCCTTATCGAAAAACTTCAAATAGTTGTCATAGACATTGTATTCTTTATACAAATCCTTGACAAAGGCAATAAGGGTCTGATTATTCTCAAAACCGGAGTTCTTATTTCCTTCCAGGATCTCTTTCTCTTCATTCAACAAATTATCTCCATACACCTTGGAGATCGCCTCATTGATAAAGATAGGTAAGTAGGAATTTCCCGTAACATTGGAAGTGTCTATTTGATCCCAGATAAACTCCATTCCCTTGAAGATCTTGCTTTTTATAAGGGTAGAATCTATGGTATTCAGGTCGAATTCCAGCTTTTCGTACTTGTCATAATTGTACTGCTCGAATTTCTTTACCCCATTCTCCCTTCGGTTTTCCCAAATCTTTCGAAGAATAGTGATCGCAGGATTGTCCTTTTTTGAAGTCTTTCCACTAAACACCACCACCTCATCCAGGGCCGCAGCTTCTTCCTTTAGCACAATGTCCAGGTCGTAGGTGATACTCTTTTCCAACGGAACTACTTTCAGCTCGTAGCCCACAAAGGAAACCCATAATCCATCCTGAGGATCATTACTTTCCAGATAAAACCGACCATTTTCGTTCGTAATGGTCCCTTCATTAGTGTCTTTGAAGATGACATTGGCAAAAGCCACCGGCTCCCCAAATTCGTCTTTAACCGTTCCACTGACTTTCGTCTGAGCGAACAGAAAAGAAGTAAAAAAAAGAGAAAGGAAGAGTAGCGTTTGCCTCATAGCAAAAGTTAGAGTCTCAGATTTGGAAACGGAAATATCGAAAAAAAAGTGCGAATATTATCGGTATAACACTTTTTTAACAGCCTTGATCACATCTCCGCTATTGGGCAACCACTCTGCTAAAAGTGCCGGGGAATAGGGAGCTGGCGTATCTGCCGTGTTGATCTTTTCAATAGGAGCATCCAAATAATCGAAGGCTTGATTCTGAACCTGGTAGGTAATTTCGGTAGCTACATTTCCAAAAGGCCAGGCCTCTTCAAGGATCACCAAACGATTGGTCTTCTTCACCGAATCCAAAATCGCCTTGTGGTCCATGGGACGTACAGTACGCAGATCAATGATCTCGCACTCTATGCCTTCTTCGGCTAGCACATCGGCAGCCGCGTAAGCTTCCTTGATGATTTTTCCAAAGGAAACAATGGTCACATCCTTTCCTTCTCTCTTTACGTCGGCAACTCCTAACGGAATGAGGTATTCGCCTTCCGGCACTTCACCTTTATCACCATACATCTGCTCACTTTCCATGAAGATCACCGGATCGTCATCGCGAATGGCACTTTTCAATAATCCTTTAGCATCTGCCGGATTACTGGGAACTACTACCTTCAATCCAGGACAATTGGCATACCAGCTTTCAAAAGCCTGTGAATGCGTAGCCGCTAATTGACCTGCAGAAGCCGTAGGTCCGCGGAAAACGATGGGACAATTGAACTGCCCACCACTCATTTGGCGGATTTTCGCCGCATTATTTATAATTTGATCGATACCCACCAATGAGAAGTTGAAGGTCATGAATTCTACGATAGGCCTATTTCCATTCATGGCAGAACCTGTAGCGATTCCCGCAAAACCCAACTCGGAAATTGGTGTATCAATTACCCGCTTTTCACCAAATTCATCCAACATCCCTTTACTGGCTTTATACGCTCCGTTATACTCGGCTACTTCCTCACCCATAAGGTAGATGGATTCATCGCGACGCATTTCTTCGCTCATCGCCTCACAAACGGCTTCTCTAAATTGTATCGTTTTCATATTAATTGCTGCATTTCGACTCCGCTCAATGTAAACTGCGGCGGGTAACTTTTAAATTAACTTGGCTTCTATTTAAAACTGAAATAATTCAGGAAAACAAAAATAACACTATTTATCATTTTGAAGTAAAGAAATTGTGAAATGCACCTCGAATTGGTATCGAAAACGTTTCAGGCATGGCTTTGAAAAAATACTATGCATGCATAGGAAAATTCAGAATATAGTCGTATCTTCGTTCCCTCGAAAAACGAAGCTCTTTGAGTAAAGGGTTGAATCGAAAAATTTACTATTCCAAATACTTTAAATACAAATGAAAATATTAGTATGTATTAGTCACGTACCGGACACTACTTCTAAGATCAATTTTACCGATGGAGACACAAAATTCGACACCAATGGAGTGCAATTTGTGATCAACCCAAATGACGAGTTTGGTCTTACCCGCGCTATGTGGTTTAAAGAAAAACAAGGGGCTACGGTGCATGTAGCCAATGTAGGAGGACCAGAAACAGAGCCTACACTTCGGAAGGCCCTTGCTATTGGGGCAGACGAAGCCATTCGTGTTAACACTCAGGCCACAGACGGGTATTCTGTAGCAAAACAATTGGCCCATGTGGTGCAAGAAGGAGGTTATGATCTCGTTATTGGCGGGCGTGAATCCATCGATTACAACGGAGGAATGGTTCCCGGGATGTTAGCCAAGCTAATGGGCGCCAACTTTGTAAATACCTGTATCAGTCTTGAAGTAGACGGAACCAATGCCACGGCGGTAAGAGAAATAGACGGAGGAAAAGAAACGCTAAAAACAAGTCTTCCCTTGGTTATTGGAGGACAGAAAGGCTTGGTAGAGGAAAGTGACCTTCGCATTCCGAACATGCGAGGAATTATGCAAGCCAGATCCAAACCACTTCATGTAAAAGAGCCTGTGGCTGCCAATGCCGAAACTCAAACGACTCAGTTCGAAAAACCTGCTCCCAAAGGAGCTGTGAAATTGGTAGACAATGTAGACGACCTGGTTAATTTATTACACAACGAAGCAAAAGTCATTTAATAATATTCCCCCTTTGAAGGGGGTTAGGGGGATGTTTTATCAGTCCGTTCGATATAAAACACCCCTCTAAATCTCCCCTCAAGGGGAGACTTAATTGAAAAAATTATGTCAGTATTAGTATATACAGAATCCGAAGGAGGAAAATTCAAGAAAATTGCCCATGAAGCCGTTTCTTATGCCAAAGGGATAGCCGATATGATGGGAACCAGTGTTACGGCCGTTGCCATTAATGGTGGTGATGCCAGCGAACTGGGAACTTATGGAGCTTCCAAAGTTTTAGAAGTAAGCAACGGCGACTTGGACACTTTCAGTGCCGAAGGGCATGCAGAGGTAGTAGCGCAAGCCGCTAAGACCGAAGGTGCCGAAGTAGTGGTATTAACGTCCAGCGCAAACAGCAAATTTATGGCTCCCCTGGTGGCCGTAAATCTGGAAGCCGGATATGTTCCTAATGTAACTCAACTTCCGGAGAGTGCAGCTCCATTTAAAGTAAAACATACGGTATACACCAACAAAGCGTTTTCTACCACCGAGATAAACACAGGTATAAAAGTGGTTGGTTTGGCCAAGAATGCCTACGGAGTTAAAGAAAATCCGACCACAGCGGCGGCAGAGAGCTTTTCTCCTTCTGTGAACGCTGGCGGAGTTGAAGTAGTTTCGGTAGATAAGGCGACCGATAAGGTGACTATTGCAGATGCCGAGGTTGTTGTTTCCGGCGGACGTGGGTTAAAAGGCCCTGAGAATTGGGGATTGGTAGAAGATCTTGCCGAAACTTTAGGTGCGGCTACAGCCTGTTCTAAGCCTGTAAGCGATATGGGGTGGAGACCTCATAGCGAACATGTGGGACAAACCGGAAAGCCGGTAGCTTCCAATCTATATATCGCTATCGGAATCAGTGGAGCTATCCAGCATTTAGCCGGGATTAACTCTTCTAAGGTAAAAGTTGTGATCAATAACGATCCGGAAGCTCCTTTCTTTAAAGCAGCAGATTACGGTATCGTGGGAGATGCTTTTGAAGTGGTCCCACAGCTTACGGAAAAATTAAAAGCGTTTAAAGCACAAAACGCATAAATTTTAGTATTTTGTGCCTTGAAAAAGGGCTGTTTAAATAAGAAAAAACCCTTGTTTAGACAGCCTTTTTCCATTACCATTTTTTGAACCGTTGACAGCAAATGAGCCTAGTTCGATTAAATATAAAAGGAATCTCCTACAGCCAGACCCAAAATGGCGCCTATGCCTTAATTTTAAGTGAGGAGGATGGAGATCGTAAGTTACCTATCGTGATTGGCGCCTTCGAAGCACAGTCCATTGCCATTGCTTTGGAGAAGGAGATCAAACCACCCCGGCCACTAACCCACGACCTTTTCAAGAACTTTTCAGACCGATTTGAGATTGTGGTCAAGCAGGTGATCATTCACAAATTGGTAGACGGTGTCTTTTATAGCAGTATTATTTGCGAACGGGATCAAATTGAAGAGATCATCGATGCCCGGACCAGTGATGCTATTGCCCTGGCACTCCGATTCAAAGCTCCCATCTTTACCTACAAGAATATTCTCGACAAGGCAGGCATCTATCTAAAAACACCCCCAAAGGATAAGGAGATTACCGAAGACGAAGAAGCCGTGATCGAAGAGCTTATCTCCGGCGAGGATCGGGAGGCTGTTAAAATTGTTTCGGAGGATTTCAATAAATACTCCCTCAAGGAGCTCAATCAAATGCTCGACGAAGCGGTCACTCAGGAAGATTATGAGAAAGCGGCAGCGATTCGGGATGAAATTTCAAAACGAACTTAAATCAGTTACCAGCACCCCTGTTCTGAGGGTATTAATGGCAATCCGGAACTTATATGAAGCAAAATAACCCATTCCATCAGTGCAAAGTGAGTTCAAAAATATATGCTCGTTTTATACTGTTACTGCTATTTTTTGGTTCCTTCGGAAGTATCCTTGCACAAAGTGCGGAAAAGGCCTGGAAATTCTCTAACATCGAAGATTCAAATGGGACATCACTCTTCAACATTAGCGAAAATGACACCTTTACCTTGAATGAAGGTTCTTTCCAATATTCCCTGGAAGCAAAGGATAGTCTGCGGGCTTCAGGAGATTATATGCTTCAGAATAACTTATTAGTCCTTTTCTATTCAAAACCTACCGATACCATTCGCCGCTATCGTATTACCGAACTTACAGATAGTTCGCTGGTTTTCAAAGAGAACAACATTCTGTATAGTTTCAGTAGCATGAAGGATTCGGACGGTATAGTTTCACAAGAAATTAAGGAGGGAGATCAAACTGCGACCGCGATAACCCCCTCACAAGGATTTTCTATGAATAGTCTCTGGCGTGGTATTCTGGGAATGGCGGTCCTCATTTTCATAGCCTTTGTTTTCAGCGCAAATCGAAAAGCTATCAATTGGCGTACCGTAGGGCTTGGACTTTCGTTTCAACTCATCATTGCCATAGGGGTTCTAAAAGTCCCTTTTGTACAAAAGATCTTCGACTTTGTTGGGCAGATCTTTGTGAGTATTTTAGACTTTACTCGCGCGGGCAGTCAGTTCCTGTTTGAAGGCCTTGTAGTGGATATGGATACTTTCGGGTTTATTTTTGCCTTTCAGGTGTTGCCTACTATTATCTTCTTTTCTGCTCTTACTTCTGTACTTTTCTACCTAGGGATTATTCAGAAGATCGTGAAAGCCTTTGGCTGGCTTTTATCTAAATTATTAAAGATCTCCGGTGCGGAAAGTTTAAGCGTGGCCGGAAATATTTTCTTAGGCCAAACCGAAGCTCCTTTATTGATCAAGGCCTATTTGGAGAAGATGAACAAATCGGAGATCCTTCTGGTCATGATCGGTGGAATGGCCACGGTAGCCGGAGCTGTGTTGGCGGCCTATATTGGCTTTTTGGGTGGAGATGATCCTGAGTTACGACTTATTTTTGCCAAGCATTTATTGGCAGCGTCTGTTATGGCGGCTCCTGGAGCCATAGTCATCTCAAAGATTCTTTACCCTCAAACCGAAGCCATCAATACAGACGTAAAAGTCTCCTCGGATAAAATTGGTAGCAACCTTTTAGATGCCATAGCCAACGGAACTACAGAAGGTTTGAAGTTGGCTGTAAACGTGGGTGCCATGCTCTTGGTTTTTGTTGCCATGATCGCAATGGTCAATGGAATCTTGGGATGGTTGGGAGATATGTCTACCTTAAATGAGTTGATAGCCACGCACACTAATTATAGTGAACTTTCCCTGGAATTCATATTGGGTCATGTATTCGCGCCGCTAATGTGGCTTATAGGCGTTCCTGCGGAAGATATTAGTATGATGGGACAGCTACTGGGAATTAAATTGGTTGCCAGTGAATTTGTAGGTTACATTCAGTTGGCGGACCTTAAAAACACGGCCAATGCCATTCATCTTAACTACGAAAAATCGGTGATCATGGCCACATATATGTTATGTGGCTTTGCCAACTTTGCGTCCATCGGGATTCAAATTGGAGGTATTGGATCCCTGGCGCCCGGACAACGTACCCTCTTGTCGAAATTTGGAATGAGGGCCCTTTTAGGGGGATCTATTGCATCTCTAATCTCTGCTACCATCGCCGGGATGATTATTGGGTAATGGTTCTTGGTTCTTGGTTCTTGGTTCTTGGTTCTTGGTTCTTGGTTCTTGGTTCTTGGTTCTTGGTTCTTGGTTCTTGGTTCT
>JBCBDM010000117.1:0-11969 GCA_038529705.1 Bacteroidota bacterium
GACCACCGATGATGAAGCCAATGAAATTGGAAGTAACAATAATGCGGTGTTGGCTCTTCAACATAAACTCTTCAGCCGATCCAACATCAGTTTTCTCTTTATCAACAGACAGAACACCTCCAACAAAGATTATATCCTCCCGGAGGACGAATACAATCGGGTCATAGGGCTGGACTATAACCTTGCCAATGCCGACAATAGCTGGAATGGTAAGTTCTTCGTACATAAGTCATTTTCTCCCTTTGTGGATGGTGATGACTATGCTGGCGGGGTGCGTCTACAATACAATAGCAACCATTGGCGTATTCGAGGTAGCGGTGTTTTTGTAGGGCGGGATTTTAATAGTGACCTGGGGTTCATTCGAAGAAAGGACATCTTCAAAATCGACCCCAGTGCGGATTATCTTTTGTTTCCAAAAAATGGTTTTGTAAACCGACACACCTTTAGCGTAATTCCTATTGTAACCTGGCGCCCTTTGATGGACTTTCAACTAGCAGATTATAACATTATTGCACGATGGGATTCGGAATTGAGAAATACAGGCCGACTAGGAGCAAGGATCTTTAACAGATACACCTACTTATTTGATGAATTCGACCCGTCTTTATCGGATGGAATTCCTCTGCCAGCCGACTCAGAATATTATTATAGCAGTATTCGGCTGGAATATCGCAGCGATAGTAGAAAGAGTATTTCTTATAATTTACAACCTGCATTTGGCCAATTCTTCAACGGAGAGATATTCACGTTTGAAGGCGATGTGAATTACAGGCTCCAGCCTCATTTTAATCTTTCTGTAAGAGCCCGCTATGACAAAATCGATCTTCCCGAACCGTTTTCGGACAATGACATTTGGCTTATTGGTCCAAGAATCGATATTACCTTTAACAAATCATTGTTCTGGAACACCTTTATTCAGTTTAATTCTCGAAACGACAACATTGGTATCAATTCCAGGCTCCAATGGCGTTTTGCACCGCTTTCAGATCTCTTTCTGGTCTATAATGACAATTACTTTACTGGTGATGTGTTTGCTCCGCGTTTCCGAACGATTAATCTCAAACTTACGTATTGGTTATATCTATAAAAGAAAACCGCACCTAAAGAAGTGCGGTTGTACGTTAACGATCTCCTCATATCCTTAACGCAATATATTTGTAGCTAAATTACTGCGCTTAACACTTTTAGAAAATACCCTTTAGCGGGTATTTTTTTGTATACGAGAAAAGCCGCATTCCTTCAACGAGCTCAGGAACCGTGCGGCTAATTTCTGCATCGAAGGCTCCCCAGCACTCGATGCTCTAGTATTATGATATAAAAGTATACCAGAGAGATCATTGTGGCAATACGTAATTATACGTAATTTGAGTACGGCTTTCCCTTTATACTAAACTTCGACCTTTTTCCATGTGCCTTTTTTGAACCAAATAATACCGATAACCGCTATCAAAACCTCAGCGAAGGTAATGGCCAGCAGCACACCAAGTGCACCCATTTCGAAATAAAGGGCTGCTGCATAGGCAAAGGGTAATTGAAACAGCCAGAAGCAGAAAAAATTAATGATCGTTGGTGTTCGGGTATCACCGGCACCATTAAAAGATTGTATGATCACCATTCCATACGCATAGAAGACATATCCCGCTGCAATAACCCTAAGGCTTATTGCCCCATATTTTATTACTTCCGGGTCATCGCTAAAGATCTTCAGTATTACCTCTGCCAGTAATAGGTATATAAGGGAAACGACTACCATGAACCAGGCATTGTATTTTCCCGTTTTCCACACCGAGGTTTCTGCTCGTTCTGGTTTCCCGGCTCCCAGATTTTGCCCTACTAGGGTAGCAGCTGCATTACTCATCCCCCAGGAAGGCATCAATGTAAACATAAGTACCCGAATGGCTATGGTGTATCCGGCTACCACTTCGCTACCAAATTCGGCCATGATGCGCATTAGGAATACCCAGCTGGACGTACCAATGATGAATTGCCCAATACCCCCCAGGCTCACCTTGATAAGATTGACCATGATTTTCGCTCTTAGCACCAAATCTTTTAGGCCCACCTTAATTCGGCTCCAGCCAAAAAACAAAATTGCAAGTTGTAGTAGCACTCCCGTTCCTCTACCAATGGTGGTAGCTATAGCAGCACCTTGCACCCCAAATTCGGGAATAGGACCCCAACCAAAGATGAAAATGGGATCCAGTATGATATTGAGCAAATTAGACACAATAAGTACTCTCATTGCTACCGAGGCATCTCCTGCCCCACGGAAAATAGCATTGATGAGAAATAACAACATAATTGTGACATTCCCTCCCAAAAGGATTTGTGTAAATCTAAAACCCTCTTCTATCAGGTCTTGTTCTCCGCCCATGAGTGCCAGGATCTCCTTAGGAAAAATAATTCCGATTGCGCTGATAAGAATTGCTACCAGTATTCCCAGAAATATGGCCTGAACCGCAGATTGGGTGGCTCCAGGCACGTCCTTTTCACCTATTCTTCTTGCCACTATGGCCGTTACACCCATACTCAAACCAATGGCAATAGCATATACTAGGGTAAGTACAGACTCTGTAAGGCCTACTGTGGCAATAGCATTGGCGCCCAGACTAGAGACGAAATAGGCATCTACCAGAAAGAAAATGGATTCCATCATCATTTCCAGTATCATGGGAATTGAAAGCATAAAAACTGCTTTTCGGATACTTCCGGAAGTGAATTCCTGTTCTTTACCCATTACTGCCTTCGGTAGATAATGGATGATCTTTTCAAGCGTTGTCATCTGGGTTAGGTTTGAAATATAAAGATAGTAAAAAACGCTCCCGAAGAAATTGAAAGGGATCTAAAGAGGCTATAGCGCCGTTAATTGCGCTGATATACTAGCTCCAAAATTCCACCGTCCGGCACATCGGGATTACTCAAATTCTCTTGCCCCCTATCCAGCTCAACTTTCAAAGTAGTAGTTGTGAGCTCCTTAATCCTTGAAAACAAGTCGAATGTAATTCCCTGCCCTTCATCCACCAGGGTAGTTAAATTTTCATCCTCGAGGCTCCATGTATATAATAGCCATCCCTCTTGAACAAAGATATTGGATTCGAAATTATTAGCTGTGCTCAATACCAACTCTCCGGTTTCCTGATCGAAAAAGCTCGATTGGATGGTATAGCTTCCTTGACTTTCAATAGTTCCTGACTCTAAAAATACGGTAGTATAACTATAATTACTCCCCGTCTCTTCAAGATCCAGGGTAATCGTATCGTTTATGGTTGCGAAGCTGGCGAAACCATCGGTAAGTTTATGAGATACCAGATCCCAACTCCCAACCAGCAGTTCGGGGTTAAACCCCTGGTCTACCGGAGCAGTGTCATCATCAGAATTGCAGGCCATCACAAGGAGAATCATGGAAAGGCCCATTAAGATGTTTACGAAATTCTTCATAGCAATAACATCAAAAAAACCCTTTAAGAACTAGTCTTAAAGGGTTATAAGTTATGAATTTAATTATTGGTCACCGAATACTGAAAACAGAATATTCGCTTCGGTTCAATAATTTAGTGATGCATTTCCTCTTCGTTATCCTGAAGTGGTAAGGTTTGCGGAGCATAATCCTGTCCGGGCACTACATAATCACTTTCGTCTTTATTCAATTTACTATAGTCATATGCCCAACGGTATACATGTGGGATAGGACCATCCCAGTTTCCGTGGATGTGTTTTACCTCTGCCGTCCATTCCAGCGTATTGGACTTCCAGGGGTTCTTTGGTCCTTTCTTTCCGAAGAACATAGAATAAATAAAGTTGTACAAGAATACGATCTGACCCGCCGCTGCAAAGAATGCAAACATAGTAATTACTACATTCACGTCTGTAAGGTCATCAAAATACGGGAACTCAGTGTTCGTGTAATAACGTCTTGGAAGACCAGCCATCCCAATAAAGTGCATAGGGAAGAAAACCCCATAGGCTCCAATGGCCGTTATCCAGAAATGTACATATCCCAGATTCTTGTTCATCATCTTGCCTTCAAACATCTTAGGGAACCAGTGATACACCCCTGCAAATAAACCATACAATGCAGAAATACCCATTACCAGGTGGAAGTGAGCTACTACAAAATAGGTATCATGAACGTTAATATCCAGGGCACTATCTCCAAGTAAGATACCCGTAAGACCTCCTGTAATGAAGGTAGATACCAGACCAATGGAGAAGAGCATTGCCGGATTGAGCTGTAAATTACCCTTCCAAAGGGTCGTTATATAGTTAAATGCCTTAACAGCCGACGGAATCGCAATGAGCAGGGTTGTAAATGTAAACACCGATCCAAGGAATGGATTCATTCCCGAGATAAACATATGGTGACCCCATACGATAGTCGACAAGAAGGCAATAGCAAGAATCGACGCTACCATAGCACGGTATCCAAAGATGGGTTTACGCGAATTGGTTGCTATGATCTCTGACGTAATTCCTAAAGCCGGCAGTAAAACAATATATACTTCCGGGTGTCCCAAGAACCAGAAAAGATGTTCAAACAATACAGGAGATCCCCCCTGATTATGTAGCACCTCTCCAGCGATGTAGATATCGGATAAAAAGAATGATGTTCCAAAGCTTCTATCCATAATAAGCATCAAGGCAGCCGATAATAGTACCGGGAAAGAAACCACACCAATAACAGCAGTAATAAAGAAAGCCCAAACCGTTAGTGGAAGCCTGGT
Organism: Bacteroidota bacterium; assembly: GCA_038529705.1. Lineage (GTDB taxonomy): Bacteria > Bacteroidota > Bacteroidia > Flavobacteriales > Flavobacteriaceae > Aureisphaera. The sequence goes on from JBCBDM010000117.1 coordinate 4,722, forward strand.
CATAGACATCCCTTTGGTTCTCAAATTAATCACTGTTACTATATAGTTAAGAGACCCCAATAGAGAGGAGGCGATAAAAATTGCCATAGAGACTAACCATAAGGTCATCCCGGCTCCGGCTCCTGGCATTGCCTGAGGTACCGCACTTAGTGGCGGATAGATCGTCCAACCCACAGAGGCAGGCCCGGCTTCCACGAACAGAGATAAAACCATGATCACACTGGATAAAAAGAACAGCCAGTAAGACACCATATTTAGGAATCCTGAAGCCATATCCCGAGCTCCAATTTGAAGTGGGATCAATAGGTTACTAAAGGTACCGCTTAACCCTGCCGTTAAAACAAAGAATACCATAATGGTACCGTGAATGGTTACCAAAGCCAAATAAATATTCGGATCCATTACTCCTTCTGCCCCCCATTTACCCAGGAAGACCTCATAGATGGTGAATTGTTTATCCGGCCATGCCAACTGCATTCTAAATAGAAGGGACATAGCAATTCCTATAATACCCATAAACAACCCTGTAATAAGGTATTGCTTAGAGATCATTTTATGGTCCTGACTAAATATGTATTTAGTTATAAAAGTCTCCTTGTGATGATGCCCATGATCATCGTGGTGATCTTCTGCGTGGTCTATTGCGTGTGCTGACATATCTTTTTAAGCTATTTTTTTATTATTGTTTGAGCGCTTGAGCTAAGGTAGCCTGTTCTGCCATCCATGCATCGTACTCTTCTTGTGTTTCAACGACTATCTTCATTTGCATGTTGTAGTGGTTACTACCACAAATTTTATTACAAAGAAGCATATAATCGAAGACATAAGGTTCGAGAGCTTCATCTCCGTTTGCTACGAGTTCTTTACTCTTTTCCGCTCTAATTTCGTTGATGTGTTTCACTTTATCCTGAATGTCTTCATTCTCTCTCATTTCAACCGTCGTAATAGTCGGGGTGTACGAGAACTGAGTAATCATCCCGGGAACACAGTTCATTTGTGCTCTAAAGTGAGGCATATAAGCCGAATGCAAAACATCTTGTGAACGCATTTTAAATAGGATCTTTTTCCCAACTGGTAAGTGTAATTCATTTACGACTACGTCGTCCTGCGCATTCGGATCTGAAGTATCCACCCCTAACTGGTTTGCCCCTTCTATCAATCTTACGTTGGCTTCTCCCAAAGTATTATCCTCTCCTGCATAACGTGCTCTCCAGTCGAACTGATAGGCATATAACTCGACAACGATGGTATCTTCGTCCTCCTCGATATTCATAATATCGGTCCAGGTGAACAATCCATATATGATCAAACCAGCCAAAACAATGACCGGAATAATGGTCCAGATAAATTCCAGCTTATCGTTATCTGCGAAGAAGGTCGCTCTTTGCCCTTGTCTTCCTCTGTATTTAAAGGCAAAGTAATGCAACAACCATTGCGTAATGATTCCCACCACGAAAATAAGGATCATAGAGATCAACCAAAGTTGGTCGATACCTACTCCATGTTCTGAAGCCGCCTCCGGCAACATCACCCTACCGTATTTCCAGAAGGAAAAAATACAGATTCCATAGATAAATAGAACGAACCCAAGCATTAACCATCCGTTAATGTTGTTGTCTTTATCGTTAGCTACTTCTGAAGTGTTGTCGCCTCCTGGGTTGGATAATTGAAATATCTTTCCCATTTGCCACACGGCAACTCCAAAAAGTATGATTACTAATACAACTAAAAATGCGGTCATCGTTATCTGTCTTCTTTAATTTATTAATAATGAAAATGCTTACTCTCCTTCATAAATGGATTTCTCTTGGCCAGTAATGGTGCCTTGGTAAGTGCCGTAAAGACAACAAACACGAACAATCCAAAGAAGAAACACAGTGATCCTAATTCCGGTATCCCAATGAACCAAGAGGTTCCAACAGTAGCCGGCATCACCATATTAAACACATCGATATAGTGTCCTGCCAGAATTACGATCCCAGCCATGATCACAAACCAGTTCACGCGTTTGTAATCACTGTTCATCAATAATAATAGTGGGAACACAAAGTTCATTGCAAGCATTCCAAAGAATGGCAATTTATAATCTTCAATTCGCGTTACGAAATAAGTTACCTCTTCCGGGATATTGGCATACCAGATCAGCATGAACTGAGAGAACCAAAGGTAAGTCCAGAAAATACTGAAGGCAAACATGAACTTCGCAAGGTCATGGATATGACTATCGTTTACAAACTCCAAGTAGCCTTGAGACTTCAAATAAATGGTAACCATAGCAATTACCGTGATGGCACTAACCATCATACCTGCAAACACATACCATCCAAATAAGGTAGAGAACCAGTGAGGATCAAAACTCATGATCCAGTCCCAGGACATCATGGATTCCGTATAGATAAAGAATACCAGGAACCCGGCAGCCAGCTTAAAGTTCTTTTTAAACCAACGGTTATCGGTAGCTTCATCCTGATTCAGGGTCCACTTTCTAGAGAAATAACGATACAGGTTGTATCCCAATAGATAAATCACTGCACGGATGATGAATCCGGTTGTATTCAACCACCCCTTTTTACCGTCGATAAGTTTGTCATATTTATCACTTTCCGGATTGATTAGATCCGCATCCATCCAATGGAAGATATGGTTCACATGGAAAGTAGAGAGCAATAATAGAACAAGGATAATAACAGATGCTACAGGTAGATACGCTGTAATCCCTTCCATCACTCTAAACAATACTGGAGACCAGCCCGCTTGGGAGGCATGCTGAATGGCATAGAACGCCAAGGTTCCCAAAGCGATCATAAAGAAGAAGAACGATGCAATATACACGGCAGACCAAGGCCTGTTCTGTAACTGATGCAAAACATGCGTTAAGTGTTCTTCTTCACTTCCATGGGCACCTTCGGCGTGATCACCTTCACCGTGAGCTTCTTTTGCATCACCGTGACCATTGTCGTGAGTGGCTTCTCCGTGTCCTCCTCCGTGGCCATCATCATGGCTTGCCAACATTTCCTTTACTTCGGCTGTTGTACTGGGAGCAGCAAGGAATCCTGAAATCATCCCAATGGCACCAACCACCATAAAAATGATTGCAAATAGTTTTAATTTCTTGGGTAGCGTATACATATCTTTAGCTATTCTCTTTATTCTACGGTTAGTGTTGTTCTCCTTCGGAATGGGTCTCGTCCGCTTTCGCCTCGGCTGCTGCTTCCACAACAGTTTCGGCCTGAGGTGTTAATAGCGGTGTTCCTTCTAAAGTTGCCTTTAAATTCATAACATGCTGGGTAATCTGCCAGCGTTCCAATTCATTGGTCTGGGAGGCATATGATCCCATGGAGTTGAGTCCGTACATTTGAACGTGGTATACACCACCTTCTGTAATCACCCGACCCTCCGCGTCATAGCTAGGTACTCCCAAAATCTTTTCACGCTGCATCAAGATACCTTGTCCGTCTCCTTTTACACCATGACATACAGCACAGTAAATATCATACAATTCCTTTCCTTTTTCCAAACTCTCTTCTGTCACAGGTATGGGGTTCTTTAATTCGGCTTTGGCCAAATTCAAGCCTTCTGTAGTATCGGGATAGTCATAAGGCTGCCACCCTCTTGGAATGGACCCTTCGGCCGGAAGCATCGCCTCCATTTCACCAGGAAAGACCTCGTATTCTCCATAGGTTTCATACCCTACGGGTTCATACATATTTGGCATATACTGGTAATTGGGTTTATCTGTATCAAAGCAGGAAACCATTGCCAGGGATGCAACAAGAACAAGTCCTATATTAAGTAGATTTCTCATATTAGTGGTCGTCTTCTTTATCGTGTAAACTAATTTCAATGGCACCTGTGTTGCTCAAGAACTCAGACACCTGATCCACGTTGTGATGTCCAGCGTCGATCGCCATTAAAAAATGGTCATCTGTTGTACGCACATCTGGATTCTCTGCTTTTTTAAACGGCCATAGCTTACTTCTCATATAGAAGGTTATTACCATTAGGTGAGCTGCAAAGAATACCGTCATTTCGAACATAATAGGTACAAAGGCCGGCATGTTTTCTATATAACTGAAACTTGGCTTACCCCCAATATCCTGCGGCCAATCCTCGATCATGATATAGTTCATCATGATGATGGCAACGCTCAATCCAACCAAACCGTACATAAATGAACAGATTGCGATTCGCGTATCCGCCAATCCCATGGCTTTATCGAGTCCGTGAACGGGAAAAGGTGTATATACCTCTTCTATATGATAGTGCTCTTTACGAACCGCTTTTACAGCGTTCATCAAGATATCATCGTCGTTATAGATAGCGTGAATTACTTTCGATGCCATATCTTAACTATTTTTAAGTTTTTCAGCTTGTCCGGCCCAATCGTCGCGCTTAGCACGCCCTGGGAATTCTCCGGTGATACTGTCTAATAAATCATATTCTCTGTCGGTCATTCTACTTACCTGTTCGAAAGTATAAATACCGAGTTCATGTAGTTTTTGTTCCATTTTTGGACCCACTCCGCTAATTCTCTTCAAGTCATCCGCGGTTTGCGTATTCGGATCGAAGGTTCCAAGACTGCTCAAAAGACTACTCGCTTTATCTCCCGGATCTTCCAGGTCTTCTGTCATTTCAGCAGTAACCTCAGGAGCCGTAACAGTTGCCGCAGTACCGGGCATGATATAATGCTTGGCATCATCGCCTTGTTCTGCCCTCAAACTCTTGTATTTGCTGCCTGAACTTTTCAGAATAGACTTCACCTCTGCTTGCGCAATTACCGGGAAGGTTCTGGAGTACAATAAGAATAGTACAAAGAAGAATCCAATGGTTCCGATAAAGATTCCAATATCCACAAAGGTTGGAGAGAACATCGTCCAAGAGGACGTAAGGTAATCACGGTGTAACGAAGTTACAATGATTACGAAACGCTCGAACCACATCCCAATGTTTACTACAATGGAAATAAAGAAGGAGAACATAATACTTCTTCTCAATTTCGGGAACCACATAAACTGTGGAGAGAATACATTGCAGGTCATCATCGCCCAGTACGCCCACCAATAAGGACCTGTTGCACGGTTCAGGAACGCATATTGTTCGTATTCCACACCGGAATACCAGGCAATAAATAATTCAGTAATATAGGCCACCCCAACAATAGAACCTGTAATCATAATTACAATGTTCATCAATTCGATATGTTGGATGGTGATATAGTTTTCGAGGTTCGATACTTTCCTCATGATAATAAGGAGTGTATTTACCATGGCAAATCCGGAGAATATGGCCCCCGCAACGAAATACGGTGGGAAGATAGTGGTATGCCATCCCGGAATTACCGATGTCGCGAAGTCAAAGGATACGATCGTGTGTACCGAAAGTACCAGCGGTGTAGCCAAACCGGCCAATACCAGAGACACTTCTTCAAAGCGTTGCCAATCCTTAGCTCGTCCACTCCATCCAAAGGATAGAATGCTATATACTCTTTTCGTGAATGGGGTAATAGCTCTATCGCGAATCATCGCGAAATCTGGTAACAATCCAGTCCACCAGAATACCAATGAAACCGAAAGATAGGTAGAGATCGCAAATACGTCCCAAAGTAATGGAGAATTGAAGTTCACCCATAACGAACCAAATTGGTTAGGAATAGGAAGTACCCAATACGCCAACCATGGACGTCCCATGTGAATAATTGGGAACAATCCGGCCTGAATTACAGAGAAGATGGTCATGGCCTCTGCCGAACGGTTAATCGCCATTCTCCATTTCTGACGGAATAACAATAGTACTGCCGAGATCAGAGTTCCTGCGTGACCAATACCTACCCACCAAACGAAGTTGGTAATATCCCAAGCCCAGTTAACGGTCTTGTTCAATCCCCAGACTCCAATTCCCGTGGAAATGGTATAGATAATACAGCCCAATCCCCACAAAAAGGCAACGAGGGCAATGGTAAATACTATCCACCATGATTTATTGGCTTTTCCTTCTACGGGAGCCGCCACATCCACGGTTACATCGTGGTAGGATTTATCTCCAGTAACTAAGGGTCTTCTAATAGGTGCTTCGTAATGCGACGCCATATCTATATATTCTATTTCTTAGTTAGATTATTATGCTTCGTTCGTATTTCTTACCTGAGTCTGATAGAACACATTTGGTTTGGTTCCTACCGCTTCCAGCAAGTGATACATACGCTTGTCTTTTTTCAATTCGAAAATCTCGTCATCGTGATTATTGATATCACCAAACTTGATCGCTCCGGTCTCACAGGCTGCAGAACAGGCTGTCTTGAATTCGTCTTTCTTTACCGGACGTCCGTCGCGCTTCGCATCCAAAATGGTCTTCTGTGTCATTTGAATACACATAGAACATTTCTCCATCACCCCTCTGGAACGAACCACTACATCCGGATTCAATACCATACGGCCTAGATCATTGTTCATGTTGTAATCGAACTCATCGTTCTCTGCATATAAGAACCAGTTGAAACGTCTTACTTTATAAGGACAGTTATTAGCACAGTAGCGTGTCCCAACACAACGGTTGTAGGCCATGTGGTTCTGACCCTGACGCCCATGCGAAGTTGCTGCCACCGGACAAACCGTCTCACAAGGAGCATGGTTACAGTGCTGGCACATTACCGGCTGGAAGGCTACTTGCGGATTCGCTGCAGCTACCTCCATTTCTGCGAATTCGGAAAGTGAACTTCCCAAACCTGAGATATTTTCTTTCTTTTCAACATCACCTTCGAATGTATCTTCACTGGAGTAATATCTATCGATACGCAACCAATGCATATCACGACTACGTCTCATTTCAGACTTACCTACGACGGGAACATTATTCTCCGCATGGCAGGCCACCACACAGGCACCGCATCCTGTACAGGCGTTCAAATCGATAGCAAGATTGAAGTGATGTCCTATGGAACGATCGAAAGAGTCCCAAAGGTCCGCATCCGGAGACGTAACAGGAATTTCCTGATGGTCTTTAGAAACTTCAGGAACCGGGTTCCAATCGTGCACATCCTTGGTGTTGAATATTTCAAGGGTAGTTTCTCGAATAATATCTCTACCCATCATTGTATTGTGTAACTGAATACAGGCAAATTCATGTACTCCCGCCGCGGCCTCAATGTCCACTTTCTGGTTGGATAAGAAGTTGTTATACAAACGGTAGGCATTCACCCCTGTCTGCATTTCGGCCTGGATTGCTGCCTTTCTTCCATAACCCAAAGCCAAA
>JBCBDM010000118.1:0-11927 GCA_038529705.1 Bacteroidota bacterium
TTAAAAAATTATTTAATAACAGAGCCCCGGAAACACCGCTTTTTTCCGGATGGAACTGCACTCCATAAAAATTATCTCTGTTGAGAGCGGAGGTGTAGGTGATCCCGTACTCTGTTGATGCAATGGCGTCTGAGCTCATGGGTACATAATAACTATGTACCAGATACATAAAGGCGCCATCGGAAATACCCTCGAATAATTCACCTTTAAGATCGGTGATTTGATTCCATCCTATTTGTGGAACCTTCAGCGTATCTGAAAATTTGAGAACGTTGGTATTGAAAATTCCCAAACCTTTGGTTTTGTTCTCTTCTGAAGAATTACACATAAGTTGCATGCCCAAACAAATGCCAAGGACCGGCTGAGTAAGCTGAGGAATTAGGAGATCCAATCCTGTTTCTTTCAATTTATTCATGGCGCTACTTGCCTCTCCTACTCCAGGAAATATGACCTTATCGGCCGATCGAATCTCCTCATCATTTTTACTAAGCGATGCCAAATACCCCAGTCGCTCCATGGCAAACTGAACGCTTTTAATGTTTCCGGCTCCGTAGTCTATAATCACAATCTTCATTACAGTGTTCCTTTGGTAGATGGGAGAATCATTTTATCCGGGTCTCTCTTTACCGCAGCTCGAATGGCCTTGGCAAAAGCTTTAAATATCGCTTCGATCTTGTGATGTTCATTGGTTCCTTCCGCCTTTATGTTCAGGTTAGCCCTAGCGCCATCCGTAAAGCTTTTGAAGAAATGAAAGAACATTTCCGTTGGCATTTTCCCTATCATTTCCCTTTTAAAATCGGCTTCCCAGACTAGCCAATTTCGTCCACCAAAATCAATGGCAACCTGAGCCAGGCAATCGTCCATAGGCAGACAGAATCCATAACGATCAATTCCCAGTTTATCTCCCAAGGCTTTGTGGAAAGCCTCTCCTAAAGCAATCGCCGTATCCTCTATGGTGTGGTGTTCATCCACTTCAAGATCTCCCTTTACATCCACATTCAGATCCATTTGTCCATGACGAGCTATCTGATCTAGCATATGATCAAAAAATGCTATGCCTGTATCAATAGCAGCCTGTCCTGTACCATCCAAATTGAGGGCTATCTTTATTTGAGTTTCATGGGTGCTTCGCTCTATAATGGACCTTCTTTCCTTGAGCTTTAAAAATTCATAAATACGTTCCCAATCATTACTTTCCAATGCAATATGTGAATCTAATGCCTCCCTTTTCACGGTAATTTCATCGGTGCCCAAATGGGTTTCATCGTTGATATAGATGCCCTTAGCTCCCAAATTCTTGGCTAGCTCCATATCCGTTAGCCTATCCCCTATCACAAAGGAATGAGACAGGTCATAGTGATCGCTAAAGTATTCAGTTAGTAGGCCGGTTCCAGGTTTACGTGTATTAGCATTTTCATGTGGGAAGGTTCTGTCCAAGAAAACCTTATCAAAAATAACACCTTCATTTTCAAAAGATTTCATGATAAAATTGTGAACTGGCCAAAAGGTTTCTTCCGGAAATTCTTCTGTGCCCAGACCATCCTGGTTGGTTATCATAACCAGTTTGTAATCTAGTTCTTTGGCTATTTTACCGAGAAATGTAAATGCCTTGGGGTAGAATACCATTTTTTCAAAGGCATCGATCTGTTCATCGGCGGTTTCCTTAATAATGGTTCCGTCCCTATCAATAAAAAGTATTTTTTGCGCCATTATTCTATGGTTTTTAAGGTGTTGATTAGTTTCTCATTCTCCCAAGGCGTACCTATGGTAATTCGGAGGGTATTCGTGCACAACGGTTGGTTGCTTCTATTTCTAACTACAATTCCCTTTTGGATGAGTTGGTCATATCGCAAAGTGGCATTATCTACTTGGATTAAAAGAAAATTTGTGTCTGATGGATAAATTCTCTTGACAAAATTTACTTGAAGTAATAGTTTAGATAACTTATCTTTTTCTTTTAATAATAAAGATATTTCATTATTTAAATTATTCAATTTGGAGTATCTTTCATTGGCTCGTTGCTGGGTGAGCTCATTTACATTATACGGAGGTTTTATTCTATTCAATATGGCGATCAAATAGGAGGAAGCAAAACAAATTCCCAAACGAATTCCGGCCATACCATATGCTTTGGATAAGGTTTGTATGATGATAAGGTTTGGGAATTCTTCCAGTCTTTGCAGCCAGCTGTCTTTTTCCGAGAAATGAATGTAGGCCTCGTCGATAACAACAAGTCCGTTGAATTTTGACAGCAATTCCAAAACATCCTCTTCCGAAAAACTATTGCCGGTAGGATTATTAGGTGAACATAAAAACAACAGTTTGGAGTGCGCGTCCTGAACCTTCAATATTTGTGAAACATTCGGTTCGAAATTATCAGTGAGCAACACCTCTCTATTCTCAACCGCATTAATACCAGCCAGCACCTTATACATTCCATACGTAGGCGGGAGGGTTATGATATTATCCTCCTTAGGTTCACAGAAGGCCCGAAACAAAAGGTCCAGAACTTCATCACTACCGTTTCCCAAAAGGATCTGGTTCATAGAAACCTGGTTTCTATGGGCAATTTTAGCTTTTAAGTTCCTTTGTAAGGGATCCGGATATCTATTAACCCCACTTTCAAAAGGATTCTCATTGGCATCCAAAAATACCATGTCGGTCCTATGGGTATCTTTAAATTCGTCTCTGGCCGAACTATAAGGCTCCAGATATTTTACATTTTCTCTGATGAGAGATTCTATGTTCACTTTATTCTTCATACTATTCTAGGCTCTTTAGTCTTAGGGTAACAGCATTTTTATGGGCTTGCAAACCTTCTGCTCCCGCCATTAATTCTATGGCTTGACCAATATTCTTGATTCCTTGCTTACTAATCTTTTGAAAGCTGATTGCCTTTTGAAAACTATATAAATTAACTCCACTATACTGTTTGGCAAAACCATTGGTGGGAAGGGTATGGTTCGTGCCAGAGGCATAATCACCAGCACTTTCTGGCGTAAAGCTCCCAATGAAAATGGATCCTGCATTATTTACTTCTTTGATAAAAGCATCTTCACTGCTGCAACTAACGATCAAATGCTCGGGTCCGTACGAATTAATTAAATCCAGAGCAATCTCTTCGCTGGAAACCAACAGTAATCTCGAGTTTTGAATGGCTTTTTCCGCTATTTTTCTTCTTGGTAAAGCCTTGATTTGTTCTTTTATTTGATATTCCACCTTGTGAAGCATTTCTTCTGAAGTTGTAACTAGAATCACCTGACTATCTGCTCCATGCTCGGCTTGACTTAACAGATCCGCAGCTACAAAGCTGGCATTGGCGGTTTGGTCTGCAAAGACCAGTAACTCCGAAGGGCCAGCCGGCATGTCTATAGCAACGCCGTGTTTAGTGGCGATCTGTTTCGCCACAGTTACAAATTGATTTCCGGGTCCAAAGATCTTATATACTTTCGGTATGCTATCGGTTCCAAATGTCATAGCGCCAATGGCCTGGATTCCTCCAACTTTATAGATTTTCGTGATACCGCATAGCCAGGCTGTGAATAAAACGGTGGCATCGATATCTCCATTCTTATCGGGTGGGGTACACAGCACTATCTCTTTACACCCTGCGATAGTAGCTGGTATTGCCAACATGAGGATGGTAGAGAACAGCGGAGCTGAACCTCCTGGAATATATAGCCCCACTTTCTCAATAGGACGATACTCCTGCCAGCAGATGACCCCAGGCGACGTTTCCATTGGCTCCATTGTATTTATTTGTGCTTTGTGAAAAGCTTCGATATTGGACTTGGCCAGTTCGATAGCTTCTATCAATTCGGGTTCTATCTGTTTTCTGGCCTGCTTGATTTCCGATTCACTTACTTCTATATTATCGAGAAAAACCCCATCAAATAGTTGGGTATACTTTCGCAATGCAACATCTCCTTTTGTGACTATCTCAGAGAAAATTTGATCTACTGTCGCTTCAATATCGGCTATACTTTGAGTAGGCCTCTGCAACAATTCCTGCCAGGATTCCTTTTTCGGATTAAGTACTTTCTTCATGCTTTCTATACTTACAATACCATTTTTTCAATGGGACAAACCAATATTCCCTCAGCCCCAGCTGCCTTTAATTGATCTATTACCTCCCAAAATTCATCTTGCTGAATGACACTATGTATACTACTCCAGCCTTCATCCATTAAAGGCAAAACCGTTGGACTTTTCATTCCTGGTAAGATAGAAACAATAGCCTCCAGCTTTTCATTGGGTGCGTTTAGTAAAACATAACGGGAATTTCGTCCTTTCAGGACAGATTGAATTCTGAACTGTAGTTTCTGAAGAATCTCATCGATCCCCGGGGAAATGGAAGGAGAAACCGCCAGCACAGCTTCGCTTTTCATCATAACCTCTACCTCTTTTAAGTTATTTTTAAACAAGGTACTGCCACTGCTTACTATATCGCAGATTGCATCTGCCAATCCAATATTGGGTGCTATTTCTACGCTTCCGTTAATGATATGAAGTTCGGCCTCTATCCCCTTTTCATTCAGGTAACGACGAGTGGTATTGGGGTAAGAAGTAGCGATTCGTTTTCCTTGAAGATCACCTATGGTGTCGTATTCAAATATCTTAGAGACGGCAAGGGAAACGCGACATTTGGAAAACCCTAGTTTCTCCGCCACTCTTATATGCTCCCCTTTTTCTACAAGAACATTTTCTCCAATAATTGCACAATCTACTACACCATCTTTCAAATATTGTGGGATATCGCCGTTCCGCAAATAGTAAATCTCCATAGGAAAATTCTTGGCCTGGGCCTTCAACTGGTCTTTCCCATTATCAATAGAAATACCACAATCCTTTAATAGCCTGAGGGAATCTTCGTTCAACCTTCCCGACTTCTGCACAGCAATTTTTAACTTGGTCATCTTTTTTAAATTTTAGACATAAAAAAACCCGTTTGATTGCTCAAACGGGTTTAGATATATAGTTACTTATTACATATACCATATCACCTCGCATGAGCGAAGAAAAAGATATGGTGATGATGTAAATTTTGTGTTTTCATATGTGTTAGCAAACTTAAATAAAAATTGTTTATCGTCTGTGAAAAACATCTTAAATTTTCACTATCTATTCATCAAATTATTTGCTATGTTTGTTAATAGATCGAACCTAATTTTCAACTACCTGTAAAACAGCCGCTTACCTAAAATGAAGAATTTTCTGATAGCCTTTTTGGTCTTTCTAGTCTGGTCATTCTTTGGGTTGTGGTTATATTCTTGGCTTCAGCCAATTGACAATTCTTCAAGTAATACGGACACCATAGCGACTGTTGAAACTGAGGAACCAGGACTTGAATTGGATGAACCGCTTCAGGTCGATCAGGGATTGGAGATTAGAAGTGAAGCCACCGATACCACAGGACTAGCCGAAAACGTAGACGATCCCGTTGTGAATAATGAGCTTCCGTCCGGATTAAAGGCAGTCACTTCGGGAGATGATCTGCTTTTTCTTTTTGACGACGGAATTTCCATATGGAAGAACACAGACCATATTGAATATTCCACAGATATTTCGGATTTCAAATACAAGCTCAATACCTACCTGATTGAGCATCCCAATGAAGAACTTCACATTGCTTCATTATACAGTGCCTCAGAAAACATTGAGAATCCAAATTACGGTTATCAAAGGGGTAATAAAATCAAGGGTATTTTAAAAAACACTGGGCTAGCAAACGAGAGGATGGTTGTAAAGCCCCTGATAAGAGAAATTGCGTTTGATGAGAATGATAGATTTCAAAATGGAATTTCCTTTTCCTTCCATCCTCTGGATGTGGAGCGAATAGAAAGCTTAAAGCTGTCACTACCCGAAACCAAAACCTTATACCCAAAATTTGTTAATAATGATATTTTCGCAAATAAGGCGCTTCAGGATTTATTAGCTGAAGTAAAGGAAGCTATAACATCAGATCCGAATCTTAGCGTTGAAATTGTGGGCCACACAGATAATGTTGGAAATGCCAATGACAATTATCTCATTGGACTGAAGTACGCCAGACAGGTTCGATGGTATTTGGTTACCAAAGGCAAAATAGACCGAAATAAAATCTCTGCCATTTCCGAAGGAGAATCGAAATCTATTGCAAGTAACAAAACCGAACGCGGTAGGCTTTTAAACAGACGTATTGAAATAAGGTACAAAACAAATTAATGGAGCAATTAAACCAATTTATAGATCAGTTGCCTAACTACAGCGGTATTTTCCTCCTTATGTTAAGCACTTTCCTTATCGGGTATTTTTCGGCCTGGGGAATGCAACGATCTAAATATCAAAAATTGCTAAAAAGATTTAAACCCAAGCCGGAAACTAAAGACATAGTAGAAAAAGCTAAGGATATTGACGTTATTTTTACGGAAATCAAACCGAAAATTATTGAGGTAGTAAAAGAAACTCAGGAAGAGATCGAACTTCAAAAAGAGGTAGAAGATACCATGGTTACTTCAAAGTCCGGAAAAGAAATTGCAGAAACGGCTCGAACAAGCTATATAACCTACACCCATAATAAGCCGGAGCTCAACTTTGACAATTTCGGATATGCAGATAGCAACGATAGAGAAGATCTTACCCGTATCAATGGCATTGGCCCTTATATTGAACAAAAATTGAACGAGATCGGCATCTATAATTATCAACAAATAAGCCGTTTCAAAGAAGAAGATATTCGAGTGCTAACCGAATTGATAGATTTCTTTCCAGGTCGTATTGAGAGGGATGATTGGGTTGGTCAGGCAGAAGCACTCAACAACTAAAATCGTCTTGTCATGAAATTAGCAACATTGGACTGGGTACTTATTGTATCTTTTTTTGTCATTTTTCTCCTTATTGGTGTCCTGGTTGCGAAACGGGCTGGGAAAAACACCAAAGAATTTTTTCTTTCCGGACAGAACATGCCCTGGTGGTTACTAGGAATCTCAATGGTGGCTACTACCTTTTCTGCGGATACACCCAATCTGGTTACAGACATTGTAAGACAGAATGGAATTTCAGGAAATTGGGTTTGGTGGGCCTTTTTACTTACAGGCATGCTAACGGTTTTTGTATATGCCAAGCTTTGGAGAAGATCGAAAGTAGTTACAGATCTGGAATTCTATGAATTGAGGTATAGCGGAAAAGAAGCAGCCTTTCTCAGAGGTTTCCGAGCTTTATATCTCGGGGTGTTTTTTAACATCATGATCATGGCGTCCGTATGTCTGGCGGCCATCAAGATAGGCGGAATTCTATTCGATTTGAAACCTTGGGAAGCAGTGATCTATGCCTCTATCATCACTGTGCTTTATAGCTCTTTTGGCGGATTAAGAGGGGTCATATTTACTGATTTTCTTCAGTTTATTATTGCTATGGTTGGATCCGTTTGGGCTGCGTACTACATTATAAATATGCCGGAAATTGGAGGGCTTGAAAATTTATTGAATAATGAAAGTGTAAGTGGAAAACTCAGCTTTCTTCCGGATTTCAAAGACACCAAATCCTTATGGGTATTACTCATTATTCCACTAGCAGTGCAATGGTGGAGTGTTTGGTATCCGGGTGCCGAGCCTGGTGGAGGTGGATATATCGCTCAAAGGATGCTCTCTGCCAAGGATGAAAAAAATGCCATTGGAGCAACACTGCTCTTTAACATTGCTCACTATGCATTGCGCCCTTGGCCCTGGATCCTGATTGCTCTGGCTTCCCTTGTTTTTTATGTAAACACCATAAATGTCAAGGGCGAAGTTGAAGTTGCTCCGGCGGTTGCAGCATTGCTTCAGACAGAAATAGAATTAACAGATGTAGAAAACGTTCAACGAGTATTGGAACTTCAATTAGCCAAGCCCGAGAATGACCCTGAAATAACCGAGAACTTAAATAGACTCAAGAATATTGTTACCCTTAATCCTGAACATCTCCAAATTAAATCACTTGCCTATATTTTGAGAGAACAAAACAGGCTTGACAAAAGCAATGTAAAACCCCTTGATGAATGGTCTGATCCATTGGCAGCAGAAGGTCTTGTTACCTTACATTTATCCAATCCCAACGTAACCATAAATCAACTTGGGCATGACCTTGGGTATCCCAGTGTCATTAAAAGGCTACCTCCAGGCCTATTGGGAATTATACTAATTTCTTTAATCTCGGCATTCATGAGTACCATCTCTACACATCTCAACTGGGGTTCTTCTTATATGTCTTTAGATTTTTACAAGCGTTTTGTAAAACCTAAGGCTTCCGAAAAGGAATTGGTTAATGTGGGGCGATTCTCAACATTGATTCTCATGGTTCTGGCGGCATTGTTAGCATTGGTTTTAAGTAATGCCTTAAGTGCATTCAATATCTTACTCCAGATAGGGGCTGGTACAGGATTAGTGTTTATTCTAAGGTGGTTCTGGTGGCGGGTAAACGCATACAGCGAAATCACAGGTATGATCGTATCCTTTGTTTTGGCACTACTTTTTGAATTTGTTGACTTTGGACTAGAAGATCACCAAAAATTGGTTTTAAGTGTTTTAATCACGTCTATTAGTTGGATTGTTGTTACTCTAATAACAAGGCCTACGAAAACGGAGACTTTAGCTAAGTTTTATAATTCGGTTACTCCCTATGGAAGCGGATGGAATAAATTCAAGGGCATTGCTACAAAAAATGGCATTCCATTGGAAAAAACAACAGATCGATTTACGATAGACCTAGCCTCTATGCTGCTGGGAATTGTTTTTGTTTACACTTCTCTATTCGCAACGGGTTACATTATATACGGAAATATGACAGGAGCTCTTATATTGCTTGGAATTGCGGTTGTTTCTGGCTTTTCTATTTTTAAACTGTGGAAGAAGAAATAAAAAAGCCACCTGCAAACAGGTGGCTCTTCCTAAAATGGGTCGTTTCCTAGTTAAAGAAAACGTTGAATCCTATATTCACTCCAAACACGTTAAAGTCTCCATCACCAGCATCTTCATTCATTCCCAAACCATAACGTAATCCAGGTTCAATACTTACGTTATCAGCTACGAACCAGGCGTAACCAGCTTGAATACCAACCCACAGCGGAGATACATCATTTCCGGAAGCTCCGTTCACATCGGCAGCTACAGGAAACTGACCTGCGATATAGTACTTTCCTCCGAATTTCCAGTTAAAGGTACCGTCTACTCCGTCTACTCCAGAGTCACTATACCCCAAACCTGCCTTAAGAGCAAGATCATCTAAAATAAAGTATCCAGCTTCACCACCGGCAGCCCAGGCAGTGTTTCCGTCAATAGAACGAAGTGCAAAACCAGTGTTGGCAGTAGAAGATTCTCCAAATCCGGTATTGATCTCTACCAGCCAAGTCCCTTCTCCGGTGGCGTCTCCACCTCCGTCCTGTGCATTAGCAGTGAGTGCGAAAACTGCAAACGCAGCAATTAGTAATAGTTTTTTCATGATAAAATAGTTTGATTAATAAGGGTAAAACTAACAAATTCTTAAAAATTCAAACTACTTATAGCTCTTTTTTTTATCGATTAAGTGTTTTGAAAAGACGACAAAAAACAAAAAAGCCGTCTGCTGACGGCTTTTACAAATAGATTTATATTATTTCCATTTATAAGAAACTATATCCTAGCGATAGGGTGATTACACTATTCTTTCCTGGTTCGGTCACCTCGGTACCTGGTCCCGCAGACTTCAAAACGTCTGTAAGTCCAAAATTATAACGTCCGTCAATTCTAATTCCCATAGGCAGATCGATTCCAGCTCCAACAATTCCGGAAACGTCGGTAGTTTCAGCCTCTGCAATATTAGAGAATACTTGTTTTACATTATCATCTACAACAAAACCAAACTGAGGTCCTGCGTGTATGTGGAGATTTTCGGTGACAAAGTACTTTAATACAATAGGAATATTTACATAATTCAGATCGATCTTATCCACATCGGCATCGGCACCTTGCTGTGAGTAAAGCAGATCCCCTTGTATTCCAATCTTATCGCCTAATTTAGCCCCTGCAAATGCTCCGAAGACGAATCCCGTACGATTGTCCAGGCCAGAAGCATCTGTAATGTTTGCGAAGTTAACACCGACCTTTAATCCAAGATCCAGTCCCTGACCAAAAGAGACGGCGGTGACAAAGAGAGTAATTACAGTTATCAAAAGGTTTTTCATAATTAATTGTTTAGAGGTTTTATGTAAATCTACAACGATTTTAGACAACCTATTATTTTAACTTCAATTTTTTAAAATATATTTAACGTCAGGTCAATGAAGTGGAAACAGGCTATACGGGATTATAAGAATTACCTTCACATAGAGAGGGGGCTCTCGGCTAATTCCATAGAGAACTATGCCTACGACCTATTAAAGCTGGTCCATTGGCTTGAGAAACACGATATCAATACCTCCCCTATCTCCATCTCGGAAAAGAAAATCCAGGAATTCGTTTATCAAATAGCCAAGGAGGTAAATCCCCGATCTCAAGGTCGCATTATATCCGGATTACGAGGATTCTTTAATTATTTAATCTTTGAGGAATATCGCAAGACAAACCCCATGGAATTAATTGAAAGTCCAAAAATTGGCCGAAAACTACCGGACACGCTATCTGAAGAAGAAATTGATCAACTCATTAAGGAGATCGACTTGGGAAGCCCCCAGGGGGAAAGAAATAGAGCTATCATTGAAACACTTTACGGATGTGGATTGCGAGTTTCAGAATTGATCCAATTAAAGCTATCGGATCTTTTCTTTGACGAAGGTTTTATTAAGGTAACTGGGAAAGGAGAGAAACAGCGGTTCGTCCCTATTGCAAGAATAACTATAAAATACATAAACCTATACAGGAATGAGATTAGAAAGCATCAAGTCATTCAGAAGGAAGATATAGACACCTTGTTCCTAAACAGAAGGGGAAAAGCTCTTACAAGGGCCATGATCTTTACCATTACAAAGAATTTGGCCGAAAAAGCTGGAATTAGAAAAAAAGTGAGTCCGCATACCTTTAGGCACTCCTTTGCCACTCATCTGCTGAAAAACGGTGCAGACCTGCGAGCCATACAACAAATGCTCGGCCACGAAAGTATTACTACCACCGAAGTCTACACCCATGTGGATAGGTCACATTTGTCAAGGATTATGGAACAATTCCATCCACGGAAAGAAGGATGATAGCATTTAACATTATAGTACTATTTTCACTTTCTGAATTGGTGGGTGTTTTGTAATTTTAAAGAAAACAAACCCATACATGAAAATTCTAAAATTTGAAAACCAAGATCCAATGCACGCCATCGGTCTTGGCACCTGGAAAGCCACTGGAAATGAAGTGAAAATGGCAATCAAAGAAGCCCTAAATGCTGGAATGAGGCATATTGATACTGCCGCCGTATATGGCAATGAAACGGAGATAGGTGAAGCGTTAGCAGACATATTTGCAGAAGGAAATATAAAGCGAGAAGACGTATTCGTAACCTCAAAGCTGTGGAATGATGCTCATAAGAAAGAAGATGTTATTCCTGCGTTGAAAGAATCACTGCAAAAGCTTAAATTATACTACCTGGACCTATATCTTATCCACTGGCCGGTTGCCTTTAAACCGGGGGTTAGTTTTCCGTCCATGGCAGACGATTATCTTTCGCTAGAAGAAACCCCCATCATAGAAACCTGGGGGGAAATGGAGACAGCCAAGCAAAAGGGTCTGGCCAGGCATATTGGAGTATCGAATTTTAGCAAGAAGAAGTTGTCGGATCTTGTTGAAAGGGCACAAATTAAACCCGAAATGAATCAGGTGGAGATGCATCCATTACTTCAACAAAATGAGTTAGTGGATTACTGCCGCGCTCATGGAATTAAGGTCACTGCATATTCGCCACTGGGCTCCGGGGATCGATCCGCTGCAATGAAAGGGCCCAACGAACCCAAT
>JBCBDM010000119.1:0-11793 GCA_038529705.1 Bacteroidota bacterium
GTTGTTAATTTAAAAATATGGGGGGCTTTATGTACTGTTGCTGCGAGTATAGTTCTTTTCCTATTCTTCTTTCAGCCAATGAATATCTATTGAACTCAACTCATGATTGTTCAAACTATAAATGAAACTCAGTTTATCCACATTTGAATCTAGTTTTTGATAATCTTCTTGAAAATTTGCATTGTTATTAAACACGAATAGGAAAAGAACTATACTCGCAGCAACAGTACATAAAGCCCCCCATATTTTTAAATTAACAACAGGTTTATGTTGAGTACTTCTATCTTCTATAAATTGATAAATTCTTTTATCCGTTTCCGGACTAACGGTATTCCTTGGTAAATCCTTTAAACCAGCTACTATGGTTTTTAACTCATCCCCCTGAATACTAGATTTTTCCTCAGTTAATTGGTTTGAAAGCCCATCAACGTAGTCCATTAATTCCTTGTCATTTTGATCGTCTTTCATAGTTCTTTATCTTTTAATAGTTCATTCAATTTTTTTAGAGCTCTGCACACCTTAATTCGCACACTATTAATTGATGTGTTTTCAGAAACTGCGATATCCTGATAGCTCATTTCAAGTATATAGTACATGTTAATAATGTTTCTTTGAGAAGGTTTTAAGCGATTCAAGGCTTTTTGTATCAGTTTGTGTCTATATTGCACGTCGGCAGGTATTTCAGGATGTACGATATTATCTTCAAATTCCAGGGTGTCTAATGATTTGTTATTCTCAGATTTCTTATAGTAATCTTTTACCAAATTAGATGCTATTTGATATATCCACGGACGTATCTTTTTTGAGTTCTTGAAGCTATGCCTGTATTTAAAGACCCTCTCAAAAGTTTCCATTACTAAATCATTGCTGCTATGGTAGTTTCCTGTATTTCTTAAAAAAAAATTGAACAATAAATCCTTATAGCGTTCATAAATGATACCAAGGCTCTTGATATCGCCATTTCTTAATTTTTCAAATAAAGTTTCGTCTGAAATTTCCATCATATACCTTATATACTCTGAAATAGAATTTTCATTTCACTTTTATAATAAGAAAATCCGGTGATGTATAATACAATACTCTCTAATAGTTGTAAGTCTGGAGCGTATTAAGTCCTTTTCGGGAAAGAAGTTATGAGTTATTACTAATGAATCAGGTAGTGGTACAGACGTGATTAAATTGTTTCCTAGTAAAATATAAAAGAATATCATCCCTAGCTCCGTACATTGTAACGTATGGATTTCAATTCTCCGTTTTCAATGTGGCATGGTTTCGGGCCATCATAGTTCTATAAGCTTATGCACAAGGTCTCACATAAACGTAGAAGTCATGTATGTACACTTATTTTCAGAAGAAAGAAATATACCTAAATAAACTCATAACGCGGGTTGAATGTGAATCAAACGGCCATCATGCTTACGCCCTGTTGTAGCTGTTTTTATGCAGTTGAATTAAGTTTTTTGCTTTTAAAGTGAACATAAAAGCTTGTAATTATTGCTAAAGATGAAACGATGGTCATTACAGTTCCGGGCATAAAATTTACGTAACCACCTAAATCCATAAATAGGAAATATCCTAAATCTGCTAAACCTCCTGTTATTGCAGCGAGGAATATGGCATTTTTATTTCCTTTCCAAACGAAGAAAGCGCATATGAATGTGACCAATCCAATCCACAGTAGATTAAATCCATGTTGTCCGATTATGGCACCTGCTGCTTTGGGATAGTCCATTTGTAATGATTCCGGGGCAACGGCATCAGCAATTCCTGCAACCGAAGAAGAAATGTCGTTAGTTACTATTCCTTTTATAGTCATTACTCCTGCTAGAATATGAACAAGTCCCCAAATGATCCAAAGTACTGCCGATATTTTTAATACAATTTTCATTTCTAAATGATATGTTTTGCTGAAGTAGCAAAGTTAAATCAGACAGAAAACCTGTCCATTATGATTTCATAAGAAATAAATTAATTGCCTTCTTTCAGTCGTTTGGCCTTGGCAGCACTTAACGTTTCAGGATTAACACCAATATAGGAGGCGATCATATGTTGCGGAACACGCTGTGCAATATTGGGATAGGTCTGAATGAAGTATTCATATCGTTCTATGGCGTTGGTGCTAATAAGCATCAAAATACGTTTTTGTAATGCATTCAACCTTTTTGTGAGCGCTCCCACATGTTGTTTTTCCCTTTCGAGGTCTTTCTTAAGTACAACAACGGTCGAATCCTCCAATGCATCGATAAAGAGAACTGACTTTGCTTCAGGTTCACAGGTGTCTGCAATAACCCATCCTTCAGGGGCAAACATGAAAACATTTTCCTTGCCATTATTATCAATAGAGTAGCTTCGTAATAGTCCGGTTTTAACATGGTATACTTTCGTACCCGTTTCTCCACTTCGCTGGATTACTTCCCCTTTTTTAATTGTTATTTCTTTCACGGAAATTTTTTAAATGGTATACAAGGCTCTTTATACAACATTGTAGCCTGTTAATTTATTACTGTGTAATTTCATTCACAGCCCTTATTGCCGAACGTGCGGCCGTATGAACACTACTCCAATCTTCTCCTGTTGTGTATGCCGTTCCTGCGAAATACAACTTGTTGTTAACCGATTCTCCCAGCGTTCTTATTCTTCTCCAATCTTCGTCGTCATAGACGTAAGCCCCTTGAGCAAAAGGTTCATTATTCCAATTTTGTGAAATATGATGTATGTAATTTGATGATGCTTGTCCGTTAAAAATTCCATCGAGCTCCTGTAAGATATAATCAATTAATTCACTATCCGATAATTCTCTATAGGGAAGTGTTCCGGAGCCAACCGTAAATAGACCTAAAATATGTCGATTTGAATTTTGACCATAAGAGGCGTCATAATAAAGCTTTTGTCCTGCCGATTCAGGTATAATGTTAAAGCCAACGGCAGTAGGATAAAATTTTTCTGAAAACTCAATAAACGCTTTAAAACCATCCCAAACCGTCACATCGTTTATTGCATTCAATTTGCTGTCAGGTAATTGAGGTGTAAATGAAATTGAACCGTTTTGCAATATTTTCACCGGGGTGGTGATAATGATTTTATCGGCTGTAAATTCGTCATTTACCGTATTTACAATGATATTCTCACTAGCGTAATCAATAGATTCCACAATCTGATTAAATGCTATTTTATTCTGTATGGTTGGGACAATATATTGCGAGAAAAAATCGAACCAGGAAGAGTTTATAAATTTTTGGTCAATATCAAAACCCAAATCCGCCATAGATACCTGTTGTCCTTCAAACAGCCCATAATCCACATTTTGGTCGTAAGGTGTAGTTTCAATGTTCACTTGTATCGAAGGATTATTTATAATTTCGTCGAAAATTCCTCTCTCTATATGTAACCACTCTGCTCCCAAAGGAATAGGAAAATCAACAAAATCTGTCGTTATTTTCATTCGGCCACCATATACGGAAGAAGCTTCCAATATTTGAAACTCAATTCCCTTCTGATATAAAAGATATCCGGCGGTTAGACCCGCGGCACCCGCTCCAATGATTACTACTTTTCCGGTAAAGTTTGTTACTGTACCATCGTCATTCGATGTACATGATGCTAAAACAGATTGAAAAGGCACACTAATTCCTAAAAGGGTACACATCTTTATAAATTCCTGTCTTGTCATATTTTTTATAATTAGCTTTAGTCAAATGTCGCCCAAAGGTCTCGGCTATCAACTTGGCGGGAGGCTTGGCGACTGAATTAGCGCCACTTGATTGTATCCTTCCGCTAAAGTTATGTTTTTTAATTGAAAATAGTTCGAGTTAGATTGAGATGATCTATAAACCGTTATACGTTGTTGGTATTAGTTAAATAAGCAATTTTATCCTCAATCCCTTTCACTCTTTCATTCCAATATATTTGCGCTTTTGTTGAATCGTAGCGTGGCTTATTGCGAGATCCGCTTTTAAGTTTATTCGGGATACTATAAAGGTAAGTGGAATTTTTATGTAGATCTTTAACCACAGCACTTTGTCCGATAGGGTCCCCTTCTCTTCGTGCCCAAAACTGTTGATGTTCTAAGTATCCTTCTTTGATTTGTTCAAAGTGTTTAACCAGTTCCGATATATCACGAGGTACATATCCCGGACCTGAACATCCACATGAGTGAAATGCAATTCCGACATTATATAGATTCTTGAGATGACTCCAGGCCTTAGAATCTGCTTTTTTTGGTGCTTTGAAATCTAGACCCATATTTGCCATAAGTTCACCGCATTCTGGACATTTCGCTGGCACTTTCTCATATGAATCCGAATGACCACCTTCAATATCCCTTAATAACCTACGTTTGAAAGATTTTCTGCAACTAAAACATGCAAAGTGAGGTTTATATGATGTCATCGCATATCTGCACATGGTTTCTATTAATTAATGCCAACGGTTTTGTATCTGCCTTCGTACGATACCTCGGCAGGCAGGTATGATTTACTTCACAAGCGAACTGGCGTCAGCGATTATATGGTTGTACGCAGTTATTTTACGGTCTGTTTTTGAATCCAGTCCATAAGTTCATCTTTATCTATCGCATCCCAGGTGGATTGCGTATTCTTTTTTATAGATGGATTATCCTCTGGTTGTAATACAATTAATTCAGTATTTTCATTTCCTGCCAGTCTTAGTTCAGCTAAAAAACCAACTATATCTGTCGAATTATTCTCGTATAAGGTTCTTAGTTGTTTTGTCAGTTTATATTTTATTGCGGGCTCTATATACGCTCGAACCGAATAGTCTTTGTACATCTTAACATTTTCATTCTTTTCATCAAAGTAGCTGTATGATGAGAAATTGTGATAACTCTCGGGATTGGTTTTGGGCGTACCTTTCAAATGTGTTTCCAACAAATAGTTTATGAATTTTGGTTCCCAAAGGTCGATTAGATTAATTCTGATATCACGTTTGTGTTGATGCCATTTTCTTGTAAAATCCATTGTAAAATTGCAAATGACAATGCCTTTTATGTTGGGTTGAAACTGAAAACTACCCTCTTTAATAAATTTAATATATCGCATTGCTCTATGTCCGACTAAACTTGCTCCTAAAAAGAATATGTTGTCATTGGGTAAATTATGTTCATCAAAGACTTCTCGAATTAGTTGATGGGTAGAATTCATAGATGATTTAGAAAAGTAAAAGTCAAGAGGAATTTCGGTTGAAACTGACAATACTGCAAAGTCTTTTTCCGATGCTTGTGCATACATCTGCTTTGAGCTCCTATTCTTTTTGTCATACTTTGAGTCTTCGAGAAAAATGAGAACACCTTTTACTTTCTTATGATCTGGAAGCATTAGAGTATATCCTTTTTGAATAAGAGGCAAAAAGTCATTTTCTCCATTTCCTACCCTTAGGCTATCATTTTTTACTGGTTCGTAAAATTCGACTATTTTCTGTGAGAAAGATTTTGCACTATAAATAGTTAGGAAGAGTAAAAAGAATACCTTAAAAGGTGTTTTCATTATCGTTTGTATTAATTGCGTACAACGGTTTTGGCGATAATCCTTATACGGGCTTGTGGCAGCTTCGGAACGAACGCTCACCGAAGTCTTGACGAAGGTGATGCGGGAAGCGAATCGGGCGATTCAGCCGTACTGCCTCCGACGACCCTAACTTGATTGGGGGTGAGGAAGGCGTGATAAGCCATGTTGATTTATTTTTCAGTAGTGAAGTTAGTGAATTTGAAGTAATTCAAATTCGGTGTTAGACTCACGCTAGCTTTAAATTATATAGGTTGTTAGCCACGGGCTTATTCTTTTAATTCTTTAATAATTAAATCTGTTCCAGAGTAAGTGTCGTCTTTAAATTCATGCCAATGTCTTACTCGAGGTATTTTAATTCCTCCAACAGTTATTAACTTATCGAAGTAAATTCTATCACCACCATCTGGTTTGTCTGGAAGAAGAATCTCAATTCCTTTAATCTCCAGATCAGATTTTGATACAAATAAATTCCAATATTCTGATATGACGGGTTCTTTGAGTTGCATTTCTATTTTATAACATTCTTCTTCGTTAAAGATGCTTTCAGATGTTGTAATAATTTCTTCGAGATAATTGTTTAGAGACATAGGTAAGCCATAAAGTAATTTATAGAAATTTTTATAACCTATGTTTCGTGCGGCATTCAATCTATACTTCTTAATCAATATTGAGTCAACGGCTGTTTGCCCATTCAGTAGAGTGAAACTATTTCCATCGCTATTAACTATATGTTCCGAAATGTATTGGTCTCTGTTTCTTTTTAATTTGAAAGAATCATTTGAATTATCCAAAGTAATTATGGAATATCGATAAGGGTTAGAGATTCTTGGTTCCTGGATGTGTAAATTCAATTTAACTTTATTCCAATTACTTAATGAATCGTGCTCAACTATAGCCTTCTCCAATATGAGTTTCCCATCAATTACCTTTTCTTCATTACATCCAACTAAAAAAAGAATTAATACTACTAAAAATATTTCTTTCATATTTATGATTTCAGCTTGTTGCCAACGGTTTTGTACCTGCCTTCGTACGATACTTCGGCAGGCAGGTAACGTTTGTTCGGCCTTTGGGCGGCTGAATCGCCGCCACTTGAGTATATCTTTCGGCTAAAGTTATGTTTTTTAATTGAGAATTATTGTAGTTAGAACGGGACTAGACATCAACTGTTGTACATTGTTAGCTACTGGCCACTAATCCAGAATTATTTGAATCTTTTGATTCTCCACATCAATTGTAACCCAATTTTTATCGGATTCAATTTCAGGCACACAGTCCAAAAGGGATATGCCTAATTTGTAGTTCGATCGGGACTTTGATCCTAACCATATGGTAAGTTCGTATCGATCTTGTCCGCTTACACCAAGCCAAGCAGTCGTTTGAATTTTATTTTCTTTCAGAACATTGGGTGCCGATAGATATTCTTCATTGACTTTATCACTATAAAATGGAGCCCAAGATACCCCGTCACACCAAAATCTTCGTAATTCGTCATCCTTTGAAATGTCAAACTCTCTGCACAATCTGAATTCCAAAGTTGTACAGAACTCTGCATCAAACGAAGGATTAAAACTTTTTGATTTTTCTGTCATTAATGGTGTTGTTGCTAATGGTTTTGACTATGATTTCTATAAATGAAACTTTGTTTTAACCCTCTGCCACAATGAATTATGGCCATTATGACGTGCCGCTTTTTTATCTCTAAACTTTTCAACCACTTCCTTGGTCGAAAGCCCCATAGCTTGGGTTGCGTTATAAGCAACCAAATAATGTTTATGTTCCCTGTAACCATTCAGGATTGAGTTAATTCTAGCGTCTTTGAATATGGGTAAAAGATAAAGAATGTGTATGATTTCAGTCCAATGTTTTAGTTTTGGCATTTCTGTAAGCACGATATCTGTCATCTCCTTATCTTCTGATATTTGAAAAATTGAGTGTGCTATTGAAATTTTCATTCCTTTTTTACTCTTCTCAAGTAAATCATAAAGTTTAGGGAGTGCCTTTTTAGATTTTATATGTCCAAGCCCATTAATTGGCCAATCATCTTTTAGATCTAAATTTTCTATTAACTCGTTTTCCGCAATTTCAAGTTCTTCATTTGTTAAATTGTCAAGAAGATAAAGAGGTACACCGTCTTTTCTTTGAGCCCAAGAGTTGGCGTTCAAAAATTCATTTCTAAATATTTCAAGTTTATTGGACGGCATTATCGATTTCGTTCTAATTGTACCTAACGTTTTTGTATAGATTCCTGCCTGCCATGCCTACGGCTGGTAAACCGACAGGCAGGTATGATTCCCGCCCGAACGTACCCCGCCAGAATGACTTGTCAGGCTCGCGTTCGGTACGGGCGGGTCGTGGTCACTTGATTAGATCCCTTGGATAAAGTTATGTTTTTTAATTGAAAGGTCTTCGAGTTAGAATTTAACTAGGTGTAAATCGTTATACGTTATTGTGTGCCGTTTTATCTACGCTTGGTATTGGTTTAACTTTTCAGATAGAGTTTCAATGCTTCAGGTTCTCCATATTCAAAAGTCAAGTTAAATTCGGATTTAAGGAAATCGAATAGCTCATCCGTGCAATTAATCTCACCTTCGAACCAGTTGGACCATCCGAAGGTTATTTTTTTAGATGCTCTTTTTAAGATTAGAAAATCATGATCGATTCCAGCGTCAAAACCATAATATTTTGAAGTTCTTTTCCACCCCTTTTCTCTTAAATCAGAAATAATCTTATTCCAATCATCGGTTTTGATATTTACTGCGACTCTACTCAAAATTCTAATGGGTACTAATCAGTATCTATAGCAGCAAAAAAAGCATTAAGGTTGTCGTCTTCATACTCATTCCGGATTATTTCTTGCTCCAATAGCTTGTGAATCATTTCCGGAAGATATCCGGAATAATGAACTTCACATTCCTTACCTATATGTTGTTCATTAAAAAGCCCCGCTCCATTAAAACTTGAAACAACATTCATTTTGTTATTTCCAAGAAATGAGATCTGTATATGGGGTTCTTTATCTAAACCATGGTTTCTATTCCTTGATAAGAAGAAGGTTGTCAAAGATTGGCCGGCTCTAAGTTTTTCATCAAGCCCCAAATCTCGCATTTGTTGAATCAAGCGTAACGCATCTTTCCCCATTGAAATCCAATTACCACTAAAGGAACTGTAAAACGCTTCAATAGCATTCCAGCTCTCCATAAAGTCTTTTTTATGACCATCCTTCTTTGGATTTTTCATTTGTGTTTTTGAGTGTTATTATTATCTACAACGGTTCAGTTCCTGCCTGCCATGCCTAGGGCAGGTAAATCGTTAGGCAAGTAACGTTTGTTCGGCCTTCGTAGCCGGACTACTTCGGCAAAGAAGGCTGGCGACATGCGGCACCGAATTGCAAGGGAATTTTAGTTTGCCGATCTCCATTTCTTTCAGCCAGACCTGTTTGGGTGGGCGCAACTAAAACGAAGAAGCGAATGCGTGCGATTCAGTAGCTATAGTAAAGCCCCGTAGTTATTACTTTCAGTCGGTAAGTTATGTTTTTTTGATTGATATACCTACGAGTTAGCCTAAAACTAGTTGTGTACTGTTATGTGTTGTTGGGCGCGGCTATTTTTTCGTTTCGCTAAGCATAAAGTCAATCTTTGGCCGCCAAAGATCTATAGTCTCAGATATTGTCAAATCACTTTCATAAATTTCATCATCTAACTTATATAATTCAGCGTATATGCTGTCTCCGATTTTTTCCAAATCAGAAAACTTCTTGCCAGATTTATATCTAATTTTATCAATCTCTTTGTTAAATTTTCGAGCAAATACTTCGTATAAATCAAATCGAATTTTTTGCAATTTCATTGCCTTTTGATAATTGAACTGGGTAGTATCCTTAACCCAAGATTTGTTTTTGTCAAATATGGCTCGGACAAAAGCATCTTCAATGTTAGTCGATTTTAAATAAAGTCCGTGGTAATACCAAATGTTACTATCAGAGTTTTGGTCAATTTCGTCGTTAAAGTCAGCATAGTTGATTTTCACATCGTTGGTCCAATAAATCACGTGTTTGGAAATAAAATAATCTTTTATCTCAATCCGAAAGAGCCAATAAGAAAGAAAGCCAACAGCTATCGCTAAACTTGAAAATAAAATGATTTTTGTTTGTTTCGTCATAATTACACACAACGGTTTTGTACCTGCCTTCGTAAGATACTTCGGCAAGAAGATATGATTTACTTCCTTAGTTCGCTAGTGCCACCGATATAGTTTTGGCAACACACATCGAAAGAACACCTGGCGGCAGGCTAGGGTGGAAGCACCGACTTCCGACTGCTGACTTCCGACTCTTAACTTCCAACTCCTGACTCCTGACTTCTGACTTCGTGCTTCAAACCTACACCTGGATCACCCCCAAATTAAAGGGCTTTTCTATAGGCGCATGATCTGCTGCTTCTATCCCCATGGAGATCCATTTTCGGGTATCTAACGGGTCAATCACAGCATCGGTCCATATTCTGGAAGCGGCGTAATAGGGAGAGATCTGGTTGTCATATCTCGCCTTGATCTTGTCATAGAGTTCTTTTTCTTCTTCTTCGGAAATATCTTTGCCCTGCTTCTTTAGGGAAGCGGTTTCTATCTGAAGCAATACTTTAGCGGCGCTGTTTCCGCTCATTACGGCCAGATTAGCACTAGGCCAGGCCGCGATCAACCTTGGGTCGTAGGCCTTTCCACACATGGCATAGTTTCCGGCGCCGTAGGAATTCCCTATAACGATGGTAAACTTAGGGACCACACTGTTGCTCACAGCATTCACCATTTTCGCTCCATCTTTAATAATGCCTCCATGTTCACTTTTACTCCCAACCATAAAACCCGTGACATCTTGCAGGAATACCAACGGAATTTTTTTCTGATTGCAATTGGCGATAAAACGGGTGGCTTTATCCGCACTGTCGCTGTAGATCACCCCACCAAATTGCATCTCGCCTTTTTTGGTCTTTACCACCATACGCTGATTGGCAACAATCCCTACAGCCCAGCCATCGATACGAGCGTATCCGGTGAGTATGGTCTGACCATAGCCTTTTTTATACTCGTCAAATTCACTGTTATCCACTAAGCGTTCAATAATGCTTCGCATATCGTACTGGTCGGCTCGCGATCTGGGTAAAATCCCATAGATATCTTCTTGTTTATGAATGGGCTTTTCTGACTTGATTCTATTGAATCCGGCTTTATCATAGTCACCGATCTTGGAGATGATGTTTTGAATGGTGTTCAAGGCGTCCTTGTCGTCCTTGGCTTTATAATCCGTCACGCCACTTATTTCGCAGTGTGTAGTAGCGCCCCCCAGGGTTTCGTTATCGATACTTTCTCCTATCGCCGCCTTTACCAGGTAGCTTCCTGCCAGGAAAATACTCCCGGTTTTATCAACAATAAGGGCCTCATCGCTCATAATCGGAAGATAGGCACCGCCCGCCACACAGCTACCCATAACGGCAGCAATCTGGGTAATGCCCATGCTGCTCATCACCGCATTGTTTCTAAAAATACGTCCAAAGTGTTCTTTGTCCGGAAAGATCTCATCCTGCATAGGCAGATAGACACCGGCGCTGTCTACCAAATAGATAATGGGCAATCGGTTCTCCATGGCGATCTCCTGGGCTCGAAGGTTCTTTTTTCCGGTAATGGGAAACCAGGCACCCGCTTTTACCGTGGCGTCGTTGGCCACAACGATACATTGTTTGCCTTGAACATAGCCCATCTTTACTACTACACCACCACTGGGACAGCCTCCGTGTTCTTCGTACATTCCTTCCCCGGCAAAAGCACCAATTTCTATAGATGGTTTTTTATCATCCAGCAGGTATTCGATCCGTTCTCTGGCGGTCATTTTACCCTTGGCGTGATGTTTCTCAATGCGTTTTTCACCTCCGCCAAGCTTTACTTTGGCAAGTTTTCGGCGTAAGTCTGAAAGGAGGAGTTTATTGTGGTCTTCGTTCTTGTTGAAGTTAATATCCATGCTAGCAATGTATTTCCCCAAAAATACAAAAGTGTGGTATTCTGAATAGTGAATTTTCTGATTAATTACCGATATTTGTCCTTAACTTCCGAAGCTTACAGCAAAGGAAGATCTAAGCTCGCCAAAACTTTAGTGAAGGCGAGCGATGTTTTAAAATAATATCTAATAGTAGGTATTTGTGCTCCAAAGCAGATTGTATAACTTGAGTTACCGCAGTCGTACAGCTAAGGAGCGAACTATGGACCGCGTTGGGCCGACCTG
>JBCBDM010000120.1:0-11762 GCA_038529705.1 Bacteroidota bacterium
GTTTTGTTATGAAGACCTACCCGCTGTAAAAAAGTTACATCTACGTTAGTTTTTTTTCTTTAAGGAGACTTAAAGATCGGAAATATCCTTAAGTTATCGTTAATTTGTGAGATCGTCATGATCATAGTAACAAGGCTGAAGCATTCCTAAATTGAATAAATACGCAGACATATTCAAGGACTCTTATTCCGGCTATTTCAATTACCAGGTAAATGAGATCACCCGATTCCATTGGGAAAACTATTTCTATGGATTGATCATAGTATCCCTGGTAGTCTGGGGACTGGAGCTGGCCTTCCCCTGGCGAAAGAACCAGAAAGCTTTTAGAAAGGATTTTTGGTTGGATACCTTTTATATGTTCTTCAACTTTTTCCTACTGAATCTTATCGTATTTATCGCCTTATCCAACACCACCGCTGCGCTATTCGATGATCTGCTTTCCGGATTTGGTATCACCATTTCAGATTTTGAATTGTTCGATATAGATGCCCTCCCCTACGGAATGGGCCTTCTGGTTTTCTTCCTGGTTTCAGACTTTGTGCAGTGGAATACCCATCGCTTGTTGCATCGCGTCCCGTTTTTGTGGAATTTCCATAAGGTTCACCACAGTGTGAAGGAAATGGGCTTTGCCGCTCACTTGCGCTATCACTGGATGGAACCTGTGGTGTATAAATCACTTTTATATATCCCTATAGCGGTCATTGGCGGATTCGACGCAACAGATGTTGCCATTGTACATTTCTTTGCCCTTACCATTGGCCACCTCAACCATGCCAACCTGGGTTGGGACTATGGATTCCTAAAATATATTCTGAATAATCCCAAGATGCATATCTGGCATCACGCAAAAAATCTGCCTCCTAATGTAAAGTATGGCGTAAACTTTGGACTAACGCTTAGTGTATGGGATTATCTCTTTAAAACAAGCCATATTCCACATGATGGAAGGGATATTGAGCTTGGATTTGAAGGAGATGAGACCTTCCCAAAAGGTTTTTTGGAACAAGAAATATATCCATTGAAAACCAAAAAGTAGCGTATTTCGTAGATAGGGATACAAACAAAACTGTTATATGAAAAATATATGGATTCTATGTGCCTTGGCTTTAGTGGGGGTCTCATGCGGCACCTCTAAAAAAGTAGTGAAGAACCCTTCTGAAAAGACTTCGGAAACGGCAACAACAACTCCGGCACCTGCCATGGACACTGTGACGACTAAGCCTGTAGAAACCGTTAAGGAGATTACACAACCTACCAAAACCAAGCAAGAGATGGAAGAGGTAATCGAACCTAAAGAAGGGGATATCATTGAGGATATGGTCATTGGCGTTGAAACCACGCCCGAAGTATTTAACCATTCGGTTTGGAATGAACTCCTAAAAGAACACGTCTCCCAGGACGGACGTGTAAACTACGAGGGTTTTAGACAAAACAAAGGTATCCTGAGAGATTATATCGCTTCCTTAGGTGCCCATATGCCGCAAGAAAGTTGGACACAGGAAGATCGATTAGCCTATTGGATGAATGCCTATAATGCTATGACCATTGATCTTATCCTCCGCAATTTACCCCTTCAAAGCATTAAGGATATTGACAAACCCTGGAATCAAAGACTCTGGAAACTAGGTTCCAAATGGTACAATCTGGATGAGATCGAACATCAAATCCTGCGAAAAATGGACGAGCCGCGTATTCACTTCGGAATTAACTGTGCTTCTTTCTCCTGCCCACCACTGTTGAATGAAGCTTTTACCAGTGTGGAAGTCGACTCCCAACTAGATGCCCTGGCCCGTGCTTTTGTGAACGACACTCAGAGAAACACCTTGTCCGAAAACTCCATACAGATCTCCAAGTTGTTCTCCTGGTTTGCTAAGGATTTCAAAACGGATGGCTCCCTTATCGATTTCCTGAATAAGTATTCGAATACCCCCATCAGCTCTAAAGCAAAGAAGAGCTACAAAACCTATGATTGGTCCTTAAACAACTAAGATTATGAAAAAAATCATCCAAATAACCCTGTTCCTATTGGCTTTGGTAAGTCTACAAAGTTGTGCACTGTTCTCCGCTGCTGGAATTAGCAGTCAGGGACAACCGGTGAAAAAAGTAAAAACTCCGTTGGTCTCAACCGCCTCTGGTTCGGCAGTGAATCTGGATCATTCACAATGGGATCAATTATTAAAAAAACATGTGGATCAAGACGGCCTTGTAGATTATAAAGGATTCAAACAGGATCGCGAATCCCTCAATACCTATCTTCAGTACCTATCCTCTCAGGAACCATCGAAAGCCTGGAGTGTTCAAGAGTTATTAGCCTATTACATCAATCTTTACAACGCCTATACCGTAGACCTTATTTTGGACAATTATCCGGTTAAAAGCATCAAGGACATCAACGGCCCCTGGACTCGTGGAATCGTCCCCATTGGAAAAAATAATCTTTCTCTGGGAGGGATTGAAAATGGGATTTTAAGAAAAATGGAGGAGCCCCGTATTCACTTTGCCATTAATTGTGCGTCTATCTCCTGTCCTAACCTCTTAGGTGAGGCCTATACCGCAGCAAGGATCAACGAACAACTGGATCGTGCGGCACAAGAATTCATCAATGGCCCTAAGAATGAGATTTCGGCCAATAACCCTAAACTTTCTTCCATCTTCGATTGGTATCGAAAAGACTACACAGTGAATGGTGAGCAAGACGTTGTCGCTTATATAAACCAATACAGCAACACCAAGATATCTCAAGGTTCTCCATTGAACTACAAAGAATACAACTGGAATTTAAACGAACAAAATTAATGTTAGCGCGAGTGGAGTCGAAAACCCATAACCTTATATTTGCCTTATGATATCTGTGATCATACCTGTTCTAAACGAAGTTGAAACCATTGAATCCTTACTTTCTCATTTGATAGAAAATTCCGGAGCAGGAAATATCTCAGAGATCATTGTGGTGGATGGTGGCAGTGAGGATAACACGCAAGGCGTGGTAGCTCAATTTGCAGAAAGTGCTCCCATTACGACTATTTTACTTACTTCTGAAAAGGGACGGGCACGGCAAATGAACACTGGTGTAACCCAAGCCACTGGAAGTATCTTTTACTTTCTACACGCCGATTCCTTTCCTCCCAGATATTTTGACACCCTTATTATAGAAGAGGTGCATGCGGGGAACCGTGCCGGTTGCTTCCGAATGAAATTTCGCAACTCTCACTGGTGGTTACGTTTGGCTGGATGGCTTACCAAATTTAAATCCAAGGCATGCCGGGGTGGGGATCAGAGTCAGTTTATCACTCGAAAACTTTTTGAAGAGATCGGTGGTTTCGACGAAAGCTATACCATCTATGAAGACTATGTCTTGATCAATGAACTATACAAGCGCAATGAGTTTGTGATCATTCCCCATTGGCTAACTACCTCTGCCCGTCGATATGAGGACAAAGGCATTTGGCGATTACAATATCACTTTTGGGCGATTTATGTAAAGAAGTTCTTTGGAGCCGATGCGGACGAATTGTTCCGTTATTATAAAAAGAATATTGCATCTTAATTCTACTTCTTTATCTTTAGGGAGGTGGAAACTAAGACAACCATTCTCGTTATTCTTTTAGCCATTGGGGCGATCCAGGGTATCATTTACGGCAGTATATTGTGGCGCACCAAAACCATTCACAAGACAGCCAATCGGTTTTTAGCAACCATCCTTTTCTTTTTTTCCTATCGGCTCATTGCCGAGATCCTACATTTTTTCGGGTTGGGCCGTTATGACACCTGGTACTATATTTTACTGGAATTCAACTGGATATACGGTGCCCTCCTCTATTTCTTTGCCTTGAGTTATGTAAACCCAAAGTTCAAACTAAGGGCGGCTCATTGGATCCATTTTTTACCCGTGATCATAGAGGTGATTTGGAGCTTTTTCATTAAGGCGCAAAATTTCTACTGGGATGGGACCCGGGAGAGTTTAACCTGGTTGGGGTATTGGGGATATGTAGTTTGGATGCACTACCCTACCATGTACGTGATTGGCGGAGGGCTCATCATTCTTTATTCGAATAAGGCCTTAAAAGTACTCAAGCATCCGCCGGAGATTCCGGGATACAAGTTGATATCAGAAAACACCCAATGGATTCGTAGGGTAGTTATTTCATTGGTAATATTTTCCATACTCTTCACCTTGCTCACTATTATAGACTACTTCTTTTTAGACCTGAATTTCTTTGGATATCCCATCTTTATCATCATGGCTGTTATTACCTATTGGTTGGGACTGGAAGGATTTTCGAGAAGGAATACGGTCGCGTTGAAAGAAGTTGAAATTCCTTCGGAAAAAGAACTGGAACAGTTTAAGAGTATTGCTGAAAAGATCGATCTCAAGATGAAAAAGGAGCAGTTGTTTAAAAATCCGGAACTCACCTTAGGGTTGCTTTCCGAAGCCATAGATACCAAACCTTATTTGGTGACCAAAACCCTTACGTCGGTCTTCAACAAAAAGTTCAGTGATTATATCAACGAACTTCGTTTTGAAGAATTAAAACTACTGCTCGAGAAGCCGGAAAGTGATAAATACACCTTACTTAGCCTGGCTTTTGAGGCCGGTTTCAACTCTAAGGCATCCTTTAACCGGACCGTGACCAAAATCACAGGAAAATCCCCAAAGCACCTTAAACAGTAGGATTCCACGTGTCAATTTTAAAATTGACACCTCAAAAAACGTTTCAGTTTTCAAATCGCAACGACTGGAATAGACCAATTCCCACATCTTTGCTTCAGTAATCTAAAAAACTGAAAAGATGAAACGAACATCCAACTTAAGAATTGCATTATTTATTCTCACCATAGCATTTGGCTTAGAGTCCTGTGCTCAGGTTTCTGAAACCGACCTCCAACAACTAGTGGGTGTATGGAAACTCGATATGAGCCCACAAGACACCACCGATGAAAATTTTGCCAGGATGGAAATTACTTCCGTAACCGCTAATAGCATGGAGGGAGAATTCTATCGTCGCACGGTAAAAATGAGAGAAGGACGAATCAATACCCAACTGGGAATTATTTACGGAGCCCTTATCTCCGGAGACAACAGTGGTGAGTACTACTCCACTTTCTATCTAAAAGACGGGGTGCTGCATGGAACTACCCATGCCAGAGACCGAGGTTTTCTGGCCGTGTGGACTGCAAAAAAGGAAAAGTAATATGAAACGATCATTGTACTTACTAGCCCTGTTGGTCACGGGAACCCTTTTAGGTCAAAGAGATTTTGGCACTCCCACAGACGAACCATTGCCTGAAAAACTTCAGGACTTAAGACGAGCCATCGAAGTCATTCAATTTCCCAAGGAAAACGATCCTATTCAGATAGGGGACGAATACTACTGGAAACACATGACTTCCATTCTTTGCAAGGAAAGTGAAATTAAGATCATAGAATATGGTGCCTACTTGTTCTATAACGGAAAATGGAACCTGAGACGATCGTATCCCCTCAAAGAATTGGATAAGACCTTTGGCACCAAAAAGCAGGTGATGAAACAGGCAGAACCCTATACCTGGGCAAAAAATTATCGAATAGACAAGAACTTATACGGAGGATGGGCCCTATGGTACTTCATAGGCACCACCCCAGATGGTGAAACCATTTGCGGATATGAAACCATCCATACCACTTCCCATCTATTGACATCAAAAAATTAAACTATGAAAACGATATTC
Organism: Bacteroidota bacterium; assembly: GCA_038529705.1. Classification (GTDB taxonomy): domain Bacteria; phylum Bacteroidota; class Bacteroidia; order Flavobacteriales; family Flavobacteriaceae; genus Aureisphaera. Next base: position 5,710 of record JBCBDM010000120.1, read on the forward strand.
AACTTATTATTCATCCTAATTACCTTCCCGTTTTGGTCACAACAGCAGGGGAATATATCAGAAAACGAACAGACCATTTCATGGATAGGTCGTGCGGCCGTGGGTAGCTATGCCCCGGAAGGTACCCTGGGGATACTCAACGGATCCATTAGCTATACTTCGGAAGAAATTACGGCCCTAAGCATGGTGGTAGACATGCGAACCCTCGAGCAGGAAAACACTCAATTGAGAGATCATCTACGCGCTAAAGATTTCTTCTATGTGAAGAAGTTTCCGGTTGCCACCTTTATCCTTTCCAGCCCTGTGAAGATAGAAAACGGAACGGCGAACTTAACCGGCAAAATGACGATACGTGGAGAGGCCCAAGACGAAGACATTAAAGCCTCTCTGATAATTTCGGAAGAAGGCATTCGGGTTTCCTTTAACCATACCATGGACAGAACCCGCTATGGAGTGAATCACAATTCGCCCTCTATCTTTAAAAAACTCAAAGAAAATGCGATCGCCGATGAATTTGTTTTGAAGGGGGCTTTGAGATTTAAACTGAAACCTTAAAAATACTGCCCAATCCCAAAGACAATTCCACTGGTGGCATCGCGGGTAATTCCGTAGCCGTAGTCAATTCGGAACACTGTATTGAATATATACTTATGAATGAGTCGAATTCCCGCCCCTGGATAAATTCGCAAGTTCTGTGCATCCCCAAAATCGCCCAGGTCTCCTCCAGGGTTGCGCCAGCTACCTCCATCGATAAAGACGTTGCCTTGTAAAACAAACCAATTCTTTTCGTAAAGGGTGTGGCGATATTCGGTATTGAGCACAATCGCTGCAGTTCCCCGGTCAATAAGATTTCCCACGCCTCGAATATTCAGGTTATTATCTACCGCAAAAGGGGCGAAGGGGGAATCGTTATTACTGGCAATACCCAGACGCAGTCGGTTGGCCCAGTTACCTTTTTCACCTATTCGCTTATAATAAATCAAGTCGTTGAATCCGATCAAAAACTCAGGTAGGGCTGCATCGCTGCTGGTGACATATTGAAAATTGAAGATATTCCTAAAACCGTCTACGTACTGATAGTATCGGATCACGTCATTGTAATCGTAAATGACTTTGTACAGTAATTTATCCACTTCCAGGAATTGAGGTACGTCGGAGCTGGTCGCACCGGTTTGGTATTCATAAACTTCGGTAAATACATTTATTCCAGCTTCCACTCTATTTTTATAATTGAACTGATACAGTCCCAAAATCTCGAACGAGGTATTATTATATCGGTAATCTGCGGTTCCTACATCCAAAAAAACGGGTTCCAATGTGGTAAGATCCTGATAGTTTACCGCAAGCCCAGCGTTTCGGCCGAAAAGAAAAGGTGCTCTAAAATTGATACCAAAACTGTTGAAGATATCTCGCTGAAAAAATCCTCCGAAGGTAATATTTCTTCCCAATCCATTAAACTCGTAAAGTCCTAGCCGATAGGCAAACTCATCGTCGTTAGTGGTATAGATATTGGCCGAAGGAATAATGGTAAAATTCTCCTCCACTCCATACACCACGGCGCATTGGCCATCCTCCCGTTCGTTTACCTGGTAATAGGCGTGTGCGATTCCCGGAAGGCGGATGAGCCGAATGATATCGGCTTCCAGTACCGTAGAGTCCAGGACACTCCCTACTTGTACGTCCGATACCTTCTTGATGAAACTAGTACGCGTTTTTTTGTTCCCTTGGATGATCACCTCAGAAATCTGTTGTGCGCTAGCCGGAAGCGACAGCAAAAACCCTATGTAGAAAAGCCATTTCAATAGTTCGTCCTAAAATGTTCTCGAATCAATGCTTCTACGGGTTTATTCTGTGGGGTAAACTGATTATTATCTGAACCTCCTGATTTTTCATGGTTGATAAACCACTTCCAAATAAAGCCGCCTGCAAACCAATCTTCTTTGTAGAGTTCGGTGAAGAGGGCCTGCGTTAAATTACTTTGAGCCTCCAGGTTTACCTCGGTCATATTGATATCGCTTTTCCAGGGCTCTTTTCCTGCAAAATCTACACTTCTATAACCATATTCCGTAAACAGAATGGGCCTCTGGGCCGTATTGGAAACGCTTTTCATTTCTTCTTTCCAACGCTGCCAACCCAGTTGTGCTTCCTCTATACCCGGAGTTTGAGATTCGGAAACCGGAAAATAGGCATCCACGCCTATATAATCGAGTTCCTTCCAGAAAGGGACACGTTTGTACTCATCCCAGTTGGCGGCATAGGTCAACTTTCCGGTATAGATTTGTTTTATTTCTGAAATAAGTTGTTTCCAATACTCCGGGCGATGCACTATAAACTGTTCCAATTCGGTTCCAATACAGAACACTGCCACATCCATCTCCTTTGCTAACCCTGCATAATTGAGTATAAATTTACGATAACTCGCCTCAAGCGTTTTCCAATCCTCTTCCGTTTTCATTTTCAAATATCCGGTAAATTCCCCTCGCCATATCCATATCTGCGGTTTTAACATCACCTTTATTTCACTCCCGTGCAGTAGCTCAATGTATTGTTTTGCCCCTTTCTTAGTTTCTCCAAACCATTGTCGTTCCGTATCGAATACGATCTCCGGAGTCTCCAGGTTTCGTATAAATCCAAAGGGCATGATGGCTGCGTAATTGGCATTTAATTGCAACACAGCATCCACATGCCCTTGGGTAGCGGGTTTAGGAGAAGCTACAAAACTCACTCCATTTAGCTTGGTGGTTTTATCCGATTTTTTTTGAGGGCAACCGGTAGCCATTGGAAAAATTGTAAGTAAGAGCAGAAAATGAAATTTCATTTCAATTTTTTTAGACTGCCTAATTTAACCAAATTATTAAAGCACCGCTCTTAAGCCTATATTAAATGTTTCTCCCAATCCCGTATTATTACCTCGCACAAAGTTGGTATACAAGGCTTCAATATTCAACTCATCTGTAAGCTGATACTTAGCCCCGCCTCCCACTGCGGTAAAGTCTTGTTCAAATTCGTTTCCAAGGTCGATGCGTTGTGAATGTTGCACCAATGCAAGAACTGTAAACTTTGAAGACGGGAAATAACTAAAGAACACTCCGGGTGTTAGGTTCAAACTGTTGTTGGCAAAACTATCCTCTTCCTTCCCAAAGTTCAACTCCGAATTTAATTCGGTAAACAACTGGAATTTATCCCCCGGAAAGGTATAGTCATAAAAGAAACGATTTTGCCAGATAAAACCATTCTGGTCCAGAAAGACTCCCTCCTCTACTTCGTTATCCACCAATGGAATAAAGAAGGAACTCTGGATAGAGAAGTTGCTTACATTGGCAAAGGGAACCACCTTTACCGACGGCGCTATAGAGGTGAATCCGCTTCGTGCGGTCCCGGTTTCTCCATCAAAACTAAAGACGTCGAGGGCATTTCGATCGGCGACCACATTACTTCTAAATTCCAGGATCAATCCCACATTTACCCTTTTGTTATCACTCACCCCGGTGTACCCTTCCAAAGTAGAGGTAAAAAAGGTTTCTCTGGGTTCGGTTCCCTCACTAAAGGTACTTTCGGTCTGGGTATATAGATTGTTAAACCATTTTAGATCGAACTGGCCTTTGGCAATTAATTTAGACGGTGTAAGGGTTTGGATCACAGATCCTTGATTTTCTTCTTCGTCTTCCTGTGCAAATCCGGATGAAAAGATGAGACATAATAATCCGGTTATGAGTATTCTTTTTGAAATTTTCATTTGTTTGGTTTTTTACTTCCGAATAAAATCCAGAAGCTATTAAAATATGTTTTCTGATTGTATTACCATCCGAAGCCGAAGGCGTAGGATTGTGCTTCCGCTGCTTGCCGAACCTTGGGGAATTGCTTCGACAAGCGGGAAGACTGATTAGTTTTCTCTATTTGGAATTGAGACGCCAATCGTATGAATAGTATGTTACCTTGGCATCATTAGGTACTTTTTCTTTTCTGTATTTGTTGAGGAAATCGATCTCTGTCTGACCTCCTTTCACAAAATCCTCTTTGTACCATTTAAAGATTTCGGAAAAGGCAACTTTTTTTCCTGAAACTCTAATAAAAGAACTGTTGTTCAATGCTTTTATTGTTTGTTGTTCTAATAAACCTTCAAGGTTCCCGGCAGTATAGGCTTTAGCAATAAGCGGAGGGCATCCCTGAGCACCGCAAACTAACACAAAATGAAACCTTGCGTCCTCAAATTTAGCTCGAAGCTTCTTATTTTCTATATCGTTTAAGGTAATGGAGGTTCCTCCCAAATTGTATTTCGTCTTATCGAAGAATCCTTTCTTATCCAGCGGAGATTTAATGGGATAATTATCGATAATACCCTTGATTACAGCCAGATTATAGGCGTTGATCCAAAAGGCCTGATAGGTCTTTGCTTCGGAAGTAGAAACGGAAATATTCTCGGCTATGGAAAGCAGTTCATCCAAAGTTGCCTGATTTTGATGAATACCTTTATAGTCTACTTTTCCACCTGAAACATGGGCCTTCAGAAAAACGTCTGTTTTGGCAAAAAAATCTTCCGGGCTTTGGGCATGACCATCAGCAAAACTGAAAGTTACCCATGCAATTGTTAGTGCGATTATCTTTTTCATACATATTATTTTGATGACGGCTAAGTCGGAGGTGTTTTAGGATTACTTACAATCTTTTTCACTTTTTTTCTGAACCAAAAAACTGAAAACCTTACACTTGCTTTGGAATTTATTTTCATTCCAAATAAGAATTCTCGTGTAATGTGTTTAACTTTAACTTCGACTGAAAGGCCAACTTTAACCACCGTCTTATGGCATCAAGGTGGAATCAATTCAAAAAAATATGGAGCACATCGTCATTATTGGCAACGGAATATCCGGTGTTACTACAGCCCGGCATATCCGAAAGCTGTCCGACAAAAGAATCACAATCATCTCTGCAGAAACAGATCATTTCTTTTCCCGTACTGCCCTTATGTACATTTATATGGGTCATATGAAATACGAGCATACCAAACCGTATGAAAATTATTTTTGGAAAAAAAACCGTATTGAGCTAAAGAGAGCCTTTGTTTCGGAAGTAAGACATCAAAACAAGGAACTACTCCTGGATGGAGGAGAGGTCATGAAATATGATAAATTGGTATTGGCCGTAGGTTCCAAATCGAATAAATTTGGATGGCCAGGCCAAGATTTGGACGGAGTGCAAGGACTCTATAGTTATCAGGATCTGGAAGCCCTGGAACAAAATGCTCCTAATAATAAAGTATGTAAGCGTGCTGTGATTGTTGGTGGGGGTCTCATTGGAATAGAACTAGCAGAAATGCTGGCTTCCAGGAACATTCCCGTAACCTTCCTGGTACGCGAAAAGAGCTTTTGGAATGGGGTGTTACCCGATGGTGAGAGTGCTATGATCAACAGGCATATTAAAAATCACCATATCGATCTTCGTCTGGGCGTAAATCTGAAGGAGATTATACCAGATGAACATGGGAAGGCTAAAGCCGCTGTCATCGCAGAAACGGGTGAGGAAATTGCCTGCGATCTCGTTGGACTCACCGCAGGGGTATCCCCTAATGTCGATTTCCTCAAAGACAGCGGAATCGAATTGGGGCGAGGCATCAAAGTAAATCGTTTTCTGGAAACCAACATAGTAGACATCTATGCCATTGGGGATTGTGCCGAACAGCATGAAGCTATTGGAAACAGGCGACCTATAGAAGCTGTTTGGTATACGGGTCGCATGATGGGAGAGGCCCTGGCACAAACCCTTTGTGGAAACAAAACGAAATACAAGCCCGGACACTGGTTCAATAGTGCGAAGTTCTTCGATATCGAATATCAAACCTATGGCTGGGTATTTTCAAAGCCCCGGGAAAACGAGACCCATTTTCATTGGAAACATGAGGACGACACCAAGTGCATTACGATATGCACAGAGACCTCAACCGGAAAATTTTTAGGTATCAATACGTTTGGAATTAGAATGCGTCATGAAATTTTTGACCGTTGGCTCACTGAAGAACGCAGTACAGACTTCGTAGTGCAACATCTGAAACAGGC
>JBCBDM010000121.1:0-11558 GCA_038529705.1 Bacteroidota bacterium
CAGTGGCCTCCTGAGGATTTTCCATCAGCTGAAGAACAATCTGCTTTTTCATGGATGTGAATGGCATGCATTCCAGCATCCAGACTCGTAAGAGCGGCTTCCATGGTTACTTCACCATTCTGTTCATAGAATGCTATTTTTCCACTGGCAGTAGAACCGCTTTTGGATTCCAAAACCATTTCAACGATTTTAGGTTCTTCGGGAATTTCTTCTACGACCTCTTTTACTTCTTCCACTACCTCTTCGGTAGCGGCTTTCTTTGCATCATCTTTACAAGCAACAATACTGAGCAATGCGAGACTTACAAGGCCTGATCTTAGTTTTTTCATGGTTTTAGTTTTAGGTTAATGACCACCTAAGATACCACCTATTTTTGCTTTCGCAAAATTTCTTGAATAGCCTAGATATCAATGGAACTTAAAGATTCAATGCTATTTATGTTCGTAGGATCAAGCCTATATTGAAAGACCCCACCATCCCCTACAGCAATTAAGAGATCGTTGTAGATAATAACATCAAAGGCAAGTCGATCAATAGAATTCACCAAAACCGAATTCTCCGGTTGGGAGACGTCGAAGATCTTGATTTCGTCATCGCACACAAACAAATAATCCCCATACAGGCCTAAACCTTTTGGAGCAGTCAAAACTCTGGTATTTATGAGCACCGGTTCCAAGGGATCTTCTATATTATAGATTTCCAACTGATTTACATTATTCCCACAGCCTACCTCGGTCCAGAGCGTCACAAAGGCATAGTTGTCGTTTGCCACTACAGGATCGCATGCGGTAAAGTGTTCAACAGCGGATAGTTGTTCCGGAAATTCAGGATTGTCTATACTGTATATAAACATACCGTTACGAGATCCTATATAGAGGTAATTTTTAAACCCAAAGATGGTTTCAATGTCGAATCCAATAGGGACATGATTTACAAAAACAGGATCGGTGGCCGTGCCAATATTAAATACATTGAGACCATATTGATCTACGGAATAGAGATAATCACCGGAAATGGCAAATCGAGCCAAAGAACCGCCTTCACCAGATCCTCCTTGAGAGTCCTGCTGCGCCGAACCACTGTCATTATCCTGGCTACAGGCGAATACTAAAGATGCTATCAATAAAAGAGAAAGTACTTTTTTCATCGTCTTAATTTTTTGGGATCCAGTCAACGACTATATTGTTTTCGGTAGCTTCTATCGGGTAGAAGCCATCCGGAGAGATCATTACGGGAAAAATGTTTCGAATACGTTTGGTCACATTGAGTTCGCTGCTCCGGGCATTGAATTCTATCGCAATAAGGTCGACGGCTTGATTGATATAATATATTCCATCTTTTATGGATACATCGGTGGCACCGGGCGTGTTGATAAAACTAATAGGTTGAGGATTTTCGGGGTCTGAGTTCAGAAATACATGAAATCCATCATTCACTTCATTCACAAACATAAGGTCCTGAAAAACATAAATCTTCCCGGCTTCAATGATGTTTTTTGGCGCATCCAAAACAATACTTTCCTCGAAAGAAGATCGGCCCATATACACAGGGGTATATGCAGATTCAAAATTAGGTTCAACGACAGTGTCGTCATCAGGGCAATCGCCATTCCAGCAACAGGCTTGCCATAAAAATGAGCAAACCAATAAAAGCATTATTTTCTGGTTCATAGTTAGTCTTTTTTTGATAGAGTCCGTTATTGAAGATGGGTTGCGCGTCTCGTTTCATTGATTACAATTTCTTAACACTACCGGCGATCTTTGATCAACTCACGCTGGTCTGTAATCCCCATTTTAATGTTTTCTGAAATGATCAACGCCTTGTCGATACGGGTTTGTGAATTTTTGAAGCGAGCAATATAATAGATGAGCGACCGCTTCCTGCCATCTGTAAGCCTTTCAAATCCTTCATAGGCTTCAGGATCACTATCTAAAACTGCCTGAAATTCCTCTGGCATTTCCACTCCATATTTGGTGGTATTTTCAAAGAGTTGCAATTCGAAGTAATCTGAACGATCTACCCCTAGTTCTTTTTGATATCTTTTTCCGAAGCTAATCAAAAATCTTCCCTGGTAGCTATGTAACTTGCCGTGAAAAGAAATTTCGTTTCCTTCGAAATACGCTCTGATAGCCACCCGCGAATGACCCGCATCTAGAAACGGTTGCGCCTCCTTATCCGGAACCACTACACCGTGTGTTCCTTCTATGGATACTTCAAATCGTTTTGAGGATAACATAGTTAGATCAATCGCGTGATTACCTGCACTTCGCTGTGCAAAGTTTTGTGCACGGGGCATTTGTCTGCTATTTGAAGCACTCTCTCAATTTGTTTTTCATCCAGGTCGCTATCTATTCTAATCTCCTTGGTAAAGGTGTCAATTTTAGCGCTGGAATCTTCACTACAGGCTTCGCAATCCACGGCGTAATCCCTGGAATAACTGGTGTGCACCTCGATATTCTCTATCTTCCATCCTTTTCGTCTAGCATACATCTGCACCGTCATCGCTGTACAGGCTGAAAGACTTCCCGCAAGAAGCTCATAAGGCGTAGGGCCGTAGTCATTTCCACCCACTCTCATGGGTTCATCGGCTTTGAAGTAATGGTTGCCTAATTTAAGTTGCGTTGTAAATCCATCTTCATCGTCCAGGCTGGCCACAACATCATGTGTAGTTTTAATTACCTCTTCTTTAGGAGTTGGGATATAGCGTGTGGCCCATCCGGCAACCACTTTACCTACATAGGCCGCGTTCTTCTTATCAATCAACAGATGTTCCGAGCCATCTAAAGTCACAAAACTTTTTGGATGGTGGGCGGCGTGATAGATTTCTTCTGCATTCTTTATGGATACGGTGGCATCCTGAGGCGAATGTAATATGAGCAGGGCCTTATGGAGGTTCCGGGCTGCTTCGGTACAGGAACTGGCTTCCAGGTCTTCGATAAACTGTTTTTTAAAAGTAAAATCCCTTCCCGCTAGGGTCACAACCGCTTGGCCTTCTTGTTCGATCACGGCAATTTTTTCGCCTAATTGTTTCTGAACATGTACCGGATTACTGGGGGCGCCAATAGTAGCCACAGCCTGGACGGTATCAATTTCGGAAGCGGCAAAAATGGCGGCGGCACCACCCAGAGAATGGCCAACAATGAGAGAAGGTGCCTTATATTCCCTGGCAAGAAAATCGGCAGCACAGCCCAAATCGGATACATTGCTTGAGAAATTAGTATCGGCAAAGTCGCCATCACTGTCTCCCAAACCGGTAAAATCAAACCGCAAGACACCAAATCCTTCCGATGCCAAAGCTTTACTAATATTGCGCACGGCCGAAAAGTCCTTGGTACAGGTAAAACAATGGGCAAAGATGGCAAAGTTATGGGGATCTCTATTCGCCGGGAGGTCCAAACGGCCGGAAAGTGTTTCTCCCTGTTTATTTGTGAAGGTGATCTTACTGGATCTCATGATGGTTGAAATATGGAAGAAAGAAAATAGAGCAAAGACGATATTTATGTCATTTCAAAGTGCATTGCATGGTTTCCTTTCAGGATTAATACTAGTGTGCCAAATAGTTATAGGTTCTTTTGTCTTTATTCTTGTTTCTTCCTTAAGTCGGTATTCCAAAAGATTGCTAACTGAAATCTGTCAAAATTTGCTCCCGTGAAATGATTTTTGAGATACCCCATTTGAAAAGTAACATTTTGATCCAATTTATACCCTACAGCTCCATAAAGACGATTTTGTCCGAACAAGGGTTCCTGAAAATTCACAAAGACCTCATCATAGGCAGTTAGGAACCATGTTTCGTTTATGGGATAGGTAACTCTAAGGAAGTATCTTCCTCTGTGTTGAGTATCCTTGCCGGTCACAGGGTTGTCTAAAAACCGTTGTTCGATGCGGTATCGATGGCTAAACTTGAATTTCCCGACAGCGTTTCGAAGTACAAATTGTTGGTAGATCCTGTTCTCGCCAATGTTCTCTTCTCCATCCGGTTCTTCAAAAGTCCCGTCTGTAGTGATATTACCATAACCTATAGTTGCCATGGCCTTATCCGAAATATGATAGTTAAGCCCGGTTCGAAGCAGTAACTGATTGAAATTGCTGCCAAACTCATAGGTTCGATACTGGGCTTCGGTATGAATACTAAGCTTATCGCTTATTCGATTGGTTCCAAAATACATGAACCAGGATCCCCAGTCATCTTCTCCGGTTTCCTGACTTATGCCATTTGCGCTATTCAGTAACAATAAGCCTAAAATTCCCCAAATGATTTTCTTCATATTTATTCTACGTTTACAGATTCTACTTTGTCCCCATCATTCATTACTTCCAAGCCTTCTCCTTTTAGATACTTGTCCAAAAACTCTCTGATCTTACCGTAGGCTTCAATCTGATTTTCTTTTTTTACAAAACCATGTCCCTCGTCTTCGAACAGTACATATTCTACAGGAACTCCGTTCTTTTTCACAGCATCTACGATCTCATCAGATTCAACCTTTAAAACACGGGGGTCTTGTGCTCCCTGAAGTACAATAAGTGGTTTGGTAACACGATCCGCATGGAATAGGGGAGAGATTTGCTTTAAACGAATAGAATCGGCGGTATTAGGATCTCCCATTTCCTCGTACAATCCATCTTTGAAAGATTCCCACCATGGTGGAATACTTTTGAGGGTACGAATCCAGTTGGTCACCCCAAAGATATTCACCCCCACATCAAATTCTTCCGGGGCATAGGTGAGTGCTGCCATGGTCATATAGCCTCCGTAAGAACCTCCAATGATTCCAATGCGTTCTCCGTCAATATCGGCTTGCGTAGCCAGCCAATCCTTACCTGCAATGCAGTCTTTAAGGTCTTTATCTCCATGGTTTTGGTTGTCCATCATATAAAACGTTTTACCATAACCACTACTACCTCGGTTATTTACGGCCAGTATGGCGTATCCGTGATTCACCAAGTACTGAATCGTGGAATTGAATCCCTGTCTGGACTGTCCGCCAGGGCCTCCATGTACCCATACCAGACCTGGAACCGGATTGTCCGCAGAGGCGTTGTGAGGTTTGTAATAAATGGCTGGAATTTCCAGGCCATCGAAGGATTTATAGCGCACCACTTCGGCCGAAACCAAATCCTCTTGATCGATTTCCTCGTTCAAGACATTCGTAAGTTGATGATACTCCTGAGTAGCCAGATCCAGGGCATAACGATTGGATGGAGTGTGAGAGCCTCCCACATTTAGGATGGCCATGGTTTCGTCCCTGCTGAAGTTGGCGCTGCTTATTTCCTTGTTTTCAAAGGTGGGCAGTTCCAATTCCTTTCCGGTTGACACTTCCGTGACGGTCATATCGTTCTTTGCATCGGCATTCAAGAAAGTAACCTGATATTTACCGTTATGGGTAAAATAGTACGCAGCCACGTCCCAATCTTTTTCAAGGACTTTTTCCTTACTACCATCTGCCATGTTGTATTTCATTACATAACTGAACTCTGCACCATCGTCTGTAGTATAATAAAATGCAGATCCGTCCGGTGAAAAGTCCTGGGACGAATTGCCACTTTGATTGTCGTTTATCTTTACGGTCTCTTTCGTTTCTGTGTTGAAAAGGAACAGATCCGCATCATTGGTATTGAGTGTTTTTGTTAGGGCGAAGTACTCAGCATTCGGACCAATGAGGTCTACATCCATACCATCCTTATTTTCATAGATCACTTTTGAACTGAAGTCTGAAACTTCCATTTCATAAATATCCATATAACGAGGATCTCTTTCGTTGCTTCTGTAATAGAAGCTTTTACCGTCTTTAGACCAACCCGCAAACAAAGCTCTAACATCTTCCGCAGGTGTTAAACGGGTAATTTCCGATCCGTCCATGACGAAGATCTTGAAGATCTCATCTCCATTTCCATCCATACGGAATAAGATTCGGTCGTCCTCCGGGAAATAGGACATCCCAAATACCGAAGCGCTATCCGATTGGGTGAGCGGAACCAATTCCCCTCCCTTGGATGAGGTGGTGTACATATTGTAAATTCCAGAGCGGTTGCTGGTCATTAGAACTTTGGATTTGTCTGCGGAAAATCCATTGGCAAAGGCATTTTCGTTATCCATAAATTGTTCTATGGAATATTGTGTTACCTCTCGTGCCACTTCTTGTTCGACTTCTTTCTCTTTGCAGGAAAAGATAACCAGTAATCCCAGGGTAAGTAGTGCTAGTTTTTTCATGATTTCATTTATTATTGTGTAGGAAATGTTTTTATTTCTTTGAATACAGTAAGTGGTACTTCTTCCATTTTAGCCTTATACTCCGGCCATTCTTTATTGAAGAATGCATTGGTAGATTGTAACGCCTCATTTAAGGCGTCTTTCGCCTGTTTGATCAATTGTCGTTCGGTTGCTGTCATTCCATTGGGTCGGCTATTCACATAGCGTTGGGCCGTAAACATACGTTGCATCACGTTAACTTCCGGGTTTCGAGTAATTCCTTGTCGTTTATCCTCTTTACCAATATAAAAAGCCACAATAGAATCTATCTTCTTTACCACAGCCTTGCTAGCCTTGATCTCATCCTTGAATTTATCCTTGTCTTCTTTCTTCAGTTTTTTACTGAAGTCATTCGCCGTATTCTTACTTTCGTTAAGCTGTTTCACAGCATCTGCCGCTGTCTGGGTTAACTTTTGTATTTCTTTGGCGGTGGAGTAAGCCTCGTCGATTGCTTTTTGAGAAATGTTTAACCGTGGATCGCTTTCTACTTTAATGTTGGTCGAGGATGATTTTTCCATATGCCAAATCTCCGCTCGATACGTTCCTGGTTTAACCTCGACGCCTCCCGGTTCTCCTCGACGCTTTCTAATAGTACGTGAGGGACGATCTCCACCAGCTTCTCTCATAAACCAACTCCAGGTGTAAATTCCTGTGCTATCGGGAAGTTTTCTTTTCAAGGTTCGTATCAGTCGCTCACCATCATAGATCTTGAGATACAGAGAATCTTTGGACATTTCGTCTTTTTTATCCTTTGACGTTTCCGAAGTTTCTTCGGTTACAACCTCCTCGTCTTCATCCTTTTTTTCTTTTTCGTCTTTTGCAGAAACGGGTTTTGTAAAAAAGTATTTCAGCTGGGCTCCATATTCCCGGTTTTCTCCGTTGTATAAGGCGTCACCACCAAAACGACTGCCAGTGGGCTGTTGATAGGCCGCCTGATAGGCGGTGGGTGCCGCAAAAAGTTGTAAATCTGAACTCAATGTTGAAGGATCTTTGGCGATTTCCCTCAAAGGTCTAATATCATCCAATACCCAGGCTGCTCTACCGAAGGTACCAATAACCAAATCGTGTTCTCTGGGTTGGATTACCAGGTCTTTTACCGAAGTAGTAGGAAAACCATGGGTCCATTTCTGCCAGTTGTTTCCAGCATCTATACTCACATAAAGTCCATCATCCGTTCCCAAGAACATCAGGTTTCTTTCCAAAGGATCCTCAACTATACTGAGCGTATAGCTTAGCACATCGTTACTGTCTACAATGCGTTTCCAGGTTTTTCCATAATCGGTCGTTCTGTAGGCATAGGGAGTGTAATTATAGCGTCTGTAATCATTCGCAACTAGCAGTGCTTCTCCTTTGGTTTTATTACTTGCCTTAATTTGAACGATCCAACTACCCTCCGGCAGTCCTTTGATGTTCTTGCTCACATCGTTCCAGGTTTGTCCTCCATTTTGCGTGTAGTGCACGCGGCCGTCATCCGTTCCCACCCAAAGCATATTCTGCTCCAGGGGAGAGGGTTCGATCACTAGAATAGTCGTGTGGTTTTCGGCACCGGTGGCATCCATGGTGAGTCCTCCACTTTCACTTTGCTTTTGTTTGGCAGGGTCGTTTGTAGTAAGATCTTCGGAAATGATACTCCAGGTAAGCCCTTTATCGGTGCTTTTGTGCACAAATTGGCTTCCAAAATAAATAGTGTTATTATTGAAAGGGTCAATATTAATGGCAGCATTCCAATTAAAACGAAGCTTGACATCCGGATCCGGATGTGTGGGTCGAACCGAATAATTATTTCCGGTCTTCCAGTCGTAGCGACTTACAAATCCTTGCTGACTCATACTCCAACCATACCTACTGTCATCCGGATCTGGCACTACGTCGAAACCATCTCCAAAAGAAATCTCCTGCCAGTAGCTGTTTCTAATTCCCTGTGAGCGCCATACATAGGCTGGGCCTCTCCAGCTTCCGTTGTCTTGCATTCCGCCATAGACATTGTAGGGAAATTCATTGTCTACACTGATATGATAGAATTGTGCCACCGGTAAATTACCGATGAAACGCCATGTCTTTCCGCCGTCCTTGGTAATATTCATTCCACCGTCATTTCCATCGATCATAAAATTGCCGTTCTCCGGATGGATCCACCAGGCATGATGATCCGGGTGAACCCCGTTGTCCACACCATACGCGGGCATGAGCTGATTGAATTTCTTTCCACCGTCTTCGGACACATTAACATAAGTGAAGACAGAATAGACTCTGTTTTCATTTTGCGGATCTACATAAATTTCGGAGTAGTAGAAAGGACGATTTCCTATATCGTCATTATCATTGACTTTCTTCCAATTAAAACCTCCATCTTCACTTTTATAGAGCGCATTCTTTTTGGCTTCAATGAGCGCATATACTATATTAGGTTTATTTCGTGCAATGGCAATTCCCATTCGGCCCAGGTCTCCTTTGGGCAGGCCATCGGCATCCGTTCGCTTCTCCCAGGTCTCTCCTCCATCATGCGTAATGTGAAGTCCTGACCCTTCTCCCCCTGATTTGAAAAACCAGGGATCTCTTTTATGCTCCCACATAGCTACGATCAGCTTGTTGGGGTTGCCAGGATCCATTACCATATCCGCTACTCCGGTCTTATTATTGGCGAAGAGTATTTTGTTCCAGGTTTTTCCTCCATCCGTGGTCTTATAGACTCCACGTTCCGGGTGTTCCCCCCAGGGAGAACCTATAGCACCCACATATACGATATCCGGATTGTTCGGATGAATTATGACCCGATGGATATGTCTTGTTCTTTCCAATCCCATGGACTTCCAGGTCTTCCCTCCGTCCAGGGATTTATAAACGCCAAATCCTCCATTTAAACTGTTTCTGGGGTTTCCTTCTCCCGTTCCTAACCAGATAACCGAAGGATTACTCTGTTGAATAGCCACAGCTCCGATGGATGCGGTGGGCTGGTCGTCGAAGATAGGGTTCCATTTAATTCCGCCACTAGTAGACTTCCAAAGGCCACCGGAGGCGGTCCCTACATACATGATGTCCGGGTTACTCGTTACTACATCAATGGCGGTGACTCTCCCAGACATACCACCCGGACCGATATTTCGGGGTTTCATGTCTTTTAGGATGTCCATGGAAAGTTTTTGGGCAGAAAGGGTAGTGGCAACACATAGCAATGCCAGGAGGATTAGTTTTTTCATAATTCCTTCCCGACGAATGCCGGGATTTTTTGGTTGAACTTTGGTTTCGTTTTTTAACTAAAAATTAAAGTTAAGAAAATGAGCAGTGACAATTCTTAAAAGGCTGTTAATACGTTTCAATTTATTTGTAAATGTGGTATTTTTAAGAGATGAAAAAGAATCCTTCGGAATACCCGGGGCCAAAACCCAGACCTACAGGTTTCGTATTTACCAAACATACTCCCAAAGAACAGTCACCCTTTGAAAGACTCTTTGAGATTTTTCAGGAACTGATCACCCATACCTCAGGAGATTTCGATGAGGCCATTGACTGGTTGCGCCAGTTGGACGAGGAGTACCAGTTGACCACCGAAGAATATACCATTGATGATTTTATAGAGGATCTGAAGGCCAAAGGCTACATCCGTGAAGAGTTTCGGCCCGATGGAAGTGGCGAAGGAGAGGGAAAAGGAAAAACGTCGATCACCGAGAAACTGGAACGGTCCCTTCGGAAAAGAGCCCTGGATCAAATCTTTGGCAAGTTGAAACGCAGTGGAACCGGAAATCACAAAACGAAATACACGGGACGCGGAGACGAACAGTCCGGGGAATACAGAACCTACCAATTTGGAGATGCCCTGGATCGAATCTCTATGACCGAAAGCTTGAAGAACGCCCAGATCAATCATGGTATCGGAGATCTACATCTTACCGAGAATGATCTGGTAGTAGAAGAGACCATGTTCAAGGCCCAGATGAGCACAGTTCTCATGATAGACATTAGTCATTCCATGATCCTATACGGTGAAGATAGGATCACGCCAGCCAAGAAAGTTGCTATGGCGCTTTCAGAATTAATTACGACCCGCTATCCCAAGGATACACTGGATATTCTGGTCTTTGGAAATGATGCCTGGCCTATTAAGATTAAAGATCTTCCCTACTTGAATGTAGGTCCGTATCATACGAATACGGTAGCTGGTTTGCAATTGGCTATGGATATGTTGCGCCGAAAGCGGAATACCAACAAACAGATCTTTATGATCACGGACGGAAAGCCCAGCTGTATGCAGTTGCCAGACGGAAGGTATTATAAGAACAGTGCCGGCCTGGATCCGCATATTGTAAGCAAGTGTTATACCATGGCGAGACAGGCGCGTAAATTACATATTCCCATAACCACCTTTATGATTGCCAGCGATCCCTACCTACAGCAGTTTGTGGATCACTTTACAGAGGCCAATCAGGGAAAGGCATTTTATACCGGTTTAAAAGGACTTGGAGAGATGATCTTTACAGATTACGAGAATAATAGAAAGAAGAAATTGAGATAAAAAAGAAGAAGGAGAAAAGAACAAAGACTAAATGGGTAGGGTCCGTCATAACTATAAGAACCTCAAGATTTGGATGCTTGGTCTAGAATTAGCGAAGTATGTTTCGGAAATTCTAGAAAACTTTCCGAAGAACGAGCAGTATGGATTAACTTCCCAAATTAGTCGTTGTTCCATTTCTATACCTAGTAATATTGCAGAAGGTTCTGCAGGATCGGACAAATCGTTCAGTCATTACTTGGATGTCGCTCTTGGCTCGTCATTTGAATTGAGTACTCAACTAATCATCGCAAACCATAAAGGATTTATCAATAAAATACAATTTGAAAAATTAGAAAGTAAAATAGAAGAATGGCAAAGAATGACAATGGGCTTTCAAAACGCTCTGGAATAGAATCCATATTCTCTGTTCTTTTTTCTTTATTCTGAATATATGAAAGTTAATACTATCACTACCTTCGGCCAGCTAAAAGCAGCCGGATTTGAACACAAGACCATCAAAGAAGAGTTGAGAAGGAACCTGCTTCAGAAATTAATGAAGAAGGAAACCACCTTCGAGGGAATTCACGGTTACGAGTACACGGTAATCCCGGAATTGGAGCGTGCAATTCTTTCAAAACACAATATCAATTTATTGGGATTGAGAGGGCAGGCAAAGACGAGGTTAGCAAGACAAATGGTGTCGCTTCTGGATGAATACATTCCTGTGGTTGAAGGAAGCGAGATCAATGATGATCCTTTTGAACCCATCTCCCGCTTCGCCCGGGAATTAATAATGGAGCTAGGGGATGAGACACCCAT
>JBCBDM010000122.1:0-11516 GCA_038529705.1 Bacteroidota bacterium
TGGGGGAGACCTTACATACAAACCCGCAGCACTTTGTGCTGACGATGTTTTTTATTTCCACAAACCTGGAAGCAAGCCAAATCTCACAGATCGAGAATTGCTCAACTGCCAAATGGCAGTCTCGCGAGTCTTTTGGGGGAGACCTTACATACAAACCCGCAGCACTTTGTGCTGACGATGTTTTTTATTTCCACAAACCTGGAAGCAAGCTTCCGGTTGGGAAATAAAAAACCCGGCACGTCCGTACCGGGTTTGCTTGTAGCGAGATCGAGACTTGAACTCGAGACCTCCGGGTTATGAATCCGACGCTCTAACCAGCTGAGCTACCTCGCCATAATGTTACCTTTACAAGCCAGGGCATTTTGTCTAGGCGGGTGCAAAGATAAAAACAAATAAGTCCGCTGCAAAGATTATGAATAATTTATTTGATGGGAAACTTCGGGAACGATCGAATGGAAAAATATACTACCAATAAGGTGTAAGAACGAAACCATCTTCTTTTTTATCTTCCAGTTCTTCTTCTACCAGATTAGATAATTTCGAGATGTCCTCTCTCCTCTTTAAAAGGCCTTTTTCTATAAGGCGTTGCAATATGTCTTCCCCCTTTTCTTTTTTCATTTGGTAATTTCATCGAACTGTTCCATATAGTCCTTAAAATGCTGCTTGCGCTGCTCATCAGATTCGATATATCGATCACTGTTAATGATAAATGCTATAAGACGCTGAATATTGTGTTTCAGCTTTCTTTCCGTATACATTATACCCCTGGTTATTAGGCGTAATGCCGCCCATGAACCTAATGTACAGACGAATAGAAATAAGTAATAAACAATTACCGGAAAGTCATTAATACCGCCAATATCCATAGGTATTAAGGTATAAGCCAAATAATAAATTCCCAATCCAATAATCAACGTTGAAATTAACGCAAAGCCTCTTCTCAATTCTCCCTGGATATGCTCAGACGCCATATGGAGTAATAAACCCGTGCAAATTGTTGAAATTGGCCACCCAAGAGCAAACAAAAACGAGGACATCCACTTGAAGCCAAAAAACCCGGCCTGGCCGGGTTTCGCTAATAAATGTAAAAAGGGTGCAGCTACTGCAAGCACCGTAATTATACTAGTAAATAGGCTATTCTTCGTTGTCAGGAATGCCGTTGCAGTTTTCATCATTTGGTGGGCAAACTTCCCTTTTATCAATTTGAAACTCATCTCTTTGTTGGTCTTCAGGCGTACAGCTATACACTGCAGCAAAAATGGTTAAACATGCAATAACTAATTTGAATTTTTTCATGGGAATAAATTTTTATGATTCATCCCAAAAGTAGCGTTATTGCCTTTTCGTAATCAGCTCAAAAAGCGATTGTTATACACAATCTTTTCCACAATTTGTCAGAAAAGTATGTAAAACGAAGGGCCAATATAACGATTTTTCTCACAGTTTCTCATTCGGTAAGGGCCAATTCATCTCGAATTTTTCTCACCTTATCCATGTGTTTTGAGGACAATCATATCTCAAATTGAGTATCTTTTTTATCAAATACCCATTCAAAACCCAAAGTCTGGATCGTTATACTTCTCTAAATTTACAAAGACATTGTTAAAATCAACAAAAAAGGAATAAAATTCTTTAACTTTAAGAAGTTATAAATCATTTCGTTATGCCTAGCTATTCCTTACAAGTTAACGGTAACTCGATCACCGTAAATGCCGACGCCGACACCCCGCTGCTCTGGGTGTTGAGAGATGAACTCAATATGGTAGGTACCAAATACGGTTGCGGGATTGGTCAGTGTGGTGCCTGTACAGTTCATGTAGATGGTACAGCCACCCGAAGCTGCCTGCTGCAGGTCTCTTCCTTAGAAGGTACAAAGATTACTACTATCGAAGGCCTTTCCGAAGATGGCTCACATCCCGTCCAGGAAGCCTGGAAAGAACTGGATGTCCCTCAGTGTGGATATTGCCAGTCCGGACAAATTATGACTGCATCCGCTTTCCTGGAGCAAAACCCGAATCCCAATGAGACACAAATAAGAGAAGCCATGACCGGCAACATCTGCCGATGTGCTTCCTATAATCGCATTGAAAAAGCCGTAGCACTAGCGGCTCAAAAAAACTCCTAGAGATCATCCTAAAGTAAGCAAACATGGACACTCAAAATAACCCCTTCGCCTTTAGTAGAAGAAATTTTTTAAGAACCACTGCACTGGCCAGCGGCGGTATGCTCATAGGTTTCAACCTGTTTACCGCCTGTAAGCCGGAAGTTACACCTCCAGTAGACATCGCCAATTTAAATTTCAACGATTTTAACGCCTTTATTAAGATAGCCGATAATGGAATGGTCACCATCTTCTCCCCTAACCCGGAAATTGGTCAGGGAGTGAAAACATCCATGCCCATGATCATCGCAGAAGAGTTGGATGTACCTTGGGAGCATGTTCACGTGGCTCAGGGAATTTTGGATACCCGTAACTATACTCGCCAGGTAGCGGGAGGAAGCCAATCCATCCGATTTGGATGGGATGCCCTCCGCCAGACCGGGGCTACCGCGCGCCAAATGCTGGTGAACGCTGCTGCTGCAAAGTGGGGTGTGGACGCAGGCAGTTGTAAGGCATCTCAAGGAGTTATCACCAATTCGAATGGAGAGACTTTAGGTTACGGCGATGTGGTGAAAGAAGCCGCAAGTCTTGATGTCCCGGAGGATGTAGCGCTAAAGGATCCTAAGGATTATACGATCATTGGAACCAATGCAGTAAACGTAGATATTGACAAGATCATTACGGGAAAGCCCTTATTTGGACTGGATCATAAAGCAGAAGGAATGCAAACGGCGGTTGTGCTTAGACCCCCTGCATTTGGAAAGAAATTAGAAAGCTATGACGACACGGAAACAAGGAGTGTCTCCGGAGTTACCGACGTTATTCGTTTTGGGGATAAGGTTGCGGTACTTGCCAGTAATACCTGGGCAGCTCTCAAAGGCAAAAAAGCGCTCAAAGCACAATGGACAGCTGACGGAAATTTAGAGAATACTGAAGATCACGATAAGATCTTAGCCGACATATTGGACGGAAACAAATTCGACGTACGAAGAGAGGATGGCAATGTGAAAAACGCTTTTGCTCAAGCCGATAAGGTGCTGGAGCGCACGTACGAATCTCCCTTCCTTCCTCACAATTGTATGGAACCCATGAACTTTTATGCCGATGTAAAACCGGACAAGATCCATCTGGTCGGACCCATTCAAACTCCGGCAGGAACGGCAGGTCGGGTGGCCGAACTATTGGAAAGGAAAGAAGAGGAAATCCTATTGGAAATGACTCGAATGGGGGGAGGTTTCGGAAGACGTCTCTATGGTGATTTTGTCATGGAAGCCGCAGAGATCTCGAATTTAGCAAAGAAACCAGTGAAGGTGGTTTATTCCAGGGAAGACGACATGGCTGCAGGGATCTACCGGCCTGCCATCAAGTATCGTATGGCCGCTTCCATAAAGGATGGAAAGATCACGGGCTATCATTTAAAAGAGGCTGCCATCAACTCAAATATGTATGGGCTCATTCCCAATTTCTTTCCTGCGGGTTGTATCGAGAACTATAAAGTTGAAACTGCCAATTATAAAAGCAATATCACCATTGGTGCCTGGCGAGCTCCTTACACCAATTTCCTTGCTTTTGCCGAACAAAGCTTCTTCGATGAACTCGCGGAAGAACTTCAGCAAGATGCGGTTCAGCTTAGAATAGATTTGTTGCAGAATGTAAAGGGAACCACAGACGAACGCATTCAGTATTCAGGACAACGCATGGAAGACGTTATTAAACTGGCCGCAGAAAAAGCAGGTTGGGGTAAGGCCCCGGAGGGCGTTTATCAAGGTTTCTCTGCCTACTACAGTCATAATACCCATGTAGCCGAAGTAGCAGATGTGGTGCTCAAAGATGGAAATCCCATCGTGCAAAAGGTAACTGTTGCTGTGGACTGCGGTATTGTTGTAAATCCAACGGGAGCCATCAATCAGATTGAAGGTGGAGTTCTTGACGGTATTGGACATGCCATGTACGGAGACCTATCTTTTAAGGAAGGCGAACCCACAGCAACCAATTTTGATCGATATAGACTGATACGGATGAACGAAACTCCAAAAGTAGACACCTATTTTGTAGAGAACGGACTTTCTCCAACAGGGCTAGGTGAGCCTGGTTTGCCACCGGCAGGAGGTGCTGTCGCCAATGCTATCAAAGCTGCTACCGGTCAGAGGATATTTAAACAACCCTTCGTGAACGAGATTGGTAAATCCAATACAGAGGTCCTTACTTAGTACCACCTGTAGATCTTAGGAGTTCCTGATAAGCCGCTTCGGTGTCAATATCCGTAAAAGGGATTTTAGTAGGTACCGGAGTGATATTCTTTTGGTGATTTTTAATAATTGCTTTAGCCCCCTCATCACCGGAGCAGTTCTCTAATTCCTGATAATATCTTTTCCCAAAGATCACAGGGACACCTTGAATGTCCGTATACTGAGTAAGTGTGATATGATCTTCTCCCTTGTGCTCCTTCAATAACTGTCTGAAATGATCTCTGGTTAACAATGGAAGATCACCTAGGGTGATGAGTACTCGCTTGTAAGCGTCATACGCCTTCAAAGCTTGTAGGGTCACGGCAATGGAGCTACCCATTCCTTTTTCCCAATTATTATTGTAGACCGCATGAACAGTTTCCCCATCCAGTACCTTCTTAACTTCTTCGGAATAGGCCCCGATCACCACCCATACGTCGGTATTAGGTATACCTATCAACTCATTGATACAATGATTGAGCAGCGTAGTTCCTTTATAGGGAAGTAACTGCTTGGGACGGCCCAGACGCGAGGAGCCTCCTGCAGCAAGTACTATGATGGCAGTTTTTTCCACTACTGGTGAATTCCTCCTTTTTTATCTTTTAGGGGCATGGGTTGCTGTTTTCGGACTACGGCCAGGATCTCGGCCAGAATAGAAATGACGATCTCCTGAGGTGTTTCAGCACCTATATTAATACCACTGGGCCCAGAGATCGTGTCAAAAAATGAACCATCCATGTCAGGATACAATTCCATAAGTTGATTTAGCAACTTCTCTTTTCTTTTGGACGGCCCCAATAACCCCAAATACGTTAGTTCTTTATCTCTTAGCGCTGAAAGGTACTTCAAGTCTTTTGCATAACTATGCGTCATTACCACTACAGCCGTATGCATATCGATCTCCAGAGACTCCAGGTCTGTTTGGCTCATAGGCCAGTAAGCTGTTGCGCCCGGAAAATTATCAATGGACTTTACCTCATCTGGTGGCGCAATTACAGTCACTTCCCAACCGGTTAAAGAAGCAAAATGGCTTAATTGTACCGCATCGTGTTCACAGCCTATAATAAGTAGTCGGAATCCTGCGCTGATCTGCTGACTAAAGACGGTCATTTCATGAGCTTCTGTATGATAACCCATCATAGGAACTACCGTGCCGTCTGAAAATATGAATCGGGAGCCCCCCACGCGTTTATTTTCTTCAGATTTAGAAAATTGACTTTCTATAGTAAAAGCCTTTCTCAAGGATTGCTGACGTTCAAAGGCTTCAAAGAAGCTGTCATTCGGTTCAAAAGGTTCTATCAGGATATGGAGAATCCCTTCACACCCCAGACGATAACGGCCGTCGTATACCATGACCTTTGGAGTACCATCTTCGAAAACACTCTGGGCCTGGTGAACTACTTCTTTTTCAACACAACCTCCGCTAACAGCTCCCACCATGGCACCATTCTCCATAACCAACATCCGGACTCCAGGGCGACGATACGAAGAACCTTCCAATGCTACCACCGATACAAAGACCAATTTTATTCCTTGCTTCCTGGCGATTTTAGCATGGCGTACGATTTCTTTTAACTCGTGTAACACAAAACTCTTTATTGAAATTATTCAGCTTAAAGTTAATGAAATTTGGCTCCCGCAAAGGAATGTTAGCCGAGGAAACCGAAAAAATAACAAAATAGTATATCCATTAGAGCCCGGGGTATTTTCCCCTGAGAAAAAGGAGCTTTCACCCCAAACAAATTTAATAAGATAGAATTATATTTAACTTACTCATTTTCAACTAACAAGATATGTGGTATAACGATCTTCGTCCCAAGGGCGAACTAATTCCCAATAAATATTCCTTAGTATTTATTGAAGACGACCTTCTCATGACCGAAGCCGATAAAAAAAGGGCCCTTGAGGGGCTTATTGGTCTTAAACAGGGTATTAATGAGAAGATTCCTAAGAAAGAAGTGGATAGAAATATTCTATTAGCTTCCTGGAATATCAAAGAGTTTGGACATCTAAAGGAAAGACTTCCCGAGTCCTACTATTATATAGCGGAAATCATTAATGCCTTTGATATTGTTGCTATACAAGAGATTAAAAGCTCTCTGGATGATCTTGAGATCATTATGCGGCTTTTAGGGAAAGACTGGTCATACGTCATCACCGATATTACAGAAGGAAGCAGCGGGAATAAAGAACGTTTTGGTTATATATTCGATACACGCCGTGTTCAACACTCAGGATTGTCCGGAGAATTGGTGGTATCCCCGGAGATCATAGCAACTGCAACGGAGTTGGATCAGTTGAAGCGAACCCCTTCTATTACGGGCTTCGAATCCGGATGGAAGAAGTTTGCTATCGTCGGGGTACATTTCCACCCGGGAAATGATAATGACGATCAGGACATAAGGAAGGAAGAGGTGCGTATGTTACTGGAAATAATCAAAGAGAAACTGGAAAAAAATCATTTATGGAACGAGAATCTAGTGATCCTTGGAGATACCAATCTATACAATGATAATACGGATATTGTAAGTCTTTTTACTGAAGCGGACTTCATAGAAAGCCAGGGCCTTATCAACAAACCCACCAATACCAGTCTTACGGAAGCTTACGACCGTATTTTTTTAAATGTGGACCGATACTTCAAGCTTGCAAAAGATAGTAACGGATTGGAAAAGGGTAATGTATTCAACCTGTATAATTATGTGTTAACTTCTGCCAACCGTCCTTTATATCATGACTTCATGCTGGCACACAAGAATGATCCCAGTACTTTAGACGATGATGCGGCCTTTGATAGTTACTACCACCGGTATTGGAAACGAAATCAGATTTCGGACCATTTACCCGTTTGGATAGAAATTGAAGCGGATTCGTCTCCGGATTTCCTAACCAGTAAGATGAATAAGATTAATCTTTCGTAGTTGTATTGTTAGATCTATATACACTCCCTCCTACCACTAAAGCCGCAGAGATGATCATTACGTTCTTGATGATGTACTGTCCTTCCATAGTGGGAAGATAAATCACCCAAGGTCGTTGGTAGACCACCTCAGGTAAAAATACCATGGGCATAAAAGTGCCGGCCATTTGTAATAACAACAATGGAATGGCTATGCGAGTGGTCTTTTTAAAAAGGAAACAGACACCTATAATAACCTCCCACCATCCTATAACCGCCAGCCAGACCTCGGGGGAGCCAAAGGGTAACCATGCAACCGTAGCTTTTAACAAGGGTTCTGCAGCCGAAAGCCCGAAAGGTTTCAAAATACCAAACCATATAAAAATGATTGCAAAGGAAATCCGCAAGGCAGGAACACCTAGCTTATACATCCGACGGGAGATGTCCCGGTCTATTTTATCGAAGGGAGACACTACCTAAATTACCCTAATTGTTCCACAAGTGTTTTCAGCTCAATTGTATTTTGTTCACCGCTTGTCATATCTTTAAGGGTGAAGGTATTATTGGCCATCTCAGTTTCCCCTGCCAAAACCACGAACGGAATGCTCCTTTTATCGGCATAGCCTATTTGCTTTTTGAACTTGGCTGCATCCGGATATAATTCTGACGCTATTCCTTGCGTTCTCAATTTGGCGATCGCCTTCATGGCATATAAGGACTCTTTCTCTCCAAAGTTGAGAAAGAGCACTTGGGTATTTTCTGAAACGGTCTTCGGAAAGAGATCGAGCTCTTCCAGAACCAAATAAATCCGATCCAAACCAAAGGAGATCCCAACCCCACTTACGTCTTTTAATCCGAAGATTCCGGTAAGGTCGTCATAACGGCCTCCTCCGCCTATACTACCCATCTGCACTCCTTCCGGAGCGGCCACTTCAAAAATAGCCCCGGTGTAGTAGTTGAGTCCCCGAGCCAGCGTAACATCTATTTCCAACTGTGCTGTTTTAAGCCCAAGTTCATCTATAGTATTGATAATAAATCCTAATTCTTCTATGCCCCGCATCCCTATTTCGGAAGTTGAAAGTAGCCCTTCCAGAAGGCCCAATTTCTCACCGGCATTTCCGGTGGCTGCAAATAAAGGCTGGGCTTTGGCGATGGCGACTTCAGAAATACCCTTCTCCAGCATTTCTTTCTTTACACCCTCCTCGCCTATCTTGTCCAGTTTGTCTAGGGCTACCGTAAAATCGATCAATTTATCCTGGGCACCAATCACTTCGGCAATACCACTCAAGACCTTTCTATTGTTCATTTTAATGGTAACGCCTTTCAGGTTCAACGCTGAAAAGACCGCATCGTATAACTGCACCAGTTCCACTTCCTGCCAGAGGGATTGGCTCCCTACCACATCGGCATCGCACTGATAAAACTCCTGAAAGCGTCCTTTTTGGGGACGATCCGCCCGCCAGACCGACTGCATCTGATAACGCTTGAAGGGAAAGGTGATCTCATTTTGATGTTGAACCACATATCTGGCAAAAGGCACGGTAAGATCATATCGCAATGCTTTTTCTGCCAACGAATTTGAAAAACGGGCTAAATTCCCGTCGTTCAACGCCTGTAAATCGGCTTTTTTAACTTTCTCCCCGGAATTTAATATTTTAAAGATCAACCGATCTCCCTCCTCTCCATATTTTCCCAGTAGGGTTTCCGATTTCTCGAAGCTCGGTGTTTCAATAGGCATAAACCCATAGGTCGCAAAGTGCTGCTTCATGGTGTTCATGATATAGTTTCGCTTCACCACTTCTGCCGGTGAGAAATCGCGAGTTCCTTTGGGTATGGAGGGTTTTTTAGACAAGGTTGATAGATGTTAGATATTAGACATAAGAGGTAAGACCTTTTCTGAAAGAACAAATATCTTAATTTTATATGGAAAGTCTCTCCTTTGAAGGGGAGATTTGGAGGGGATGTTAACATCAACTTTTATCGCCATAAATAAATGTCTAATTCTTGCAATATATTGTAACTTTATAGGGACAAATTAGTCTAACGGTAAAACCAGTTCCAAAATCGATGTTCGGACTCTTTAGAGAAAATGTAAGGATTGCCCTCAGTTCCATTAGGTCTCAGTTATTGAAGACCATACTTACCATTGTAATTATAAGCCTTGGGATCATGGCTCTGGTAGGTACCTTAAGTGGTGTAGATGCCATGGAAGCCAACTTTGGTGGTAATTTCGACACCATGGGTTCCAATACCTTCAATATTCAACGTTACGAATTCAATATTCAACGGGGCGGTGGAGAACGTGAAAAGATCAATCCTGTGATCTCCTACAATAATGTTCGTGGTTTTCTGGATACCTACTCATATCCCTTTACCCAAACATCGGTCTCTTTTCGAGCCACCAATGGTGCCGAAGTAAAATATGAAAACAAGAAAACCGATCCGGAAGTGCAGGTGTATGGTGCCAACGAGCACTATCTGGCTAACACGGGGAGTAAAGTTGATATGGGCAGAGGTCTAACTTCTTTCGATATTGAAAATGCCTCTAAGGTCTGTGTAGTAGGATCGGATTTCCTCAAGACCTTTTTTGAAACGGAAAACCCGATCAATAAGACGATCTCTATCCGAGGTGTCAAATTCAAGGTGATAGGGGTGTTGGAGTCCAAAGGTTCTTCGTTTGGAAATAACCAGGATCTCAAAGTAGTAATCCCTATCCAGGTAGCCAGAGGTATCTATACGGCTCCCAACATTAATTATACATTGAGTGTTCGTGTAGATGACACGGATAAGATGGAGGGTGCTCAAGACGAGGCCGTCAAAGTGTTTCGAAACGTTCGGAAGCTACAACCGGTGGAAAAGAACAACTTCGGATTGCAACGAAGCGATGACCTTTTGAGCATTATCGCAGATGTTTCCGGGTTTCTGAAAACTGCCGCCTGGATCATTAGTATTATTACCATTCTGGGATCTTCCATCGCATTGATGAATATCATGTTGGTGAGTGTTTCCCAGCGAACCCGGGAAATTGGTGTTCGAAAAGCCATTGGAGCCAAAAGAAAGACGATCTCTACTCAGTTCTTTATGGAGGCCATTGTAATAGGCCAATTTGGCTGTTTACTAGGGATTATCCTGGGGATTATCGTAGGATATTTTATGTCCGATTATTTTGAAGCGGCCTTCGTAGTCCCCTGGCAGGCAATGATCTGGGGTGTGATCATGAGTTTTATTGTGGCCCTTATTTCCGGATTGTATCCCGCGGTAAAAGCGTCCCGATTGGATCCTATTGAGAGTTTGCGTTATGAATAATGAATCCAGCTTAAGATTCAAGAAAATCCGCTAGCTGTTCGTATAAAGAACCTTCAACAATTTCCGCACCTTGCTGAATTAGACTAAAGATATCCATATGCTTATCTTCGGAATAGGCCTTAGCAGCCGTAAACAATTCCACCTTATTTGTAGTTACATGATCTTGCAGCCATTGAAGTCCCTTAGGTGTGGATAGATCTATCTTTGTGTCTAACACTTTGATGACGATCAACTTCATCTCGGTATTGGCCAACTTGAAGAGAAATAGTTGTTGTGGGGATGTATTCTGAAGATATTTTGCCTTAGACAACACACCTTCCCAAATAAGGTCGCTGAATACATCCAGTTCCTGTTCGGCTATCTCGGGGTGTTTCTCCTTGATCCTTGCCCATTCATCTCCTGTAATGGACTGGGTAGCCAGGAAATTGATAAACTCCGGATGCAGTTCTTCCAGTTGCTCTTTGGTAAGTCGGGTGTACTTCATGTTAGATATGAGACATGAGATGTGAAATCTTACTAAAAACTAAATTAGGTGGCTGAGTGATTTGCCTGAGGTAAATTGTATCGAAGCCACCCTAACAAAAAAGCACCTTCAAGGCTGAAGGTGCTTTCATTTAAAATATCTTTACGATTACTTTGCTTCAGCAACTACGTCGAAAGAGAAATCTGCAACCACTTCTCTGTGGAAGCGAATTTTAGAATCGTACTTCCCTGTTCTCTTGATAGTTCCACCCGCAATGGTAATGTATTTCTTGTCGATTGAAAGTCCTTCTTTTTCAAGGGCCTCCGCCAGGTTGGCATTGTTTACAGAACCAAACAATTTATCACCTTCTCCTGTCTTGGCGGCAATCTTAATTTCCAAAGCAGTAAGTTTGTCTGCTTCCGCCTGAGCATCTTCAATCACTTTCTTTTCCTTATATGCTCTTTGCTTCAAAGTCTCTGCCAATACTTTCTTAGCAGATGGAGTAGCCAATACAGCATG
>JBCBDM010000123.1:0-11482 GCA_038529705.1 Bacteroidota bacterium
CAAAAGCAATTATGAAATAGTGGAGGCGGAACCCGGTGAGTTTTCTTTTCAACTTCTTTGCAACGGTACGTTGTTGGCCACAAGTGCCGTCAGGGATTATAATACAGACACCAGTGGTGGGGATTTAGACACTGCCATTGACAACTTGATCGATGTGTTGTCCAGAGAATATTTTGAGAACCATGAGGCCAATCGCAAGAATTTAGCTTGTCCCTTGACGAATTATTTTGAATATGAACTCACCACAGATATAACACCGCTTCCTCCCGAATTACCTACCTATAGTTTGGAGTATACTTTATACACAGAGCCTTTTCGCTTCACCAATACATTCAAGGTGTTAAAAGGGAAGATAACCCAACCGGTCGTATTGGAAGAAACCGAGACGCTACCCTTAACAGAGGAGCAAGTTCGCAAGAAAGGAGAAGCGCAAATTCATAAATTACTGTGGGAAATTCTATCTAGCGGTATAGATAGAGGACAGTATTTGCTGGATGCGGCACTAAGTCCGTATCGTTTTCAATTGTGCAGTAGCAAAGGTGTTCTTTTGGGCGCCAGTACGGACAAAGATTTTAATACACCCCTGATAGACCATATCAATGCGAGTAGTTTCGATCAACTGCACATTTTGGACTCAACGGCCAATGATGGGAGCTACACCATTGTAAATGCCGTGGATGAAGGTCCTAATATTGAACTGGAACTTAGTATCAATTTGCCATCTGTGGTTTTTGACGGGAAGGCCATTTGGGAGGATTCCTTCGGAATTGAAGAGATCGATAGGGACAATCGTACCCTAAAAGCAAGCTCCAACATTAGTGCTCATTTTATAGTGAATGATATCTTCGAAATAAGAAACTCCACAAGTAACGACGGGTTCTATACCATACGCGCCATCAAAAATGTGAGTGGTAAAACCATATTGAGTTTTTGGGAACCCATCCCAACCGATGCTACCGACGGTGAGATTATCGATCAGCATGTATTCGAAATGGTCGGTATATCCGGTAATAAGCTCACTGTAAAAGGCGGTGAAGACGAAAAGGCCATTCAGAAATTGATCGAGTTCTTGAAGTCCAAATTCTTTGATCGCGAAGGAATGCACTTGATCGAGCATACCTTATTGCGACCTCGGATCAATGAAGAGCTATTCGTAGAGATGCCTTCCAGACAGTTGAAGGCTTTGGGTGGTACTACCGCCCGATTGATTTTTCCAAAGCGAACAGCAATTAGAAACGTAAATGCAGAGAACAATACCATTCTGGTTGAAGATAATATCAAAAGTGAAATTGATGGCAATCGAATTGGAATCGAAGGCGGACCCTATAATGACGTCGACTTGCAAGTTCTGAACATTACGACCCAATCCGGTAGGTCTCGACTGCGAGTAAGACAAGACTTAAAGTTCGATCTGCCGAAACCACCTTTCGACAGTGGTGTTGTGCGCTATGCAAGCAAGGTAGATATTCACAAGATCAAACCTATATCCAACACGGTTACTATTAACAATGATGCAGTAAAAAATATACTCGAAGGTGATATTGTAATTATCGAGAACCCTGATAGACCGGAAAATGAAGGACATTATATGGTAAAGAGTATTGAAGAAAACGGACCTAACTTCGATCTAATACTCATCTCCAAGCTGCAATGGGTGCAAGATCAATTGCTCCCTGTTTATCTGGATCAGGAATGTGAAACCTGTCAGTTAAGCGATGTCTATTCCTGTATTGCAACGGTAATACTTCCCTACTGGGCGGATCGCTTTATCAATATTGACTTCAGAAAGTTTATCGAGAAAACCATTCGTTTGGAAACCCCAGCCCATGTATTGTTGAATATATGCTGGATTGATTGTGAACAGATGGAAAACTTCGAAAGAACATACAAAGCCTGGCTCTTGGAGATCAACAAACCTGTTTGGAACAAACCTAAACTCTCAAAGGCTTTGAACGAATTTATCGAAGCCTTGATAGCCAGTCGAAATGTTTACCCAACCGGTACTTTACACAGTTGCGATGAAGATGAATCTTTGGAAAGTGCCATTATATTAAATAATTCTGTTTTAGGAATATAAAATTAAAGTTATGAGTGTTCTAATTAACAACAATCACCCTATTTTTGAAGATAATCAGGTTCTTACCAGTGGCCAGCTCAATCAATTAACCAACTATTTAGATCAACAGACTCGATTAACCCGTTCTTGTTTGATTGGCATGGGGATTGCCTGCGGACTGGAACTGGAAATAGCCACGGAAGTTAGGCCAGCCATTACTATTCACCAGGGAATGGGAATTAGTTCCGAGGGTTTTTTGTTGAAACTATGTCCTGAAAACGAATCTTGCACCACTGTGCAATATCGCGAATATCAATTACCGCAGGGCGTGGTGTATACTCCCTTTCAAGACGAGGAGTTTAACCAGGATGTGGAATTGTTCGAACTCCTTACCGAGGAAGCAGAGATTGGTGATGATATCACCGTCGAGCCACTCTCCAACCATTTTCTTCAGGATAAAGTAGTGCTGTTATTTTTGGAATGTCTGGATAAAGACCTAAAGTCCTGCCTTGGGAAAAGTTGTGATGAATTAGGCATTGAACGAATTTTTACACTCAGAAAGTTGCTCATCAATATCAGTGACCTCAATAAGGTGAATGCTCGAACCCGTGGAGGTCGACAGGACGATCTCTTCCTGGAAAAATTTAACCTTAAGGATATTAGGATTCCCAGATTACTTCCGCTGATCAATGATGAATCCGAGGCGATGGGATATCCCCATTACTTCGTCTTGGCGAAGCGTTATATAGAAAAGATTGAACAAGTTTATCCACAACTAAGAAAGTTACTTCCGCATACGTATGAGGCCTATCAACCTATACTGGCCGAAGTATATGGAGGTAACCCTTTTCAAGAACCGATCATAGAGAATGCGTTCAAGCTTATAGAAGAGTACCTAAAAGGTGGTGTGATTAGACCCATTTGGCTGGAGGTACAGTACGTGTACGATTTTATGAAGGACCTTATCCTGGCCTATGACGAGTTCAAAACGTGTGCTTATGATCTTATGGTGCAGTGCTGTCCGGATATGACGCGTTTCCCAAGACATTTAATGCTGGGTACTGCCTTTGATCAGGAACGCGAGGCTTGTGAAACCAATCAATTCCGTCATCCATTTACACAACCCCCCGTATACAATCAACAGGGTAGGTTGTTAGAGATGACCATTTCACTTCACAAAAGAATGGTGTTGTTGCTGGAAATGTTCTCATGGGAACGACTGCAGGAAAGCAAAGGAATAGAACCCAAGATCACCCCAAGCTGTGAAAAGAAAGGACCGCTTTCCCTTCGCAGTATTCCGTTCTATTACGACTCCAAGCGTGAAAGTACCTTTGAAGCATTGCGGACCCTGGAATGGGACTGGAATTTCGATCGTAAGCATCGCCATTGCCAGGTAGAAGACAAGGAACTTAAGGCTCTGAATCGCTCCTATGACAATAATGTGATGACGGAAGAATTGATGGGGCCAGTGGTAACTCCTATGCTGTATGATATAGATGCGCTCGACTTTCTGCGTTTGGAAGGGTTTCATGGCAAAGAGATGGATGAGGTGCTAGATATGCTGCAGGGAATTCGGCTACGGGCCAATGTAGATTTTGATGTGAAAACCATCTATTTTGGAGACCAATCGGAAAAAGACCCCATACTGGAATGCTTTTTCGACGATTTGCAATTAGATTATGAGGTCTGGAGGGGAAAGCTATTGTACCTACTGGATGGTTTTGCCAGATTAACGCGTGTCTCCCAATATCTCACAACACAAAGAGTATCGGGAAAAAGCAGAGGTAAATATGGACTTCGTGAAGAGATGGGTATGGAAGCACTTCATGAGGAAACGCATATGCTACGTAATATGGGAGCCAGTATCAACCGCGATAACTGGGCGTATGCCATGGACGAAGTACACTTCCAAACCAAATCCATGAACACGCGAAATTGGACATCTAAGGAGAGTGGACGCTCGGGTGGAACCACCACATTTAGCAGTAACAAGGGGGTAGGGGATCTTCATGAAGAGATGCGCAATTGTGTTATTGCCATAAGAAATAATACTCCGGAATTACTGCGTGATTTTGATTTGAATCAATGGCTGGTTGCCTATAAATGCCCGCTTAATGTTTTTGTAGAGCTTATCAATGTGTTAGCATCCAGAATTCCGAGGGATTCATTTTCCGCTAGAGTAAACACCTTTATGCGCTTGTTCTGTGCGCTACACGAACTCATGAGGAATTTATTCATTTATCCTTATATGGAGGCCAGACTCACCTCAAATACCTTGAGGAATAGGCGTGAACAGTATATGGAGAACCATCAATTCTTTAATTTTCTCAAAACACATCCGGGACTAGAACACAAAGCAGGTGTAAAACAAGGGGGTACCTTCGTTATTCTTACCCAATCCGGTTATTCTGATGAGGGGCAAGTTGAATTGACGGAATTCATGAAAAAATACCTGGATCAGCATCCAGGATTACCTTTCAATATAGAAGATGTATTCGATTTTCAAAGGGAGCAACAGGGTAATGTATTGGCGGATTTCACTTTGCCTTATAAATGCTGTGACCCTTGCGTCAATATCAAAGCCGAAGTGGCAGAGTTGGATCCCATGGCGTTGCCTATTTGCGAGGTGGTTCCCATTCGAGAAAATACGGATGTTGAAGAAAATGATCCCAACCGATTTGAATATCTCACCTTACAGGAAAAATTATTCCATACGGTATACGAGCCGGAGCGGTATCGCGCAAGACTTACGTCCAACGCCTCTTTAGGTGTGGCCGAGCTGCAATTTCATCCGTTCGACTATGATCCTAGCAGGAATACCCAAAGATTTAGCTATCAGGTGGACATCGAAAAAGTAATGCAAGCTGCCGTGAATAGTGAAAGTGCTTACCTGGTGGATGTGATCGACTATGAAATATACCATGCACAAAACAATGAGGTGATCGATAGAGCCTCCATTAATGTGTTAGTACCTATTATATTCTCAACTACCAGAGAGCCCATTGGATTTACTGGGATGGTATTTTTCCTGGACGAAGCGGGTAATCGTGTTCCCATAGCAAATGCACAGATACGTGCCGATCTGGATGAGAATACAACTTTTAGAACCGAGTCTTCCGAAAGCGGTTTTTACCAATTGATAGATCCAAAAATAGTGAAGGGCACTTATGTAGTAAGAGCTTCCGCAACGGGATTTTTATCTGCAGTGATTCGAAATGTCAGCGTCGATAATGACGTGGTACCCTTGGATATTAGATTGAATCGCTTGCCCATTTTGGGGTTTGACGAGAGAGGGTTATTGAAGCATTTAACCCTAGAAGAAAATTCTACAACGGCAATTCTTATCAATGAGGAGCGAATGAAGAGCATTAAGATGTATGAAGCTGCCATAGAAATGGCACTTGAGGCCGAGAAGAATGATGCGCGATCACTACTGCAAGTGAAGGAAGCGATTTCTAGATTTAACCATGATGAGGAGATTTCCGTAGAAGAGCTCAACAGCGTTTACGTCAAGAACAGAGACCTTCTAATCGGTGAGATCAAGGAGGCCCATAGTCGAACTGTTAAGAAAAACAAATCGAATGCGCTTAGAGTACTTACCAATAGTTATATGGATAGGTTACTTCTTAAGGAACATGGTAAGTTAAGTGCGAAGAGCAATAAGACGCTTGAGGAGTCGGCTAAGGTTTTAAGTGAATCTAAGATCGCTATGAAAGCCAATTTTACAAATTGGGCCAAACGAAAGGAGAAAGTAGTGGGAGAAGGCTTGGTTGCCAATTTCAAAAATAAGTTCAAAATTAAATAGTGATTGGAAGTGACAAACATATCATTAAGCATCAGATCCTTGATCTTGACTTTTCTGGCACGGAAGAGGTAGAAATAGTTTGTGATAAAGTCTCCGCTATCTATAAGCAAAAGATAGGGAGGATTCTCGACGAGATCTGTGCGGAACTCTTTTCGGAAGATCCCCTGATAAAAATTGATTCACTCTCCATTGATATTGGATCATTAGACACAGAGGATCTGGAAGGGTTTTTACCAAAGGCAATGAAAGCATCTCTAAAAGAGGCCATCTACAAAAATGCTCAAGACCAAAAGGTGTCTTTTGCTACGTCCAAAGAGAAAGTCAACGTAAACGAAGATAACGCCTTGATATTCTACTTAAAAACCGGTAGAATGGCATGGAACTTTGATGGCGGACTTGCAGAGCTTAGGTCGGCCTATGCCCACAAGGAAATACCTATGTCATTGAGCCTGGATCAACTGCTTCGTTATGTCGACAGCCGAAGGAGATTCTTGAGTTTCTTTGAGGAAAAGAATCTTTTTTCCACGCTTCGTAGACATATTCCTGGCCATAGAAAACGGTCTTTGGACAAATTTGAAACCTTGAAATACATTTGGAGCCAACTGCCAAAATCCTTGAATCGACCTCTTGCCAACGGCTGGCAGTCTGTTTCAAGGGTATTCCAATCTCCGGAAATACGATACCTGCAAGTGGTAGAACATATCATTTTGGGACCCACTTCCAGAGATGGGTTGTCGTTTCTTGACATACTACCTGCTAAATATGGCCTCATATTGAGAAACACCTTACAGGAGGAAGCCACAAGGGTTCCGAATCACCATGCACCGGAAGTTATAGATTGTATAAATGAGGTCATTGCAAAGATATCCGGATCTGCAACTAGGGAACGGCAAGCGTCTCGAGATGATGAAGAAAAGCACCCTTCTCTTGTATTGCAGGATATTTCAACTCGTCCGGGTGATTCGATAAGTGACGTAGGGAAAGAAAACCACTCTTCTGTATTTCCAGGGAGTAGCTTTGAAAATGGGGAGCGTGAGGTTATAAATAATGCCGGACTCATATTGTTATGGCCATATCTTCAAGCCTTTTTCACGGGATTGGGACTGGTTCAGAAGAAAGAGTTTGTCCATAAGGCCGCGTCAACAAAAGCAGTGCATTTATTGCACTATCTGGTCTTTGGAAATTCTGACGGCGATGAAACGGAATGGCTACTTAACAAACTACTATGTGGTCTGGCTCCAACAAGCTTTGTGCCCGAAACTTTTGAATTGCTTCCGAATGAAATTGAGGAATGCAATCATTTATTAGAAGCTGTTATTAAAAATTGGCCGGCCTTAAAAAATACGGGTATTGATAGTTTACGTAGCACTTTTTTACAACGCGATGGTTTGTTGGCAAAGGAAGCTAACGGTTGGTTATTGAAGGTAGAGGAACGTGCTTTCGATATTTTACTGGATAAATTAACCTGGGCCATTTCGGTAGTAAGGCTACCGTGGACCGAATATATGATTCATACGAAATGGTAAGTGATCAAATTAAAATAAACGCTCAGGATATTGCCAATGAACTCAATTGGTTGAAAGAAATTTTGAAGATTCGATCGGCATTAAATGCGAATGAAGCTACGGATTTTCAGGATGTTTTTGAATTGATGCCGCCGGATATTACAGGGAGTCATTCCGGCTATGCTCAACTCATTAGAGAACACAACTTCGGATTTGTAGAACGTTTTATCCTTATTCTCTCGGCAGTTCCATACATTAAGCCGGAACTCCTGGATGTCTTCATACAAAAAAATACGACCACCAACCAATTATATACGGAATTCGGTGGAAGAATGAGCGATCAACATTCCGGGTTCGTTCCAACCGGAGAAACGGTAATGTTCATCTTGGCGGCTCATGACCTGTCCAAAAGATTTTCGCTCATAAAGCCTTTTGAAGGGGATCACCCTTTTGCGAAACAACAAATTGTTTGGTTATCGGACGTTTCGTCCAATACCAGTTTCCTCAATGGCCAGATATGCTTATCACAGGAAGTGCTAGATCTAATCACTACAGGGCATATTAAAAAACCTACGTTCAGTGCCGAATTTCCTGCCAAATTGTTGGAAACGAATATGGAATGGGAGGACCTTGTATTGGAGTCAAGAACAGTAGAACAAATCAAAGAAATTGAGATCTGGCTGCGCTATCAGGAACAACTCATGCAAGATTGGCAAATGTCTACCAAGTTGAAACCCGGATATAAGGCCTTATTTCATGGGCCACCGGGCACTGGTAAAACCTTATCGGCTTCCTTACTCGGAAAAAAAGTAGGACTCGATGTGTACAGAATCGACCTCTCTCAAACCGTTTCCAAGTATATTGGAGAGACAGAAAAGAACCTCTCCAAGGTATTCGATAAGGCAGAAAGTAAGAATTGGATACTCTTTTTTGATGAGGCAGATGCCCTGTTTGGTAAACGTACTTCAACTAAGGATGCGCATGATCGATATGCTAATCAGCAGGTATCCTACTTACTTCAGCGTATAGAAGAATATGACGGCCTTGTGATTCTTGCCTCTAATTTAAAAAGTAATATTGATGATGCATTTTTGAGGAGATTTCAAACTGTAGTTCGATTTCCAGTACCGGCTGTCAGGGAACGATATAGGCTTTGGCAAAATTCCTTCTCGGATCAATGTACACTGGAAAAGGGAGTTGATCTTTTGGAAGTAGCCGAAAATTATGAGTTAGCCGGCGGATCTATCATCAATGCAGTTCAGTATGCTTCATTAATGACCCTGGAGCGGAATGATAAGGAAATCCGAATGGCAGATATTGTCAAAGGAGTGAAGAGAGAATTTCATAAGAACGGTAGAACCATTTAATACAACTAAGATTATGGCTTTTACAGGACCATCAATGGATAAGAGAACACCGGTCATACAGGCAAAGCTTACTGTGGGTCAACCCAATGATCGCTTTGAACAAGAAGCAGACCAGGTTGCCGATGCGGTAATGAAGGAGTCCATCACTTCGGTTCCACAAGTACAGCGGAAATGTGAGGCTTGCGAGGAAGAGGAGCTACAGATGAAACCTTTAGCACAAACGCTTACGCCTATAATTCAGAAACAAGAGGAAGAGGAAGAAGAAATACTTCAAATGAAGGGTTTTCGGGAAGGACATTCCCCAACCAACGGACTGCAATTTGCTCTTCAGCGAAGCAAAGGTGGGGGCCAACAGATGGATATATCCACTCAAAACTTTATGAGCAACAGGATAGGAGCCGATTTCTCCGGTGTTAAAATTCATACAAATGCGAACGCCGTCCAAATGAACAGACAACTCAATGCCAAAGCATTTACCCATGGAAGGGATGTCTACTTTAACTCTGGGCAATATCGTCCGTATACGAACCGGGGCAAGCATTTGTTAGCCCATGAATTAACCCATACCATTCAGCAAGGCGCCGTAAGTAATGTCATTATGCGGAGCGCACTTCCGGAAAGAACGGCTGCTCAGCAAATTGCAACTAGCTTGCGTAATGCAGCCAAAGGATGGGGTACGGATGAAGATGCCATATTCAATGCGTTGACAGGAAGAACCCCGGCCCTGATCGCATCGATAGAAGCGGCCTACCTTGCTTTGTCCGGCGGGCAAACACTTGAGGCCATGCTACGAGATGAGTTAGGGGGGAACGATCTGTCCAGAGCCTTATCACTGTTAAGAGGTGAGACACCATTTACCGAAATAGCACGGACCCTGTGGGATGCGATGCGCGGATGGGGTACGGATGAATCTGCTATATATGGGGCGATCGCCGGTCGCACAGCCGTGCAATGGACAGAGATTCAGAATGCGTATCGACAAATGACCGGAAACAATCTCTTGGCCGATTTGCGTGATGAATTGACAGCCAATGAATGGTCGTACGCACAGACACTTTTGCCCGGAGCTCCGGGAGGTGCTGTAACGGACGAAGACCGGGCCACAGTGGTTGCTAATCAGCTTGAAGCGGCTATGCAGGGCTGGGGAACGGATGAGTCTGCTATTTATGCCGCACTTACCGGGCATACCCAAGCCGAATTGAGGGAAATTGAACGACGGTATCGCTTGCTAACAGGCCGTGAACTCAATGTTGACCTAAGAGATGAGTTGAACGATAGAGAATATGAACGGGCACAACAATTATTACATTCCTTACCTTTGGCGGAAAGAATAGCCAGAAGTATTCATAATGCTGTGAAGGGCATAGGGACGCGGGAAGCAGAAATCGTTGCTATTCTTCAGGGACGTACTGCTGCCGAGATCACTCAAGCTGGTGATGCCTATAGAAGATTGTTCAATGAATCCATGAATGACCGTTTACAAGACGAATTAGGTGGCTCCGATTGGTTAGAAACATCCATACTGCTAAGTGGGCGAATGCCCAATGTGCTTGAAGAAATTATTATTTCAACTATGGGATGGGGAACAGACAGGGAACGACTATTTGCTGCACTGGAGTCGCTGGGAGGTGATGCAGCCATTATTCGGCAGTTAAAGAAAGATTATCGGGCTCGAACCGGGAATAATCTCCGTTCATTGCTCATCGACGAACTGAGCGGCACCCACGAAACCAGAGCCTTAGCCTTAATACTGGATAATCCAATGGTAGAAACGGCAGATGAAATGGAGGCCATGTCTGGTGAAGAAGCTGCATGGACGCCTTCGGGCCCTACCGGGGCGGTGGGGAGTACTTCAGGCAATGATTTTGCGGATTGGGCCAGCGCCGCCAGTGAACATAGTGCGCCAAAAGTATTGCCTTCCACAACCATCAATTGCTGGGAAATGGTCATGCTAGCGGCCTATAGGGTAGGGGCTTTGTCCTGGCGTTGGATCCATGAGCTTTACACCACAGTTCCAATAAGTGATTGGCCGGATAGAATGAGTAGTAGTAGAACTGCATATACCGCGGGAGATGCTATACCCAGGGGTAATCTTGTCTTTTTCGATGGGGTTGCGCATGTTGCACTAGCCACGGGAAATCCCGATGAAGTATTGACATTCTGGCCGCCACCGGATTTTGCAAGTTACTCCAGTGGAACCGTTGACGAAGTGAAAGTTAGAAAAATTAGTGCGTTAGTGAGCTATATGGCCGGCCATCCAATGATGGGAACCCCTGTTGTGGAATACGGTCCACCTTCATGGTAAAATCCTTGAAAAAGTGATAAAAAGAACAATTTCAGCAATTATATTATTTGTGTGGGCGGTGTTTTCTGTTCAAAGCTGTAAATTTAAAAATATGGAAAAAAAAATTGAAAAAAGTGACTTGATCCTAAAGGTGAATGTGATATCATCCATGTTGGTTGGATATGGGGACGTTTATATGTGCGATGTAAAAGCCACGGAAAAAGGGGTGATGGAGGATCAACAAGTAAGAATTGTTGTTTTACCGCAGGACAAAGGAAGGTTTGATCTCTTGAGTTCAGAGAAGCAAGGGGTTTTGGAAATAGGGTTTGTAAAAAAGCAAGTAGATGAACCGTATGCTATTATGCCTATCAACGGGTTCGTTGATAGTGATAAAACTTCTTGGGAAATCGTTTTTGTTAAACATTTAGGTGCGAATTAGAAAAAAGAAACATATTGCTCAACCCA
>JBCBDM010000124.1:0-11346 GCA_038529705.1 Bacteroidota bacterium
TCAACGTGAGAAGAGTTAATGGTAATACCACGCTCTTTTTCTTCCGGAGCGTTGTCAATTTGATCAAAAGCAGAAGCTTCTGAAAAACCAGCATCTGCCAACACCTTAGTAATTGCAGCAGTTAAGGTTGTTTTACCGTGATCTACGTGTCCAATAGTACCTACGTTTAAGTGAGGCTTCGACCGATCATATGTTTCTTTTGCCATCTTGTATTAATTTAAATCTTAGTTATATATTAGTGTTTATTAAAAACGTATTTGAGCCAATGACGAGATTTGAACTCGTGACCTCTTCCTTACCAAGGAAACGCTCTACCCCTGAGCTACACCGGCTTATGTTGGGTTGCAGGCTTTGCGTTTTAAAGTCGCTTCGCGCAACGACGAAAACTCCAATCCGGTATACACTACTGGCATTGAAGTTTTTTTGAGCGGGAGACCGGGTTCGAACCGGCGACATTCAGCTTGGAAGGCTGACGCTCTACCAACTGAGCTACTCCCGCTTTTATTTTCAAATTTCTTCGAAAAATGGTAATCAATATTTCAAAATTCAAGGATCAAATCCCCTCGAAAATGCGTGCAAAGATAATCATTATTTTTTTGCTTTCAAAATGTTCGCAGTGCTTTATCAATACAAACATTGATCCGCCTGGATTATCAAAATCCGTTCGGGTGGGACCCGCTATTTGGATTACTCGTTTCACTCGTGATCCGTTCGGGTGGGACCCGAACATAAATTATCTTTCGCAGCCTTAAGAAAGCAAGCTTTCTACAACTGCTTTAGAAAATTTATGTGGGGAGAGCAGGATTCGAACCTGCGAAGGTAAAAACCAACAGATTTACAGTCTGTCCTCGTTGGCCGCTTGAGTATCTCCCCAATGCAATTTTGCACAATATTTTAAAGAACTTTTTATGTCTTTTTCAAGAGCCGATGGAGGGACTCGAACCCACGACCTGCTGATTACAAATCAGCTGCTCTAGCCAGCTGAGCTACATCGGCCTTTTCCCTTTTTAAGACTGAATTTTCAGCATAAAAAAGTCCGCTATTTCTAACGGACTGCAAATGTATATAAATTATTTTTTCTAAAAAATGTTTTTCGAAAAAAAATACTCAGACATGCGCTCTTTGTTTTTCCTTTCTCTTTTTAAGTTGTCGTTCCAACGACTGGACACAGTCATCGGCGGCAGCCTCGAAGGTACGCGCTTCCTTTTTTACCATAATATCCCCACCGGGAATACTCAATAAAATCTCTGTTGACTTGTTCTCTTTTTCGCTGGTCTTTTGAACTTTTAAAAATACATCGGCATAGATAATACGATCGTAAAACTGTTCCAACTTTGAAAGTTTCTTTTCGATA
Organism: Bacteroidota bacterium; assembly: GCA_038529705.1. Taxonomy (GTDB): domain Bacteria; phylum Bacteroidota; class Bacteroidia; order Flavobacteriales; family Flavobacteriaceae; genus Aureisphaera. The sequence goes on from JBCBDM010000124.1 coordinate 1,355, forward strand.
AAATCAATCAGCTTAACATCGGCTGCAAAATTGGGGGTCTGCACATTTACCTTCATACACAATAGTTTAAACGTTAGTAGTTAATTTGAGTTTCGGGGATGTGAGTCTTTATACACCTGCTTTAACTGTGCCATACTATTGTGTGTATAAACCTGGGTCGAAGCTAAACTCGCATGCCCGAGCAGTTCTTTCACTGCATTTAAATCTGCCCCCTCGTTGAGAAGGTGCGTTGCAAAAGAATGACGTAAGATATGAGGGCTTTTCTTAACTTTCTCTGATGCCTTACTAAAGTAAGAATTTATGATGCGATAAGCAAGAGTTTCATATATTTTAACGCCCTTTTTTGACAACAGCAGAAACGCTCCATCTATAATTTGCGGCAATTCCTCACGCTCCTTGATATATACCGCTAAAGACTTCACTACAAAGGGCAGCAGCGGAATGATACGCTCCTTATCTCTCTTACCCAATACTTTAATGGTCTTTTCTCTCATAGAGACATCCGCAAGTTTCAAATTCACAAGTTCGGCCCTGCGAATACCGGTAGCATAAAACAATTCTACTATGAGTTTATTGCGAAGACCTTCAAATCCTTCCTGCCGCTCTAAAAGTTCGATGACCGTCGCTATCTCCTTTTCGGAAAACGGCACTTGAAGTTTCCTTGGAGTTTTTAACGCTTTGTGTTTTGCTAGAGGATTTTCGGCGATCTGTTTCGTCTTTAGTAAGAATTTATAATAAGACTTTAGCGAAGATATCTTTCTATTAATGCTTCGATTCGATATTCCCTGGTCCACCAACGAGACGATCCAACTCCGAATAACGGCATAGGGAACTTTCTTTACATCTTCATAGTCATACCCCTCTGAGGCAAACAACAGGAAGCTTTCCAGGTCCTTCTGGTACGCGTTGATAGTGTGAGCAGAATATTTCTTCTCCAGTTGTAGGTAATCAATGAATGATGAAAAGGGCATTGAGTAGATGTTAGATGTTAGATGTTAGATGTTAGATGTTAGATAAAAGTACGAAAACAAGGTTGGATATAAGACAAAAAAAATCCGCTGAACAAAGTTCAACGGATGGTATCTTAAGCAATAAACGCAGAGATTAAATTTCTTCCGCGTCTCTAAGTCCTTGGATATATTGCGCTTTCTGAATTTCAGCTCTACGCTTCACCGAAGGCTTTGTGAACTGTTGGCGCTTACGTAGTTGACGCATAGTGCCTGTGCGATCAAATTTTCTTTTGAAACGCTTTAAAGCTCTATCGATATTTTCTCCGTCTTTAACTGGTATAATTAACATAGGGTCATCACCTCCTCTCTTTTGCGGTTGCAAAGATAATAAGATTTTAGATTTAAGATATTAGAAATGAGATTTTTTTCGAAAAACCTGCCTAACTTCTATTTCAAATTTATTGTTTGAACAACGTGGCTCTTTGACTCAGGTCTCTAATAAGCTTCTCTTCCTCCTCGCTTTCTAACAATACATTATAGTTCTTCCAAAACGACTCGTTATAGGGTTTGGACAAAAAGATATCTTCCGACCATTCTTTTTGCAAAGCCTCATCAATAACTTCAGGATCTTGAATGATTTCCGTAAAAAGAATCTCCTGAACCGTATAATAGAATTGTTCATCTTTATCTTCCTGAGTAACTCCCTCCTTCTCTCTGTCTGACGATCGGTCTCCTACATTGACCAATTTTGGCGTTTCATAATACACATAACTAGGATACATCTTTCCCTGATACTCTCTATAGGTAATTACCAGCTTGTGATTTACCAGGGTATCGAACAAACTTTTACTCCGTCTCCTTTGGGCTTCGGAGGCAGCCACCAATTCGTATTCAACTCTCTTTATGGCATAGGTATCCCAATAGGCATAAATCCAGCCAGTGGCTTCAAAACCTTCGTTGTAAATATTCTTTGTATTCAATCCCACAAATTCCTTGCTCTTTGAGATTTTGATCTTGTATAGTTTTCGCTCATTCTCCACAAGAATGGTATCCAACTCAAACTGATGACGATCCAACATATCTTCCCCGAATAAAGCGAACCTGGCATTGGCATTTCGAACCAAATTCAACTTTCCCTTGAACAGATTGGAGAGGCCATTCACTCGGGTGTCATTCCATTTAATGGCTTTAATCAAGGCATCGGTTTGAAGTGTATTTCTTCTAAGGTCCTTCGCCCTTATTCGTTTGTTGTTGGTCGTATTTTTGAGGTAGGCAGCATAGGCATAGAGACTGTCCACATCCCTGAGATCGTAACTTTTTCTCACTTCGTCTACATTAATCTTCAGGTTATTCTTTGCCCCGGAAGCAAAACTGGAATCGTAGAAGGTAAGAGCACTTTCTATAAGCCACTTGTATTCTATCTTGTTCCGTTCCTTATGCCTCAAAAAGCCTTTCTGCAAGTATGGCTGCTCCGGAAGGTTATCCGGGAGTTCTTCAATGACGCGCAACATAATATCATTCCCTGTTTTCGGCCTGGTTTCGGCCACGAGGATCACTTCATCCAGCGACGCAATATCTTCTTCCAGGTAAATATCCTCAGAAGGGTCGTAATCCTTTATCGCAGTTTTGAAACTCTTATATCCAATCGAGGATATGGTCAACGTATCACTGGAGTATTCTCTGGGGACAAGAAGCACGAACTTCCCATCTATATTACTTACGGTTCCAATGGTTGAATTCTCTATATAGACACTCGCACTTTCAATAGGCATAAAAGTAGAGAAGTCTGCCACCTTACCTTTTATTTCGGTTTGAGCATAGCTGTGAAGAGAAAATAGGCCCAAACAGAAACCAAGGATAGCGTAAAAACATCTTTTATTCATCTTTTGAATTTAATTTAGGTGGATACTACAATCATGCCGAAAATTATAAATTTATTCAGAAAGATGAATTAAGAAACTCAAATTATTTAAGTCCTACTTATTCTTTCGGCTCTACTTTACAGGTGCTTATACCGAAAGGTGCATATAACGGACAAAAACTAATAAAGCTCGTCGCAATAAATATGACAGCTACAGCACCCAGTACTATGGCCAGTGTCCCACTAATCATATTGGTAAAATATAAAATGGCAATTACTAAGGCCGCTGCAAAACGGATACCTTTGTCGAGGGTTCCCATATTCTTTTTCATCATTTAAAGTTTTATGATTACCCTTCAAAGGTAGGTATCCCAATATTTCTGTGCAGTGACTTTAGTCACCACTCAGTAATTCTATAAAACCCTGATGTTGTTTCACTTGTCCTTCGACCTCTAGTTTTTTCATCACTCTGCTAATCACCTCTCTAGCCGTGCCCAGTTCGGCTGCTATCTGCCTATGGGATATTTGTAAGGACCTTCGTTGAGTAACCCGGCTCTTTTCCCGGAGATAGTCCAACAATCGCTTGTCCATTTTATCGAACAGAATATGATTTATTGTATCCAGTAATTCGCTATAACGCAGATTATACTGCTGATAGAACAAAGAATGGATTTCGGGAAATGTTTGCAACCAATTCGGAATTTTCGACACCGGGAGGAGTAAGGCCGTTGTCGCCTCCTCTGTTACCGCAAAGACGCGACTGGGGTCATTCTTTAAACTGGCAGAAAAGGACATCACGCAACTATCGCCAGGTTCTATGTAATAGAGTAAGAGTTCCTTATCTTCATGGCGGGTGTAGACCTTAACCAAACCGTCTATGACCACTGGAATGACCTTAACATACTGGCCTTCTCTGAGCAATTCTATATGGGGAGGGAATTTCGAAATTTCAGAATTGATCGCAATCTCCTCAATTAATTCCTTCTTGAAGAAGGGTAAGGCTTTGGCAATTTCTGAAGTTTCCATAGGATCTACCTCATCATAAACCAGTTCACTTTAAGTGGCTGGCTTATAATCCTTACCGTCGATCACCATCTTGGCAATAATCTCCCGCAAGATCTCGGAAGTACCACCTCCAATAGGGCCCAATCTACTATCTCTTAGGTTTCGGGCCAACGGATATTCTTCAATATATCCGTATCCTCCCAATAACTGGAGACACTCATAGGCAACCTCATCGGCTATTTTTGTAGACTGCAATTTGGCCATACTAGCCTCTTTCACCACATATTCTTTATTTCCCAATCTTTGCGCTGTAACATAGTTAAAGGTCTTACACATCTCCACCTGGCTCGCCATATCCGCTACCCGGTGACGAAGTGCCTGAAATGTATCCAGCGATTTTCCAAAGGCCGTACGTTCTTTCATATACTGAAGTGTATACTCTAATGCCCATTCGCTACGCGCATGTGCATTGATAGCCATTACCAAACGTTCCAATGCCAAATGCTGCATAAGATAGGCAAACCCCATTTTCTCTTCCCCTAAAAGGTTACTGGCAGGAATTCTAACGTTATCGAAGGCAATCTCGGCAGTATCACTGGCCCGCCACCCTAATTTATCGAGTTTGGTTGCAGAAATACCGGGAGTATCTCTATCCATGATAAACATACTAATTCCCTTGCTTCCAAGATCTGGATGAGTCTTGGCAGATACCACCAGATAATCACTGTAAATTCCGTTAGTAATAAAGGTCTTGGAACCATTGATAACATATTCATCTCCTTCCCTCACCGCAGTTGTCCTCATTCCTGAGACGTCACTTCCTCCAAAGGGCTCCGAAATACATAAGCATCCCATCTTCTCACCGCTAATGCTGGGGGGTAGGTATTTTTCTTTTATTTCGTCACTTCCTTCAGCCATAACATGGGTCATGGCCAAATACGGATGCACCCACATGGCTGCGGCGAATCCGCCACTATTGACACGTTGTAATTCCTCCAGATAGATAACCAGATAAAAAATATCCAAATCCAGCCCACCATATTTTTCAGGGTATGAAATACCAAAGTATCCCATCTCTCCCATCTTCTCCCATATAAAACGATCGATCGTTCCGCTCTTTTCCCACTTTTCTATGTGAGGCACAACTTCTTTTTGTAGAAAATCCCGGAAACTTTTTCTGAAGAAATCGTGCTCTTCCGTAAAATACATACTATTCATTCACTATTTTTTTAGGCTGAAGGGTTAGCGATACTCGGATCAAGTACATCGGTAAGGTTTCATTTATTCAGCAAACAAATATAACTCAAATACCTGTAATTTACGAGGGGTTACACCTTCAATTTTGAGCAATTCGGACAGGTCCTCTACTCCTTCCCTAAGTCGTACGAATTCCCATATTTCTTTTGCTTTTTGAAAGGTAACTCCTGGAAGCGTAGCCAGATCTGAAGCAGAGCAGTCGTTGATATTCATTTTATGTATAGAAACAACTTCCATAACCTCAAAACGAAGCAGGACCCTTTCCACCACCTCAGGGGAAAGTCCCCAGACATCATACAACTGGAAGCCATGATTAAAACTGCCCAGTTGCGTTCTTCTTTTTACGATCCTCTTACTCAAAACCTCTCCAATTCCTCTTATCTCCTTTAATTGATCCTCGGAAGCTGTATTGAGATCCTGTTTTTCTCCCGCAAAAGGTATGGTGGTTTTGTGGTAGTAATTTTTCTTAGATCGTGGTTTATTCACCCAATCCGGAAACTTAAAGAGAGGGCTGATCACATCTAGCAGGGAATCCGGTATCTGCGTAACCCGTTTGAAATCGGCCGCAGAATTGATCCATTTTTCTTCGGACCTGAATTTTTGCAAACGATCGTACGCCTCCGGCGAAATTCCAAGGGTATACGCTCTATAGTCCGTTAAAAAATTAGGATTGAAACGGTATCTCTTCGGCTTTAACGCTTCTAACTTGGCGATTCGAAGTGAATCCATATCACACTGTAATCCTGTGATCTCTTCTGAAGAAAGGTCGAGTGCGGGTTCTTCGGAAAAAGAAACAAAAAACTGTACATATCCTATCACAAGCACAGTGGTGATCAAAAAAATGATCCCAGCTCTCTGACTCCGGTTAAAAGTTAGCTGGGATCGTAATTGTCTTATTTTCATAACTCCTTAGTTTACATTTACCAGGGAGTTAGTTTATGTTTTTCGGCCCTATTTAACGGACCATTTTAATGGCATCGAGATATCGTCTCAATTGTTTCTTAACCACCGGGAAGAGGAAATACAGCCCTACCATATTAGGAAAGACCATCGCAAAGATCATGGCATCAGAGAAGGACCATATCGACCCCATACTAGCAGCGGCACCAATGACCACGAAAACAAGGAAAAGAACTTTGTACACCAAATCTGCTCTCTTACCTCTACCGAATAAATACTTCCAGGACTGTAATCCGTAATAGGACCAGGAGATCATCGTGGATACAGCAAACAGCACTACAGCAATGGTCAAAAACCAATTGGAGAATGGAATATACTGTGCAAATGCTTTAGAGGTTATTCCTGCTCCTTGAACAATTTCGTTACCAATCATCACGGCTCCACTACCATCTGTACTCACATCGGCACCATACTCGAAGAATCCTCCGAAGTTAAAAATGATGATCACCAGGGCAGTCATAGTACAAATCACCACAGTATCAATAAATGGTTCTAGCAACGCCACCAAACCTTCACTGGCTGAATATTTTGTCTTTACCGCCGAGTGGGCAATAGACGCGGATCCTGCTCCTGCCTCATTGGAGAAGGCTGCCCGCTTGAATCCAACGAGAAGAACTCCTATGAACCCTCCAACACCAATAGCCTTCGGATTAAATGCCTCTGTTACAATCAGGCTAAGCGCATCATCGATCAGTCCGAAGTTGCTGAAAATGATATACAGACAAGCTGCTATATAGAGTACAGCCATCAACGGCACTACTTTTTCGGTTACGGAAGCAATTCGTTTGATTCCTCCAATGATTATAATTCCTACAACAATAGCAAGGATCACTCCAATCCAGAATCCTGCCCCTGTACTTTCCAATCCCATTAAATCTTTAAGTACCACAGTTGCCTGGTTGGACTGCGCAGCATTACCACCGCCAAAAGATCCACCGATACAAAAAATTGCGAACAAGACCGCGGTAATCTTTCCTAACATACTAAATCCTTTCTCCTTTAGTCCTTTACTTAAATAGTACATAGGACCTCCGTAAACAGTTCCGTTCTCATCCACATCCCGATATTGAACTCCGAGGGTACATTCCACGAATTTCGTAGACATCCCCAGCAGTCCACAGATGATCATCCAAAAGGTAGCTCCGGGACCTCCAAGGGCAATAGCCAATGCTACCCCTGCAATATTTCCATTCCCTACCGTTCCTGAAACTGCAGTAGCCAATGCTTGAAAATGACTTACTTCACCTTCCTTACTTTCATCCCGAATGGTATCTCTAATATCCCCGTCCACCGCGGCCGCCGGATCTCCCAAACCATGCCCTTCGATCTCGTCATATTTTCCTCTAACGGTATTAATGGCCTTTCCAAAAAAGCGAATATTCGGAAAACCAAATGCGACCGTAAAAAAGGCCGCACTCACAACCAGCAATATCAAGACGAAGGGAACTCCTGCTATTTCAAAGAAAATGACATTGGAGAAAAAATCCGAAATAGGCCTAAAACCCTCATCGATCCTCTGGTCGAGTCCAACTTCTTGAGTGTCTTGTGCTGTTAATAAAAGGGGAGAAAGTATGGTAAATAGTGAGAGAAGATATTTCTTCATGATGGGTTATTTAGTTACGATTCAAATTTTCTGAGAGGCAAGATGCTAAAAAAAATAGCTAATTCAAATTTTTAGGTGCTAATTTCTTAACCATTTCTAAACATTGTAGAGTTGCTTCAAGCTCTCTATCTGATTGGGTCTTCCAATAACGATCAACTTCGAATTTTTTTGGAGTACGGTCGAAGGTTCAGGGTTCACTATATAATCCCCTAGCGGATTTTTATAACCAATGATCGAACAGCCCGTCTTTTTCCGAAGATCGAGGTCCCTTATGGCCCGTTCCTGATTGTCTGAACAAACTTTTTCGAAAGCGATCTGTTCTACATTAATGCTATCCTGTTCCCCTGAAACCGTAAGATTATCGAGAAACTCAACCAGATCCGGCACAACCACAAGTGAGGCCATATGGTCACCTCCTATTCGGTCTGGCATAATCACATTATCCGCTCCTGCCAGTTTCAACTTCTTATAACTGGCTTCCTGGGAAGCTCTGCTAATGATCTTAAGGCCTTTGTTGATTTGTCTGGCGGAAAGAACAATAAACAGGTTATTGGCATCGCTAGGCAGCGCACAAATTAAAGTTGCCGCTCTTTCTATTCCCGCTTTGATGAGAATCTCATCCTCTTCGGCATTTCCATGTACAAAATACACTTCCTCATTAAACCGCTCTATGACCTCTTCATCCATTTCCACTACTACAAAAGGTTTGTCGTATGCACTTAATTTTTGCGCGGCCTGCTTCCCATTTCTCCCATAGCCACAAACGATAATATGATTTTCCAAAGATTCGATAATTTTTTGCACTTTCTTCTGTCTTAGATTACCAATGTTGTTTTTACTGAGTATATATTCCGAAGTTACCTTAATAGCATACCCTACGATAAAGATACTTGAAATGATAAGAACCGAGGTGAAAATCTTCTCCCAGGGCCCGGGAGGGTGAATTTCTCCAAAGCCAACAGTTGTAATGGTAATTACGGTCATATAAACGGCGTCGATCCATTCATATTCAAAGAAAACTACGAAACCGATGACTCCAGCTAAATAAACTAGGATTACATAGCTTATCGCCCTAAAGATATTCGATTCGTACAACCTTCTTCTCATAGATCGAAAACTGAAGTTCGCTTGGCATAGACCAGATCCTTTAGTTTCAACCAAAATGCCAATGTAAGATAGATCGCAAATCCTACCCCCATCGTTGCAAAAGAAACATATATAAAGAACAGACGAACACTTTTTGCACGCATTCCCAATCGATCTGCCAATCGCGCGCAGACATAATACCCGTGTTTCTCAAAAAAATGTCGAATGTTATACACTAGTTGAAGCATAGATGCAAATTAATATTTTTTAGCGAGAACATTACCGCTTCAACAAATAATTCCCAATCGCACAATGCATACACTTTCGTTTATTGCAATACTCATTTTTTAATTGAAGTAATGCCTGACTCTCCAGGGCATTCCCCTCTAATTTTCGGAGAGCGGAAAATCTTTTTGTCACATTATTTTTTTCGGCCTTAACGGACATAGCCAGTCCTATGATCTCCTCGGAACTATCTTTTCCCTGTTTTCTGGCATAGCAATACTGCAAAGGAATGATTACGTTTAGTATGAGAAGATCCATAAACGATATGGTAAGACGTTTTCGACTTGCCGCCGAAGGCACTCCAAAGTTGTAGTGTGTATCCCAATATTTACTCGCTGTAATCTTAAACAAACGATAACACTCGTCCTTGTGCTTCACCGAAATTATATCCGAAAACAGTTGGGTGCGAGAATGCCATAGCACGGCTAATTGAGACAATCGGATCGTTGGAAAGTTGTTGGGTCTTAAGCGGAAGAATCTGGGCCGGCTCACCGAATCTTTAGAGATACTATATTTAGTGATCAAGTACCGATACATTTTCCGTTGTTCCTCATAATACGGATCTCCTCCGAATTGATCCAACAAACCTGCCTGCCCCATGAGCAGAGCTTCTATTTGTAGAAGGTCATGCCTACATTTTCTAATGATTGCGAAGGGTATGGACTGTGCAATGCTAAAAAAAGAATCCCCATTGACCGCTAAACCAAAACTCCTCGAAAGCAGCAGAAATAACACATATTCCCAATGATTTTTAGATTCAACAAGCAATCTGTCGATCCGTTCTGAACGCTGCTCTAACCGCTCCAGAAACATTCTGTCCATCCAGTTTTCAAACAGCAGTTGAGGCACTCCTCCCAATTGCGATCCGCATTGGATCCATTGCGGCTTTTGACCAAACAAATTGAAGTAATTGTCCAACACCCTTTTATCCACACGATGTTTGAGTTCCAGCGTAGGAAGGCGGGTTTCGTCACTTCGGAAAACC
>JBCBDM010000125.1:0-11320 GCA_038529705.1 Bacteroidota bacterium
CCTTGAGGATTAGTTGTGATATTACCACTATAGATATTTACCCGTTCGTTACTTTCAATGGAATTGTGAACCAAATATTTATTATCGGGATCCAGTGGGTGGTCTATCTTGAAAGCCTTTGCCATGGCAGAAAAAGAACCCCCAACAACCAGGTCTGACGCTATTTCAACGGCTCCTTCAAAGACTCCTGCCAATTTGCCCGGGTCTGCTGGAATCACCCGTAAGGCACTGTGTCCTAATCCGGTAGCTCCTGATCTGATGAGTACCGCAGAATCCGTAGATGATCCCGTTGCATGTAGATCGAATACCGCTACATGACCAGATGTACTTACAACAGAAGTAGTGGATTGTTCAACATATAGGGCGTCATTGGCTAAACCAGCGATACCGTCAAAACAATCGATATGTAGACCATTACCTTGCCCTTTGTTGATTATTTCAACGGAGTGACTATCCGTAACGGTACTGGTGGTTTCAAAATTAGCCACCTGTCCAACTCCCATATGCTTAACTACAAGGGCCGGTTCTGAATTGGCACCTGTTCCAATAACATCATTTGTAATGGCAATGTTAACACCAACTCCCATTCCATTGGAGGATACATTTACTGTGGGTTTATCGTTTACTCTGCCGGGAACGTTGTCCATCGTTATAAACTCTGCTGCACTGCCTGCTCCCATTGTATTTGCAAATAGGACAGGATCCATGTTGGCGTTGTTATCTTCTATAGTCATTCTTGCTACGGACCCGGTACCGGCAGTGGTCGCCAATATCACTGTCTCATCATTGGCAGCAGACCCATTAAATAAATGTGCGGCCTTTCCCAAACCACCATTATCCACTAATAATCCTGTTCCAAGTCCACCTTGTATTACTTCAAGAGCTTCGCCAATGCCCATAGGGTTCCCATTAAATACCGAAACTCCTTTTCCCTCACCGGAGTTGTCTACAAATACAGCTGTGGCGTCATTTGCATGGGTCACTTTCAAAGCTTCTCCGGTTGCCGCGGGATTACCATGGAGAATGTTAACACCTATGGCGGTTCCACCGCTCGTTATATCAATGGCGTTTCCGGTACCTGTATTTTCTAAAGAAATAGCATGTCCGCCTCCCGTATTCAAGATATCTACGGCCGCGCCACCCCCATCATTATTAATGGAAACTGCAATACTACCGCTGCTGTCCGTATTATCTACAAATACGGCATCACCTGCACCGGCATTGTCTATAGTAAGTGCATCACCACCTCCATCATTAATAATGTCTACGGCATCTTCGCCTGCGGTATTTTCTTCATTGTTGATTAGGATGGCAGTACCACCACCGTCATTGTCGATCTCGATGGCATCACCGGCACCGTCTTGAGTGATCAACATACCATCTCCTCCGCCATCATTGGTAATGAGAACAGCGCTTCCACCTCCGTCATTTAGAATGTCCACTGCTGCGCTTCCGCCGTCATTATTAACAGAAACTGCAAAGCTTCCAGCGCTGTCGGTATTGTCGATAAACAATGCATCTCCCAAACCTGCATTATCTATAGAAATTGCATCACCACCTCCATCGTTCTCCACAATCACTGCATCACCGCCCAAGTCATTTTCAACAAGGATACCATCTCCGGGCCCCAGATCTATTACATGAATTCCTTCATTTGCACCAATATTCGATACAAGAATTCCTTCAGCTCCGGTAGTACTTACAAAAAGAGCTTCATTAACTCCGTCGTTGGTCAAATCTAAGGCGGGGTTACCACTGGCTACAATGGCTATTTCTCCATCGTCTGCGGTAATAATCCGGGGTCCGGAGGCTACTTGTTCATTGTAGGCTTCATCAAGAGTATTTCCGGACCCTGAACTTACATTTCCTGCATATAGTGCATAGGGAACGCTTAGTAGCTGAGAGGTGCCTTCAATACTGTAACTGGTTCCGCCGGTAGGATCTATCTGAGATTTTAGATAGTATTCTCCGGCACCCCAGTCGATGGTAGAAAAATCACCGGATAACACGGTACCTGCTCCCACTTCTACAGTAGCCAGTCCGTTTGTGTTAGTGGTTGGGGTATGGACCTCCTCATATACGGGAGTGCCGGTTGCAGAGCCTTCCAGTATGCTTATTTGCATGCCTACTGCTGTTTCGGTAATAAGCACATCGCTTGCATCCCGAACAACAGCTTGATAGCTCATTTTCTGTGGAGCCTGGCCCCATAGGGTCAATGCTGTGAAAAATATAATTATAGTAGTATATATGGTTTTCATGTTTTCTATTTTTTTATGATTTTGAATGATTTTATGGCGGAAGTGTTCTTAACGATCTGCAATACATAAACTGAAGAGGCTAGTGCTTCCATGGGAATCTGAGTCAATTCGAGCCGTATTTTCTCTTGCCGAAGTAACCTCCCCTGTATATCGTATAATGCGTACGACAATTCATTAGGAACGAAGTTTTCAATTCTGAGGTTGGTATTCTCTGTTGTTGGGTTAGGGTACATGGCGAACTCCAGGCTAATTTCGGGGTGATTGTCCACCCCCAGAACATAGATCTCATAGGGCTGTTGTACCCCTTGATTCGCTGAGCCACCACTTCCCAGGGCCTGGATGTAATCCATCTGACCCACCGAGTAGCTTACACTCCCACCACCTCCCATGGCATCACCTCCTGAGGACAGCGTATTGCTCTGCGCCCAGGAAGATGACCAACCCCAGAAGAGGAGCAGGACTGCTAATTGCATTGTTTTTTTTTGTTTCATAATTTCAATTTTAAATGGTTAATACTCATTTTTTAGGGGAGTATTCATGTCTATGTCAATTTTCGGTTTCCATTTGTAACCTCTTCTTCTGAAATTATTTTTAGTATTTTTATTACAAAGGGGTATTCTAAACACACTAACTATTAAAACAGCACCAACAGACGGATCGTTGCTCGATTTAATAAAAGGCTCGAAGGTAGAGCGAGATGAAGCTTTGCGAATTATTTACCAAGGGAACAGAGAGAAGATTTACGCTTTTATTTTGTCGAATAGCGGAAGCCGGGAAAAAGCCAAAGATGTTTTTCAGGAAACCATCATAGCTTTTTATGAAAATGTTCGGGACGGTAAGTTCAAAGGTGAAAGCGCAATAAGTACTTATTTGTTTTCCATTGCCCGATTTAAGTGGTTAAATCAAATTAAAAAGGATATGATAAGAACGGGCCACCATGAGAAGTTAGAAATGGATACTTTCTCTGATAGTCCTTTAAGTCGGTTGGTGGAAGGCGAAAAGAAGCAACAGGTTCTTGAGGTACTAGAATTGTTGGGTGCAAGTTGCAAGAAACTACTGGTCCAGAACCTATATTTTGATGCATCGATGAAGGATATTGCTGCTATGGGAGAGTATAGTAGTGAACAGATAGTTCGGAATAAGAAATACAAATGTCTGAAAAGATTGAAACAACTCGTTAGTGATAGACCTTCGCTAATACAAGTACTTAAAGGAAATGGATGACCCACAATATGAAATAGAACGCTATCTGGATGGTTCACTTACGTCTGCGGAAAAAGCTGCTTTTGAAGCGCGTCTCTCCGAAGACTCCGTGCTTGCCCAGGAATATGAGATCGCTTTAGCTACCAGAGGTTTGATTTCGGAAGCAGGGCGCCTGGATCTTAAAGAAACTTTAGAAGGCTTCGAAACTGAAATGGAAACGGAAGCCGATCCTTTAGGGACCGAAAGTACAACCCAGGTTTTCCCCCTTTGGGCTAAACGACTGCTACCCATTGCCGCTATGGTTGTCATTTTTCTCGGGGTATATCAGTATGTAATCGGAGGGAGTATATCTTCTTCTGAAGTATACGACACTTATTTCGAAACCTATGCCAGTCCTTCCGAACTTAGAGATGTAAATGATAATGAACTCGTCAATTGGGAGAAGGCTTCTCAATTATATGCTTCAGGAGCATTCCAGGAAGCGCTGGGCTATTTTTCAAAGGCAAAAGGAGAGGTGCCGGATTATCTTTCGGAATACTACAAAGGCATTTGCCATCTCAGTGTAGAGGCACCCTATTACCAGCTGGCGATCAATGCCTTCGATGAGGTCTTAAAGACGGATAATGATTACAACCAACAGGCACAATGGTATAAGGCTCTGGCACTTATTCAAACGGAAAGAAGGGAAGAGGCTTTTGTACTGCTGAATCTGATCGTGGAGAATGAATCTTATAATCACATATGGGCAGCCGAAATCCTGGAGACGAAAATAAAGGATTAGGATGCCTTTCGTTTCTTTGTCCAAAGGTAGAGCCCTATGGATAGGCCTACTATGAGTATTACATATAAAAGGTATTGGTAGGTAGACTCTTCCGAAAGCACGGTAGTATTTCCCGTAAGTTTAAAGCCCGCCCAATAGAAAGGGTGTAATTTATCTGGAGTGGCGGTTTCCAGATATTGTAATTTAGCTTGTTGCAATGCAATATCTTTGGTTTTTCCCGATTTGAGGTTCGTCAAGAAATTCTCAGTAAGTTGCGCAGATGCGGCATCGTCTACTGTCCATAAGGTAGATAAGAGTGACTGACTGCCGGCATATTGAAAAGCTCGTTCCAGGCTCAAGATTCCTTCTCCTTGCTGAAGTTCTCCGGAGGCGGTGTTACAAGCACTTAAAATGACCAGTTGTGAAGGGATTTCCAAGCCATAGATCTCGTAAGTATAGAGGAGTCCGTCCTCCTTTTCAGAAGGATTGAAATACAGTTTAGATAGCAATGGGTTCTGATCTTCCACCTCACCATGCATGGCAAGATGTAAGATTCCTGCTTTCTGCGATTGTTCCTTCAGAATATCTTCGGAAACCTTTGGCCCAGTCCAGCTCTTACCTTTAAAAAGCTCACTGGCGAAGGCAACTTCGGAAGTATTGTGCAGCAGACTTGACAAGGTTTTTCGACTGTCATCATAAACCTGTCCCTGATAACTGGGAGCAAAGCCCATATAGGTATCGTTGGTATACTTGGTTTTGGAGGAAATCCACAGAACAGAGGCTGAAGGACTGTAAGAGATGGCATAGTCTTTCATTATATAGGACAACGACTTGTAGTCTCTTTCAGTTGTGGCAGGATCTTTTAACAAAAGTCCGAAGGGGAGGTAAGATAAATTCCCATCGGGAATGACAATGAGCCTGTTTTGTTCTCCCTCCGTGATCTCCGGAGCAAGTAAGACCTTATATAAGTCATGTAGGGAATTATTCAGGTCTTCATAGGTGGTTTGAGGAGTATCGTGGTATGTCCTTTGATCCTTTATCAACTCAATAAGTTCATTGGTTTCTTGGAGAACAATGGAGGCGTTTTCTACACTTCTTGCCGTCAAAGAAGTTGATGTAAGAAGAAACACAAAGAGTTTATCTATTCCTGTAAAATAAGATATCATTCTCGTATCAGAGTCCAGCAATTCATTTTGCAAACTTGCTACGGAGACAACATCGGGATTGTATTTCAATTGATAGTATTCCGGATATTGGTCCTTTAGGTCATTTAAATAAAGGTCGTAATCATTTTGGGTAGACTGCAGTTCGTTTCGGTACAATTGTATAAGGGTTCTTCGCGCTTGCCCGCAGCGTTTCTCTTCCCTATTGATCTTCCCGTTAAAGTCGTTTAGTTTGTTCTTTAGCTCCTTTTCCCTTTGCACGATATCTTCTGGTACTCGTGAGAAGGAAGTGATTTCCTGATCGTATAAGGAGGTGAGAAGTAGTAGTGCTTTACTTCGTTCAGCAAAGTTGAATGCTTGTTCCAGATAGCGGTTGTCTTCTCTTAACGCGGCTAAAGTGATAGCAGTTTCTATACTGCTTTCAATAAGAGAGCGGGTTCGGGAGACCCAGAATACTTTTGACGTTTCAGAGATTTGGGTATTTTTTATACGCTCCAAAACCGAAATGGCGGTCTCTTGAGTGTTTAAAGCAGCTTCCAAATGGGTTAGGTCTTTGGAGGTCTTATATAATTCCTTTAAGATGTCGCCTTTGGATATTAATGCTTCCAGCAAATATTGAAAGGATTGCACTTGCATTCCCGGTTCCGGATTGGCTACCCAGGAGGTATTTTTGAGTTCTGGCACCAGAATATGGATCGCTTCCTGATAAGCATTGAGAGCTCCGTGCAAATCTCCTGAAGAATGAACGGCTCTCGCGACGAAATTTTTACAGGCTGCGGTAAGCGAATGTTGTTTTCCATAGGTCTTTTCTCTCCAGGCAACGGCTTCGTTGTAATAATCTATGGCGGTGGCATAGTTTCCCTTTTGCAGGAGACTATCTGCATTGGAAATCGTCTCTTCACTTTTATCATTGTTAATGGCTACTTCATTCGTAGTAGACCTGTCAAAATATACAAGAGCATTTGCCTGATCCCCCAGCTCCCAATACATATCGCCTATTGCCTCGTTGAGACCTTT
Source organism: Bacteroidota bacterium (assembly GCA_038529705.1). Taxonomy (GTDB): domain Bacteria; phylum Bacteroidota; class Bacteroidia; order Flavobacteriales; family Flavobacteriaceae; genus Aureisphaera. The sequence goes on from JBCBDM010000125.1 coordinate 6,402, forward strand.
CATTCTATAATGGTCCGGATCATAGGTAGAGGCCCAAATGGGGTAGGCCTTTAAATAATTTTCCAGAGCCGTTTTATATTCCAGACGTTCGTAGCCCAGATTCCCAAAATGGTAGTAACATACGGATACGTCAAACTGGTCCTCCGGATAGTACATTAGGTATAGATTTAATTCTTGCCGGTAGTATTGTGCTGCCTTTTCGAAATCACCACTAACACTGGTTATATTTCCAAGAGTACGAAGGGTGCGTCCCATTTCCACTGGAGGTGGCGAGTCGAGCTGTTCGAAGTGATGAAGAGCCTTCAGTAAACTAGGAACCGCATCCGAATTACGGTGACTGATCAAGTAGTAAAATTGCCCCAGGGAGAGATGGTCTTCCGGGACTGTATTGAAAATCTCCTTTTCAGTTTGTTTAAGGGTCGCTTCATAAATCATCTTGTCCTCGCGAAACGCACCACTTTCCAATAATAACATTCTGAAATCCAAATCCAATTCCATTCCCTGATTTATCAATAACGACCTGGCGCTAAGAATGGCTCGGTCTGCATGTTTTGCTCTTCCCTGATTGCGATACAACTTGAATTGCCATGTATAATTTTCAATCGTTTGGTTTAATGTTAGGTTGGAACAATCCTCAAGAGTTTTGGTCCGTTTAAGGGCGGTAGTAAAATCTCCCTTCTTGTAGAATGTAGCTATCTCATCCAGGGTGTTAATAACATTGCAGTCCTGAGCCTTAATAACAAGACAGCAAAGCATGTATAGAAAGATCGTTAGCGTCGATCTCATGGGTTAGTTAGTTGTTTTACAGTTAGAAAGGTACTAATTAATTCGATTTTCTTTAAGGGCAATGTAACTAAAATTGACATTCGCTCGTCCTACTAAAAACACTCACTTAAAACATCCAATCATGAAATCAATCAAAAAACAGATCGGTACTTTTCTAATTTGCTTTCTGGCAATTATGGCTGTAAACGCTCAGAATCTGGAAGCAAGTATTGACAAGCTATTTACAGAAGTCTATCCACCCAACGAACCCGGAGCCACCGTGCTTGTTGCTAAGAACGGAAAAGTCCTGTATCGAAAGGCCTTTGGGATGGCAAATCTCGAATTGGGAGTCCCCATGACCCCCGAACATGTTTTCGAAATAGGTTCTATTACAAAGCAGTTTACGGCCGTGGGGATTCTTATGCTTCAGGAGCAGGGAAAGTTGAATGTCGCTGACGATATTACCAAATATATCCCTGATTATCCTACTCAGGGTAAAGCCATCACCATTCATCAGTTGTTAAATCACACCTCGGGAATAAAGAGTTATACGAGTATGGAGAGTTTTTTTGCCAGGGCACGAGAAGATATGACCCCTACCCAATTGATCGATGTATTTAAGAACGAGCCTATGGATTTTGATCCCGGGGAGGAATATGCCTACAACAATTCGGCATATATCATATTGGGCCATATCATGGAGGTAGTTTCGGGAAAATCGTACGCCGACTTCGTCGAGCAGGATATCTTTAAAAAGTTGGGAATGAAAAATTCACACTACGGCAGTCACTCTAAGGTTATAAAGAATAGAGCGGACGGTTATCAGCCTAATGAGGATGGTTATAAAAATGCAGATTACCTCAGTCTAACACTACCCTATGCAGCGGGTTCTATTATGTCCTGCGTGGATGATCTTTTATTGTGGGAGCAAGCACTTCATAAGAATACATTAATTACGGAAAAAAGCAAAAAGTTAGCGTTTACAGAGGGTAAATTGAACCATGGAGAAAGAATTTATTACGGATACGGTTTTAGCGTGGATGAAGTGAATGGATTTCCATCCATTGAACACGGAGGAGGAATCTTCGGATACGAAACGTATGGGGTCTATGTTCCTTCAGAAGACATATACGCTATTGTGTTGACCAACCAGAACGGGAAGGGTCCTCAGGACATTACGGTTGCGATAGCCGCCCATGCTTTGGGAAAAGCTTATCCGGAGAATACATCCGTATCCCTTTCGGAAGAGCAAATGAAAGAATGGACCGGAACCTACGAGTTCTCGGATGGGGCCATTCGTTTTATTACCCTTAAAGAGGGCAAGTTGTATAGTCAGCGAGAGGGCAGCCGAAACCTCCCGTTATATGCAGTTGGAGAAAATCAGTTTTATTTTGAAGGGAGTTTTACCCAATATACATTCAAGAAGGAAAACGGTAAGAAAGTAGCCTATTTCAAATCTCGTATCCGCGAAGGTAAGGGGTTGGAGATCGATAGAAAACCACCGGCGGAGAAAGAAGCTGTTGCCGTGGACGCTACCATTCTAAAAAATTATGAAGGGACTTATGAATTACAACCTGGGTTCGAGATCATTATTACTACGAATGGGGATAAGATCTATGCGGAAGCAACTGGGCAAGATCAGTTAGAGATCTTTGCGGAGAATGAAACCACCTTTTTCCTGAAAGAGGTGCAGGCACAGATCATCTTTTCTACAAATAATCAAGGGGTAGCTCAAGGACTCACCCTTCATCAAGGGGGAAGACAAATGGAAGGAAAGAAGAAAGGCTAAGCTTGATTGGTTGAATTAGACTTTCTTTGACCGCCTCAGCAATGGGGCGGTTTTTTTATGGAAAACTTCCAAAAGAATAAAAAAAACTAACTTCTGTGTGATTTTTTATACCCCGTCCATACTAATAGATTGTAATCGATTATTGAATGCAGGATAAACAGGAATTTATTCAAACCATCAAGGAGAACGAAGGGGTTATTTATAAGATCACTCGGGTATATGCCAAAGATAAAGAGGATCAGAAGGATCTGTATCAGGAGATCGTATATCAGTTGTGGAAATCTTTTGAATCTTTCCAGGGAAAATCCAAGGTAAGCACCTGGATGTACCGCGTCGCCTTGAATACCTCTATCGCGCATTTAAACAAGCAGAAGAAGTCCCAACAGGGTGTCTCAATGGATTTCGAATTATTGAATTTGGCTGACGAGCATGATTCTATCATGGAAGAACAAATGAACACCCTCTACGCACATATAAAAAAACTTAATGTGGTAGAGAAAGGACTCATTCTATTATTTCTTGAAGGGAAGTCCTATGAGGAAATAGCGAGTATTACCGGATTTACTGTCACGAACGTGGGTACCCGTTTGGGACGAATTAAACAAAAGCTAAAAACGAATATAAAAAAATAGAAATCATGGAATTAGAAGAGATGAAGCAGCTCTGGGAAACCATGAGTCAGCGAGTTGAGAAGCAGCAATTATTAACCAATAAATTAATTATTCAAATGACACAAGAGAGATATACTACCAAATTAAGTAAAATTCAGACTTTCGAAACGGCGGGATCCGTAATTTGTTTTGTTATGGCCGCGTTTGTTCTTTTCAATTTTGGAAAGTTAGATACCTGGTATTTGGTATTGAGCGGAATCCTGGTTTTGTTGGCACTTACGTTACTTCCGATTTTAGTATTGCGCTCCATTTTCAAAATGAAGCATTTGGACCTGGCCCAACAGAACTTTAGAGAAAGTTTAGTTGAATTTGGTCGTGAGAAACAGCGGTTTTTATTCTTGCAACGTCTAAATATTGGATTCGGATTTTTGATCATGTTTGCAGCTTTGCCCGTGGCAAGTAAGTTGTTAAGCAATAAAGACATTTTCGAAACAGGTGTAAGTTCTTTTACATGGATCTATCTGGGTGCTGCCGTTGTGGGGCTCGCCTTATTTGCGCGATGGGGGTATGGATGCTACAGAAGAATTACGCAATCTGCAGAGAATTTATTGAAAGAATTAGAAGACTAAAAGGAGTCTTAATGGTCTGGAAAGGGAGTGTTTAGGTTAGGTTTTCAATGGTTTGCTAACCTACATGCCCCCTTTACTCGATCAAAAACAGGGTTTTTCCTGTATACATTTACGTATTTTTACTTATAGTATTCTCCTCGGTCTGTTCTACTTTTGAATAGTACTTCCCAAAGAAGGATTTAGGACGTAATATTCATCAGGCATGAAACACGAAGAGAGCAATAAAAAAGAAATTTCCAATAGAACGGATGACGTATATGCCAGGGCTATCAAAGAAGCCATAGCCAGACAATTGGCCTCTATCAATTTCAGGACTTTTCAAGAAGCCTCCTGACTAACCTTTTCGGAAAAAGATTTCGACCAAAGGGGTAGGCAGGAATAGGTATTCCCATCACTTATTTTTCAATTACGGTTCTCCCGACAAAGTGAGGGTAACAAATCTCAATAGTACGGGAAACCCTTATTTTACTAGGGTTTATAGGAATAATTACGTGTATGTACGTATTTTCTTACGTTGATTTCAAAATTATATTTGCTCCGATATCTTCCCAAAGATCAATATTAACTAACTACCTACTTATTCTTATGAAGGAAGATACTACTTCAATTTTGGAAACCTCCAAAACGCATTCCACCATCGAACATGAAAGGGCTTTTACCGAGGCCATTGCAGGACAAATAGCCTCAATTGCCTACAGAAATATGCAGTTGAGTGATGGCAGAGTAAAATACAGGTCATAACCTCACCACGTTCGAGTTTACAAAGAAAAGACTATTCACAAAAAAGAGTTTTCCATTTTCCCAAAAGCTTCGGAAGAGGACGTCGTCGACCATATAGATAACACTTCCGCTTCCCATACGTTGTTCTCCAAAGATCAAGGAATTACTTAGTTTGGCCTTAGCATCGTCACCGGAGAAACCAGATACGCTTATGGCATCATCTTTAATGTAGCCTACGTTATACCCTCCATCCAGGAATTTGAATGAGGCACTCCCCAGTTTTAAACTGTAGTAGGTGTTTCCATATCCAAAGGCCATTGGATGTGATGGATCCAGGGTTACTTTGTAAATACTTCCGGTAATGAAGTTCTTGACATTGGAACGCTCCCGTTGGTCGTAGGGAAT
>JBCBDM010000126.1:0-11285 GCA_038529705.1 Bacteroidota bacterium
TATGGGTGTCCATAGGCAAAGGTATTTTCTTTGGGGAGACGCGCAACCTTTTTAAAGGCTCAAGACTATAGGGTGTAATTACAGAAACAAAACATTATAAATAATTAATATGCCACATATGAGATCTTTGATTTTTACTTTATTCTTCTTTTGTCTTATTACGCCATTGCAAGCCCAACAACAAGAATGGATCAAAACCATAGGAGGTACAGACCATGATGTACCCACTCAACTAATAACGGATAGTCAAGGGAATGTTTACAACTTTGGATATTTTAATGAGACTGTAGATTTTGATCCGGGACCAGAGGTTTTTGAGTTAACCTCCAGCTCTTTTTCCGATCCCTATCTTCTAAAGCTCGATGCTGAGGGAGATTTTGTTTGGGCAAGATCATTCCCATTTGTACAGGATTTCTCATCAGAAGAGTTTGACATCAAAATCGACGAAGACGATAATATTACTGTTGTCATCACTTATTACAACACACTTGAATTAGATCCTGGCACTCCTCCGCTACAAGCCGTAGGACAGAATGATTTTGCCATCGCCAAGTTCGATCCGGACGGAAATTTATTGTGGCACTACTCCATTGGAAGCTCCGGTCGAGAATACGCAACTCATATACTAAATACGCAAAATAATGAAACCCTGATATTGGGATGGTTTGATAGCTCCCTAGATTTCAACCCACAAGGCAATCCTGAAGTTCTAAGTCCTATTGGAGATATTGACTTTTATATTTTGAAGCTCGACAATGACGGAAACTTCATTTGGGTAAAACAGCTGGGTACTTCAAATGGAACCATATCGGGATTGGCACTAGCCGAAAGGAACAACTTATTGAGCATTTCAGGTCACTTTAATGGAACGGTCGATTTCGATCCTGGTACCAGCAGTTTTATTCTGGACGGAGGGGAATTTGATGATGGATTTACTCTGAAACTAGATGCCGATGGAGAATTTGTTTGGGCAACTCAATTTGAGAACGAAGCAATAGCGGCTCTTAGAATTTGGGATACCGCGATCGATTATGAAGAGAATGTTTACATATCCGGAAGGATGCACGAACCTATCGATTTTAACCCAGGCCCCAGCTCCTTCATTATTGACCCCATAAATGTAGATGGGTTCGTTGTTAAACTGAGTCCAAATGGAGACTTCCTCTGGGCTAAGAACTTTGGAGGCCCAGATGCATGGTATAATTCTGTTAGATCGATGGCTATAGATTCAAATAATGATCTCATAGCAACAGGTAAATTTTTGAGCGAGACAGATTTTGACCCAGATCCTGGGACGTCATTCGTTCTCACTTCCCATGGCAAGAAAGACTCCTTTTTACTAAAGCTTAGTGAAGATGGCTCGTTTTTACATGCTAGTCATATCGGGGGCCCTGAATGGGATGTGGGTACTACCATACATATAAATGAAAGTGATTACATTTATTTGGGTTCAACCTTTCGGGAAACTGCCGACTTACAATTTGGAGAAGGAATTACCAATGTTACCGCTATTGGGGACTCCGATATCTTTCTAACAAAAATTCTCACGACCACGCTGGGCACACGAAGTATAAACAATAGCCCGATTGCATCCGTTTATCCCAACCCAACACAGGGTCATATTACGTTGCAACTGAATGAGAGTTACCAAACCGTTGAAGTAAAAATTTTTAATACGCTTGGACAGTTAGTGGCAGTACAAAAGAAATTACAAACCGATAAACTGAAGTTACAAATGCCCCAAATAATGGGAATATATTTAGCCCAAATATGGGTGGATGGCAAGGAAAGCGCAACCGTCCGAATATTAAAAGAATAAGCGCTCCCGACTTCTACAACAAGTGTCAGACTATATATAGAATTATATAATAAAGTTTACAATGAAAGAACTAGTAAAATTACTGTTACTATCACTTGGAGTCATCTTACTCTCGTGCGAAAATGAACCTTTAGGAGAAATGAATCTTAACAGGAACACTATAGACGAAGAATTGGTAGACCTAATCAAAGGAATCTCTCAAATAGAAGATGGCACCGGGATCGACTGTATTCGTTTTAGCTACGCCTTTGTAGTTTTTACGTTCGATGCCAATATGGAGTTCATAGAGGCGACTGCCATTCGAGGAGACCAGGAGTTCAGTAATTTTCTGGGAGCATTGGAAGATGATTATTCTATTAGTATTAACTATCCCATTTCAGGCACCTTAAACAACGGAGACCTTGTAGAGATCAATACAAATGAAGAATTAAAGCAGGCGATCGATGCCTGCAGAGCAGAAGAATTAAGACGCCGGTGCAACGGCACGTTGATCGATTGTGTATGGAAAGTCACAGAATTAGAAGGTTATCCTAACGATTATGAGGAAGCATACTACAAAATGCGTTATGATGGAACAATACAATTTCATCTAATGAATGAAGTTTATTTTGGAACCTGGACAACCCTATCCATAGGGCCCGACGTCTTTCTGAATATCGATTTGAACGATAACCCGGATATCGAAGCGTTTTGGAACCTCAACTGGAAAGTTGAATTAAGATCGAATGCTCAAATCGAAATCATTTCCGATAGCACTCGGGTCCTCATGGAAAGAGATTGCACGATTCCCTGCAGGCTGGAAGGATATCAAGTTTGCGAGTGGGAAGACGATCCCGGTTTCGCCAATTTCATTTTAAAGAATTACACCCCCTGTATTCCCATACCCTATGAGCATGATATGGTATCGGCGGTCTTGTACTCTTTTTACGAAACTGAAGAGGATGCTGCCACGGGCATCAATCCTATCTCCTATTTAGAATATATTAACTCAAGCAATCCACAAACTGTTTATGTTCGACTCACCTATAAAGAAAGTGGAGAGTTATTGGACTTCACTGAGATTGTAATTGAAGCCATTAACTGTACCTAAGGGTAAGATTTGATAAATTTTTGGTTACATTTAAAAACACCATCCACGTATTTGAACCTAGAAGAACTCATATATCATTGTAAGGCCAATAACCGAAAAGCTCAGAGTGAACTTTTCAGTAGATACAAGGATACTTTGTACCTGCTTTCCTTGAAATATTGCCGCAATCAAGCAGAGGCAGAAGATAATCTGCATGATGCCTTTATAACGATCCTACAAAAAATGAAGACCTACTCAGGCAAGGGCTCCTTTGAGGGTTGGATGAAACGAATTACCATTTTTAAAGCTATCGACAAATACAAATCGAAAGCACCCATAAGTATAGAGATCAAGGATGACATTTTGGAAGACACGACCATTGAGCGAGCCCTTTGCGACCTTCCTCTGGACCTGCTATTACAGATGATCCAGGAATTACCAGACCAATATCGATTGGTTTTCAATTTATATCAATTAGATGATTATTCGCATAAGGAAATTGCCCATCTTTTAGGTATTTCTGAAGGTACCTCAAAATCCAATTTTCACCGGGCCAAAGGACTGCTACGAAAAAGAATCCTGGAAATAAGATCGGAACTAACCCCAAAAAATTAAACGAATGGAGCAGAAAGAAGACATAGGGAATATATTGAAGGAAAAACTGGGAGCTGCACAAAGCAGTCCGAAGTCCGGCCTATGGGACAGGATTGAAAATTCGCTGGATAAGAAAGATCGTAAAAGACGAGGCTTCTTCTTTCTTTGGTTTACCGGAGGCGCCGGAGTGATCTTACTCTTACTTTTACTGTGGAGTAGAGGTACAACGAATCGGAACCAAGATTCTCATTCCGAAGAACAAAAGGAACTGATAACCCTTAATACCGACACCCTTACTACCCAACCGGAATCACAAAAAGACCAGATAGTTTCCTATCGAGAATTGGAAATTCTCAACGATAGTCTAAACGAGATCTTAGAAAAAAAGGTCGATTCGGTATTGAAGTCGCAAGGAACTTCTTTACAAGAAATTAAGGAGATCCCACCTTTTTCCTGGGATAGTGTAGAAGCCGGAATGGGCAGTGAGACCGGAGAATATCTTTCCGTAAAGACCACCTATGAATATTACAATAGTGAAACCGGTGAATTCATAGAAACTGCAGACAAGACTATTATAGACAGTTTGTTACAATCATCGAACATAAAACTCGATAGTGTTATGCCTAAAGAAAACCGTGAAGAATTATTGAAAAAGAAAGATAGCCTTAAATAACGCATTCATATAATAGCCAAAACACCTTCCTTACGGAAGGTGTTTTTCTTCCCGGCAACTGGAAAACATAACCAATAATTGATCAAAATCGCTTACCGATCGAAATTCCCAATCTGGGATACACTTCACTGATCACATCTGCATTAAGAAAATTTCTACCTGCCCCACCGATAAGTTCTCCAACCCATCCGTTTTTAGTTAAAAACTTGCCACCAATTCCTAATCCCAATCCCATTCCTAACTCAGTGTCGGCACGATCATCCCGATCTTCGGTAAAGGCAGCTCCGTTGGCTTCCAAAAAGAATCCCGAGTTTCGTTTCTTGCCAAAATAAAACCTATAATACGGGATTATGAGAAAATTATAATCAATATCCTCATCGATCACTGCCGCAACAGATAAACCAACGGAACTATCATCACTAAGAATTCGTTCGTAGGAAATCTCTGGAATTCCTGCGACCGTGTACCCCGCATTGAATTTAAACTCGTTATTACCGGCCAGTGCGTCTTTTGTCTCTTCCTGAGCCATTCCCAAGACTGGTAAACAAAGAATCATAATTTGAACTACTTTTTTCATGATATAAAATTTTAGATTCAACAGAGCTAATTTCTTTGTATATATCACACTCAAATAGTTGATTTCAAAAAAAGAAGTTTTGATTTTTTGTATATTTTGCAAAACATTAGATTTAATTAATCGTAAAATGCAAAATATGCAAGAAGTGTTTATCAGGTCCATTCGAGCGCTATTGCCGGAAAATCGCTCGATCATCGATGAAGTTTCCGGAATTTTAAATTTAAGCTACGATGCCGCCTATCGCAGAGTTAATTGCAAAACTGCATTGTCTCTTGAAGAAGCAGTACAATTGGCCAAACATTTCAAATTATCGCTAAACAATTTGTTTGAAGTAGGGAATCAGGGAACCTTGTTGGCAGAGAAATCCCCTATCATTGAAAATGTGCAGGGCCTGGAGATGTATTTTAAGGCTGGACTTCAAAATATCAAACCATTGATAAGCATCAAAAATGCTTCCATTACCTACTCGGCTAAGGATATTCCTATCTTTTACACCCTATCCGATTCTTATATTACCCGATACAAATGTTATGTGTGGTTAAAATTCCTAAATGAAGATGGAAGTATGGCCAAGGTATCTTTTGAAGATTTTCTGCAAACAATGCCACCTAGTCTCATTAAAGCAGCAAATGACGTCTCTGAAGCCTACCAAAATATCAATATCATTGAATTCTGGAATGACAATACGATCAACGGAACCCTTCAGCAGATTTTCTATTACTTTGAAACAAAGCTACTCTCCAAGGAAATGGCGCTGAACGTATGTCAGGATATAAAAAATATCATTTCTCATGTGGAGCAGCAGACCATTAATCAAACCATTCTTAATTCGAAAAACGACTCGTCCTATCAGCTTTACAAGAGCGACCTCTTAACCATGAGCAATACGGTAATGGTCAAGGCCAGAGGTCAAAAAATGTTCTTAACCCCTTTCACCGTATTGTCCTACTTTAAGATTCAACATCCCGAAACTTGTGATCAGATGGACCGCTTCTTTGAAAAACAGATGAAAAACTCCAAATTATTGGTCAATGCCGGTGAGAAAGATCGCTCTCAATTCTTCAACAAAATGCAAAAGAAGGTAGATACGGTGATCGACAGGCTGAATATGGATCAAGATCTTACGTTTTTCTAACCCTGGAAACGGATTACTCTTTAAATTGCCAATTGATAAACGGTAAGGAGCGTTTTCCGTTCTTATTCCACAGTCCGAGTTGAATACCTCTAAGGCTTTTAGATTGATTATGAATACCTATTTGCAGGCCAATCAATTTGGCATCATTTCGATTGGTAACTCCTAATTGCACCCCTTTAAATTGTTCACTTAGATTGTCAAAACTCAATTGAATTCCACTGCCCTGCGTTTTGATCTTATTCAACAGTCCAATTTGAATACCATTGAAAATATAGGCGTGATTCCCACCGCCAATGCCTATCCCGTTTCCTTTATAAAGATCGTTTCCGAAACCGCTAATGAAAATACCATTGCCGGATTCGATGAAATTACACATCCCTGCTATTGAAATTCCATTCATCCTATTTAAATACTGCATGAAAAAACTGGCTGAAAAACCATAGATATAGGTTTCTCCAAAAGTTCCCGTGGAAAAGTTAAATCCATAAACAATCTCCGTTGGGCTTTCCGACAAAGCCTGACCAAATGTTTCAGGAGAGGTTGATACCGGCGAATGGGGAATTAAAGGGGAAAGAACTCCCAATAAAGAAGGTTCTAACCTTATACCTAAGGTTCTTGTAAGTGTAGAATCTCCAAAAACATCTTTTGGAAATGCCGCTAATGATAATCCCACAATATCCGTATTTCTGCTGTGAGTAATCCAAACCGGCGCCCGAAATTTCCTTTTGGACTCCTGAGCAAATGACGAAAGGGTCATAATGAAAAAGGCTAGGGTAAACAACTTGATTTTCATACTATTCTATTTTTAATTCGCATCAAATCTATTGTTATAATCACATTTATAATTAATAAAACCACAGGAATTCTTTATAATATTTGCGATTATCGCAAATATTAATATCTTTACCTATGTTTCAACAAGCTCTATTGGACCGCATTAGAAAAAGACTCCCTTCAAATACCTCTCTTATCGATGGTATTGCTAATGCCCTTGATATCAGTTATGATGCTGCTCACAGACGCACAAGCCTAAAAAGTAAATTCTCATTGGCGGAAAGCATGCAATTGGCCAGACGTTTTAACATCTCTCTGGATGGTCTTTTGGAAGTTTCTTCTCAGGATACTGTGGCGGTTCAAAAGACGACTCCCATTCATTGTGAAAGTGATCTGCAGGCCTATTTTGAACGTTCCTACAAATCCCTTAGCTGGGTAGCCTCCCAAACGGATAGTTCCTTACTTTACTCGGCTAAGGATATCCCTTTATTCTATTTACTAAAAGGAGACCTTCTCACGCGGTTCAAAATTTATGTTTGGTTAAAGTTATTAGATCCAACGATGGCTCATAAAAGATTTTCTCAGCTGCATCCGAAACTCGCTACCATGGCCTCGGCCAAACAACTAGGGGGAATCTATGAACAGTTAGAAGTTAAAGAAATATGGGATGTAACCACGGTAAATAGCACGTTAAAACAAATTCATTTCTATCTGGAAGCGGGGATGTTAGCCACCGAAGTTGCCATCGAGCTCTGCCATGCGGTACAGGAACTGATCCATGAGTTGGCCATGAAAGTGGGAAGAAAAGACTCCGGACTATCCATGTATTATAACGAACTCCTATTAATGAACAATCAGGTGTTGGTGCAAACACCCAGGCAACAATCCTTATACGTCCCTTTTTCAATGTTGTCCTATTATCTTACCAATGACGAGATCACATGTAAACAGGCCGAAACCTATTTCATGAAACAATTGGAACATTCCAAACTACTTGACCAGGCTGGTGAAAAAGAACGCAACTCCTTTTTTAATAAGATATTGGCAAAAGTAGATGCCCTAAAACAGCTTATTTCGGCCAAGCAATTATTGGATTTTGAATAATCAATCTCTATTTACAAAATTTTTACAATCTCTCAAGAATACCGATAAACCACTGTAAATCAAGGTTTAAATACAATAACTATAAGGGCTTTCCGACAACTTTTCTTAAAAAGAATAAACATTTTGTAACATTTTGGTAACCTTTTGCGTATAACCCAATACGAAAAGAGAAATTTAACTTAAAGCAACAACAACTTAATGAGACAACTTAAAATCACCAAGCAGGTGACCAATCGGGAAACTGCTTCACTGGACAAGTACCTACAGGAAATTGGAAAAGTTGACTTAATCACCGCAGACGAAGAGGTAGAATTGGCACAGCGCATTAAAGCGGGTGACCAGCGAGCTTTGGAAAAATTAACTAAAGCCAACCTTCGTTTTGTTGTTTCGGTAGCAAAACAATACCAAAATCAAGGATTGACCCTTCCAGACTTGATCAACGAAGGAAACCTTGGGCTTATAAAAGCAGCACAACGTTTTGACGAAACCCGTGGATTTAAATTCATTTCTTATGCTGTTTGGTGGATCCGTCAGTCGATCTTGCAGGCCTTGGCTGAGCAATCTCGAATTGTACGTCTTCCATTGAATAAGATTGGAAGTATTAATAAGATAAATAAGACTTTTGCTTTTCTGGAGCAAGCGCACGAACGTCCGCCTTCTGCAGAGGAAATAGCAAAGGAACTGGATATGACGATCAATGATGTTAAGGAATCCATGAAGAATTCCGGACGTCATGTATCTATGGATGCTCCATTAGTGGAAGGAGAAGATTCCAACCTTTACGATGTTTTGCGTAGTGGCGAATCTCCCAACCCCGACCGTACCTTATTACATGAATCTTTGCGTACGGAGATAGAGCGTGCCTTGGAAACATTGACGCCTCGCGAGGCCGATGTGATCCGCTTGTACTTTGGATTGGGAAATCAACATCCTATGACACTGGAAGAAATAGGTGAAACTTTCGACCTAACCCGTGAACGTGTTCGCCAGATCAAGGAAAAAGCAATCCGAAGATTGAAGCATACATCCAGAAGCAAGATCCTAAAGACCTATTTGGGATAACCCTTCGATGAACTTAGGGACCACCCCAATAACAGCAACAAACAGTTACAAAATATAACTGTTCGTTTTTTGATTGATGAATGACCTCCGGCTGATTACCGGAGGTTTTTTCTTGGGAAAATCCTTACAAAAAATAAAAATCATATCTTTCAGGTACTAAATCTCCCCCTTATATGTATACAATCGTATATGTTAGTACCGTGCAACCCTATGTTGATGAGACAGGAATTGAAGCTATTTTTTCACATTCGGAACGTATCAATAACAAGCATAAGATAGGTGGAATCCTCATGTATTCTGAAGGTAATTTCTTCCAAATCCTTGAAATAGAATACGCCAAGAAGCACATTATCATCGACCTCTTCGAGAAAATAAAAAAAGATCCCAGACATTACAATGTCATTAAAATCTTTGGAAAAAAAACAACCGCACCCTCCTTCAGCAAATATCATACATCTTTTAATGTAGTTAAAGACTCTTCGAATATCCGAGAGCTGTTCCGGTTTCTAAAAAATGAGAAGAAGTATAACCCCGAAGGCTATTCGGAAATCGCATATTTAGCACAGAAATTTCTTGCTCTTATTTAACCGAAAGGGATCTCCATTTAATGCGTACCTTTGCCAAAACTTCAAATAAATGAGCCAGACACTTATTGCACCTTCCGTATTAGCCGCAGATTTTGCCAACCTTCAACGCGATGTTGAAATGATCAATAAGAGTGAAGCCGACTGGTTTCATATTGATATTATGGACGGTGTATTTGTACCCAATATTTCCTTTGGAATGCCAGTACTACGTGATATTGCAAAGCATGCCACCAAAACAATTGATGTACACTTAATGATCGTCGATCCGGATCGATATATTAAAACTTTTGCCAGCTTAGGAGCAGATATACTCACGGTGCACTACGAAGCCTGTACGCACTTGCACCGTACCCTTCAAGCCATCAAAGCAGAAGGAATGCGAGCTGGAGTGGCATTAAATCCGCATACCCATGTAGCCTTACTTAGCGATATAATCCAGGATATTGACCTTGTTTGTCTTATGAGTGTGAATCCCGGGTTTGGGGGACAAAGTTTTATTGAAAACACTTTCGACAAAGTTAGAGCCTTAAAGCAAATGATTGTTGAAAAAGGCGCGAGTACTCAAATAGAGATCGACGGAGGGGTAACGAATAAGAACGCTGAGCAACTGAAAGAAGCGGGCGCAGATGTGCTTGTAGCTGGTAGTTATGTCTTCAAGAGTGATAATCCCGTAGCAACCATAGCCGGACTTAAAGAGATGACCCGCTAGGCTCTTTCAAAAAATTATGGTCTAGATTTATAATATAAGACCAAAGGAGGTTGCACGCACGGGCATTCCACAATATATTTGAATATGCAACCACCTTCTTCACTGGATACCTGGACTTCGGGTTTTCTCCTTGCCGTGGGCATGGGTTTGTTTTTATTCCTTTTACTTATACTGGAAAAGAATAAAAAGAATCGACCTATCGCACTTTTCGTATTGGCGTTTTCGGTCATCCTGTTCCAGTATGTTCTGTACTGGACTCGTTACGAAATCCAATTCCCCTATCTTCAGCTACTTCCCTCTTTATGCTATTATGTAACCGGACCCTTGATCTATTTGTACTTTTTAAATCTCTATAAAAAGAAGGTTCGATTTAATTATATGCTTCATTTTTTTCCTGCCCTTTTAATAGTAATACCCAATGTGGTACTATGGCTGAAATACCTGGGATGGATTGATATAAAGATCCCTTTACTATTTCTGGTACAGCAATATTGGTTTATTGTGGCACATATGTCCATATATTCATTATTGATCTTTCGTCTCATTTTCAGCAATAATGAAAACGGCTCTCAGTACGGAATGATGCGAAAACGTTGGGGCATGACCCTGGCAACATTGTACAGCTTATTCATTGCAGCCTATACATCATATTACCTCCTGGTTCAGTTCCCTTTTTTCAATGCAGAATGGGACTACATGATCTCCATTATGATGACGGTTTCCATTTACGCTATAGGTTATTTTATATTCAAACAACCGGCTGTCTTCGACGGCGAATTCTATAGTCGATTATTTTTACCGAAAGACGAAAAAAAAGATAATTTTGAGACTGCATTACTGAACGAACTATATCAGAACCTGACCAATTATATGGAAAGGGAAAAACCGTATACCGACAACGAACTGCGATTGGTAAACCTGGCAGATCAATTAGGTTTTTCCACGCATCTACTTTCGAAGGTCATCAATAAAAAGTCCGGTAAAAATTTCAACAAATTTGTCAATGAATACCGGCTCCGAGAAGCAGAACGCCTCCTTTCAGAAACTTCACAACCCAGTATCAAGAGCGTTTACTTCGATGTAGGCTTCAACAGTAAAGCCGCTTTCTATAATGCCTTCAAAAGAAAACACAACTGCACCCCTTCTCAGTTTCGAGCCCGACTTAGTGGGTCTTAATTTATA
>JBCBDM010000127.1:0-11070 GCA_038529705.1 Bacteroidota bacterium
GGATGCCGATATTTATGGACCATCCATTCCTATTATGTTCGATGTGGCTCATGAAAGACCGCTTTCGGTGAATGTAGACGGAAAGAGTAAGATGAAACCCATAGAGAATTATGGCGTTAAGGTATTGTCCATAGGGTTCTTCACTAAGCCCAATCAGGCTGTGATTTGGCGAGGCCCAATGGCTTCAAAAGCTTTGAATCAATTGATCTTCGATGCGGCCTGGGGCGAATTAGACTTTATGTTATTGGATCTTCCTCCGGGAACTGGAGACATTCATTTAAGTATCATGCAGTCCTTACCCATTACAGGAGCTGTTGTAGTGAGTACACCGCAAACTGTGGCCCTGGCAGACGCTCGGAAAGGAGTTGCCATGTTTCAGCAGGAGAATATCGATGTGCCCGTGCTAGGTATTATAGAGAATATGGCTTACTTCACTCCCGAAGAACTTCCCGATAGCAAGTATTATATCTTCGGAAAAGAGGGTGCCAGGAATCTTGCAGAGGACCTCGAGGTACCATTTTTAGGAGAGGTTCCCCTAATACAAAGTATTCGCGAGGCGGGCGATGTAGGACACCCAGCTGCTTTACAAACGGCCACGCAATCCGAGACGGCCTTTGAAGAGGTGACGAAGAAAGTGGTAGAAGAAACGGTGAGGCGTAATGAAAACCTTCCCCCAACGGAAGCGATCAAAATAACAACCATGGCAGGATGTAGTGCCGTAAAAAAGTAATATGACACAGCAGGAATTAACAGTAAAAGTGCAGGAGGCTTTGGATGAGATCCGTCCCTTTTTACAGAGTGACGGAGGAGATATATCTTTGTTGTCCATAGAGGATGAAAAAATTGTTCGGGTGCAACTTCAAGGGGCTTGTGTGGGTTGTAGTGTGAATCAGATGACCTTAAAAAGCGGGGTGGAAATGACCATTAAGAAGCACGCACCCCAAATTGAAGAAGTAATTAACGTTGAAGCATGATAGGGATCATTTTTTGTCCATGTTGAATCCCATTATTTTGTCCAAATTTTATAAGATCATTTTGAATGATTAAAACAGATATATTGATCATAGGTGCTGGTCCAACAGGTTTGTTTACTGTCTTTGAGGCCGGATTATTAAAGTTGAAATGCCACCTCATCGACGCGCTGCCACAAGCCGGTGGTCAATGTGCCGAGATATATCCCAAGAAGCCTATTTACGATATTCCAGCCTTTCCCGAAATTTTGGCAGGGGACCTTGTTGATAATCTCATGAAGCAGATAGCACCTTTCCAACCCGGATTTACGTTGGGCGAGAGAGCTGAAACCATAGAAAAGCAAGAAGATGGTAGCTTTATTGTCACGACCAACAAAGGAACTAAACATCAAGCACCCGTGGTAGCGATCGCCGGAGGATTAGGTAGTTTTGAGCCGCGGAAACCTCCTATTGCTAATATTGGTGAATTTGAAGATCGCGGGGTGGAATATATTATTAGGGATCCCGAACTCTACAGAGATAAAAAAGTGGTTATTGCCGGGGGAGGCGACAGTGCCCTGGATTGGAGTATTTTCCTTACCGATGTTGCCAGTAGTGTTACCCTCATCCACAGAAGAAATGAATTTAGAGGGGCATTGGATAGCGTGGAGAAGGTTCAGGAACTTAAGGATGCCGGAAAAATCGAATTGATAACGCCTGCAGAAGTGACCGAAATAATAGGTGTCAATGCAGTTGAAGGGGTGGTGGTGCAACAAGGAGAGCATACCATCGAACGGAAGTGTGACCACTTTATACCGCTCTTTGGACTTGCACCCAGGTTAGGCCCTATTGCAGACTGGGGATTGGAAATCGAAAAGAATGCCATCAAGGTGGATAATAGTTTAGATTATCAAACTAATATTCCAGGGATTTACGCCATTGGAGATGTAAATACCTATCCTGGTAAACTTAAATTGATCCTATGTGGTTTTCATGAAGCCACGCTCATGTGCCAGAGTGCTTACCAACGAATATTTCCGGACAAGCGTTACGTGATGAAGTATACCACCGTTGGAGGAGTAGAAGGATTTGACGGATCAAAGAAAGAGGCGCCAAAAGCGGTTGTAAAGGCCATAGAATAAATAGTAAAGTATGCGTGAGGGATAGGAGCTGGCTATCTGGTCTGCCTGCAGACTTGTAGCGCGTATAGCCCGACCCTCCAAAGCTGGACATTGAGCTTGTCGAAATGCAGCAAAGGAGGGGCACGCCCAAAATAGTATGGAACAAGACATTAGGATCACTATAATCGACCGGGAAGGCATTGCTCACGAAGTGGAGGCTCCAACCGATATGAATATGAATTTGATGGAGGTGGTTCGGTCCTATGAATTGGCTCCGGAAGGGACTATTGGTATTTGTGGAGGGATGGCCATGTGCGCGTCCTGCCAATGTTATGTGTTGAGTGACCATGAACTGCCAGAAAAGAGTGATGATGAGGAGGCCATGTTGGCCGAGGCTTTTCATGTTAAAGATACGAGTCGCTTAGGGTGTCAACTTCATATGAATAAGTCCATGGAGGGCTTAAAGGTGGAATTAGCGCCAGAAGAATAGATACAATTCTGACTATCTATTATTTATACTATATTTGTTGCCCCCTGATTTTACGTATGATGAAGCCCCATTATCTCGTTACCTTTTTGGTTATTATCCTGGTTGTCCCTTGTGTGGGACAAAACCGGACCATTGATTCTTTGAGATCGGTCCTGGCCAAAGAACCAGCAGCACAAGATAAAGTGGGTATCTACAGTGCCATGGGGAATTACTTCATTCGAACCCAAGTCTATCACGACAGTGCTTTTTTCTATACCGAACGGGCCTACGATTTGGCAAAGCAAGAGGGAATGGCATTCGATGAAGCAAAAGCCCTCTTTGATCTGGGTCGAATTCACAATTTTTTGAAGGACTCTGAAAAGGCTATAGCGTATTATAAACGCTCGTTAGAAGTTACAAAAACACTTAATAGGCCGCAATCCTTAAGCTCTGTCTACAACAATATTGGAGGTGCTTATTTCGAACTGGAGCAATTTGGGGACGCCATTGAATATTACGAGAAGGCTCTGGATATTTCACTCACTGAAGGAGATGCTCGTCATATAGCGGTTGATTATATGAACATAGCCGAAGCGGAATATAAATTGGGAGACCTTTATGCGTCTAAAAAGCATTTTGAGCTTTCAAAGAGACAATTAGATAATATAAACTGGGAACCCTCTACCTTCTTTTTATTCTATTCCCGAACGCTTTTCGCATTAAATGATATAGAGGCTGCAAAGGTATCGGTAGATAAGGCATTGTCTATTTCGGAAGAGCAGGGTGATATGTATATGATCTCTCAATCTTCGGAATTGCGATCACAGATCGCCGAATTGGAAAAGGATTACGAATCGGCCATTGGATTCTATGAGAAACACGTGCGCTTCAGAGATAGTTTGAATACCGCTCGGGAGGTGAATGCTATTGACAAGCTGAAACTTAATTTCGACCTGGATAAAGCAGAGAAAGAACTGGTATTTATGAATAAAAGGAATACCTCACTTAAGATCATTTACATCTTGTCCGCAGCCGGCCTGCTATTACTACTTGTATTAATATCCAGGCAGCGGAAGATCATAGCCATGACCCGCCAGATGCGAGATGCTCAGAAAGCCCTGGTCGATTCGAAAATAGGGCATATAGTAGTGAATGATAAAAACACTACAGCTGAAAATACCCAGGATCATGAATAAGGCGCGCTCAAATAAAATACATAGGTGTTTGTGTAGGGTCATACTTTTTTTGACCTTTAATTGCCTTACCGTCTTTGCATGGGGTCAAGAACGTGTGGTGGATAGCTTAAAGTTTCAATTGAACAATACGGGTTTAGAGACGGACCGGGTGGGATTGCTTTCGGATATAGGTGAATATTATTTCAATAGAGGGATCTATATGGATAGTTCTTTCTACTACTCCGAAATGGCGTATGAACTTGCTGCTACCTTGGATGATCAAAAACAACTGGCCCGTGCCCTGGTGAATTTGGGACTTATAGAATCTGAACTCAATAATTTTGAAGCCGCGCTAGAGCGTTTTCAGGAAGCCAAGGATATTGTAATAAAGCAGAAGTTCAAATCTTCTCTGAGCGTTATTTACAGTAATATGGGGGGGCTATATTTTAAGAAAGAAGAATATGCTTCGGCCATTCTCAACTATAAGGAAGCTATTGCCATGTCTAAGGAAGCTAATGATTCCATTGGTATGGGAATAGACTATATTAACCTGGGCGATGTTGAATTTGAGGCTGGCATATACAAGGATGCTCGTAATGACCTGGAGTACGGCATGAAATTGTTGGAATCTATGGGATATGACATAGGAATAGCCTATGCTAATTATGCCGAAACTTTATGGGTGTTGAATGAGAAAGAACCTGCCAGAGCGGCTGCATTAAAAGCCTTGGCAATTGGAAGTAATGAGAAAGACGCCCAGGTGATCTCTGATGCATCGCTCACCTTATCTCGTATTGCGAAGGCTGAAGGGAATTATAAGGAAGCGCTACATCATTACAGAGAGGCTATGGAGCAGAAGTACTTAGTGAATACTGCCAAAGAAGAGAATGAGATTGAAAAATTGAAACTAAACCTGGCACTTTCGGGGAAGACCCAAGAATTGGCCAGGGCGAATGAACAGAACAAATATCGTAGCATTATTTATGTGCTATTAGCATTAGGCGTGTTACTTCTTATTCTGCTTATTTCACGACAGCTTAAAATAAAGCAGATGAAGGCCCAGATCTATAAGGCACAAACGAGCCTTTATAAAAAGGAAGCCAGGAAGGTGAACAAGAAGAATAAATTCTTTGCAGCACTGTATTCTTCAACAGATACCTTTTATTCAGATCCTGAAGAGTGATTCCCTGTTTGCTGTTTGGTGAGATTCCTTAAACAGTTACCCAATTTATTTCTATTTTTAAGGTATGCTAAGTAATCTCACACTTACCTTTCCTAATTTCAATATTTATAGTACCCCACTCCTTATTCTGGCCCTTCAGGGTCTGATCTTTGCAGCCCTTTTATTTGGGAAGTATCGGAAGCTTAAAAGTATACCCTATTTTATTCTGGCCTTCATACTGCTCATAACTTGCTATCATAGAACTACCTATACTATTGGTTTTATGGATTGGTACGATACCTATAGAAATACGAAGATCAATTATTATTTGGTAAATCTCGAACTCATCCTAATTCCGTTGATCTATTTTTATGTGAAGAGTATCACGACTTCCGACTTTAAATTTAGGCGAGTCCATCTCTGGCATTTTGTTCCCGGAATCCTATATTTTTTGATCAAGATGTTCATCCTGGCCTATGACGCGAGTCAGCCTGGGTTTCATGAAACTCAAAATGGATATCTGGTTCAGAACTTTCAGTGGAAATACCTGGATCCGTTTTATGGGGTCTTGTCGAACGCTCAGACCATTGTTTATCTTGTTTTGTCCTTGCAGCTTTATTACGTATATCGTAAAAGTATAGAACAATATTTTTCCAACACGTATCGATTGGAACTCAACTGGATTCGAAATTTCTTACTCATCTATGCTGTGCTCTTTCTCTATGGTTTGGGGCAAACCGTTGTAAATCTAGCCATTACCGAATTGAGTTGGACCCAAAAATGGTGGTTGCAATTTTTCAATGCCCTGGCCATCATCTATGTGGGAGTTACGGGATATTTTACAGATACAGACCGCTTGAAGGGGTTGGGCTTTGATGCTCGTTTCATAACCAAATCACAATTTTTAGAAGTTGGATCTAAGCGAATAAAGGACAAGACCTCATCCGAAATTGAAGAAAAGGCGGCCATTTTAACCTCCTATTTTGAAAGGGAAAGACCCTATCTGGATCCGGACCTGAACTTAATAGCGTTATCCGAACGACTTCAAATGAGTCGGGCAGAGGTGTCCGGTGTGATCAATGAAGGTTTTGGGAAGAACTTTAATGATTATGTTAATTCGTACCGGGTCGAAGCGGTCAAAAAGATGCTAAGTGAAGGGAAACAAGATCAATTGTCCTTGCTTGGGATAGCTCTTGAGTGCGGATTTAACAGCAAAGCAACTTTTAACAGAGTCTTTAAGAAAATTACCCAACAGTCCCCAACTCAATATTTAAATTCGCTGGCTTAATCCTACGTATAGTCCTAAAATGAGACGACTCAAATCGTATTTGAGACAGCTCAGTACGTTTTGAAGCGCCTGCCTCGCGATTGTTTTACACTTTTGACCTGTCGAATCTAAAAACAATCGTGATGAAAAGAGTTTTCCTTAAAATAATTCAACCTACACTTCAGAAGCACTGGGTGGCAGACGCCATTTTTGCAGCCATTCGTTTTACAGCTGGAATGCTATTGGCATTGGATTTTGGGGCATCCAAGTTTGGAATGCCCTGGACACCTTCCGGACAAAATCTTTCCTTATTTGAGGTAGCTGCCTGGTTTCCTGAAGATGTGGCTAGCTACGGCGGCATTTTTGCGGCCATGCCCATCTTCTTTGCCTGGATGGGAGCATTTAGCGAAGCAGTAGGAGGGCTTTTCCTGGCCTTTGGACTGAAGACCCGTGTTGCTTCCTTCCTTATTATGTGTACCATGTTAGTGGCCATCTTTATGCAGAAATGGGATCAGGGTACCTGGAATATGCTTCCTGCTATGAGTTTTTTATGGGTCGCTATATATCATGTATATCTGGGATCCGGAAGATTTGGATTGGATAATCTGTGGTGTAAACTATTAAAAAGATAAAGATGAAAAAGACAATAAAAATCGGATGGTTTGGAGTAGCCATGCTACTGCTCATGACCAATTGCGTTCAGCGGCAACACCTAAAAACGATCACTTTCAAAGTAGATATGAATGGGATGGATTCTATTTCTGAAGTGGGAATAAGAGGAGAGTTCACCTCAACACCCTGGAGTGAGACGCTACCCTTGACAGATAGAGATGGTGATGGCATCTATGAAGGAACTTTTTCTAAGGAAACTGCACATAACGGGTTCGAATTTAAGTTTGTTTTGAACGGTGCCTTCGAATTGGAAGGAAAGGACAATAGGTTAATCGTGATGGAGTATAAGCCTGAAACCCTCATTTATGAGGCTGTATTTAATAACCCTGATGGGATATTGAGCGAAGAATAATATATCATTAATTTAAAAAACGACATATGAGAAAATTAACACTCGTGCTGTTGCTCGCAGGGATAACGGGAATAGCACAAACGAAAGGAAACGGAATCATTGAAACCCTAGAAATTCCTCTGAAAAACTTAAGACAAGTTGAAATGAACCTATACGCCAATGTTACCATCAATGGCGGAGCTTCGGCAGAAAATATGAGTATCACCGGCGATAGTAACTTACTATCTCTCATTGATGCCGAAGTGGTAGACGGAGTCATGAAGTTAGCCCAAACAGAATGGATTCAGCCTTCAAAAGACATTGAAATAAGGATCAATGCTCCCCATCTGAATCGACTCCAGGTCGGTGTACATGAAACCGTTCTTTTGAATAATTTGAACCGGGAAAATCTGAATTTAATGGCCATTCTAGGGAAGATAGTGGCCCAAGGTACCGTAGAAAAACTTTCTGTTGGAGCAGAAAGCGGAATGGTAGATGCGGGAATGCTGAAGTCTGAAAGAGCTTCTATCAATATTTGGGGTGACGGGGAAGCTATTTTGAATACTCGAGAGATTTCAGAAAGTACACTAAGCGAAGATGCACGGTTGGAGTGGGTCCAGAAACCTGAAAGAATGAATGGAGATGTAGAAAAGATGGAAAAGAAAAGCAGTAATCGAAAATTCAGAGAGGCTGAGTACATCACCATTAAGATCGAGAATAATTCATGGAATCGAAATCACTTTGAGGTGAAAGGCCCAAAAAAGGATGGCGGCTATTTTGGCTATGGCTTTCCCATGATGCCGGGTGCTGTAAAAAAGGAGCGTTGGACCGTTGGAACCAAAGTGTATAAAAAGAATAAGCTGGGAATGCGGAAATTATTGGTAGAAATTAAGGCGCAGGACGAAGGGAAAACGATTAAACTTTTTCAGAAGTGATATAGTTTCGAAGCTCTTCAGGGCCTTCCAGTAGCTTTCTTATAACTTTTAGCGTACCATCTTCCGTTGTGGCGATCTGCCATTTGATTAGGGAGATGGTACCATTTTCTATTTCCAGCCCGGTGATACTCCTGGGATGCACACAACTCCCATCGTTGAACAAAGGGATTTCATGTGGCTCCGGAAATCGCGGTCTATGGGTATGGCCCGTTATGGTGAGTAGGTTGTTATTTTCTATAATCCATCGCTTACACCGCTTCTCAACCTTTATGAGTTCCCGATAGTTCCTGGCCGGACTTGTAGGATCGCTAATACCAAAAACCTGTAGTTGTCGCCAAAGGGCTCTTACCATGAATCGATTGAACTTCCAACCCCGGTAGTTCATCCAGTCTGCCTGATGCCCGTGTAACATAAAAATTTCCTGTCCGCTATCCTCGTGTTTCAGGACAAGTCCTTCAGAAAAAGTAATACCTGGGAAAAGCGGTTTGTCTTTGCCTGTCACCTTATCAAAATACGCATGCAGATGCTTCTTCACATAGCTTTCCTTTCGATATACCATGTCATGATTTCCCAATAACCTGAACAAACGACCTTCCTTAAAAAATTCGACCATCAACATAAAGACGTTCTTATGGGCTTCCAAAATAGACTTGAACTCCAAATTTTCCCAAAGTTCATCTCCATCGCCTAATTCACAATAGGTGAATCCTTCTTTATAGTAGTGATTTAAGGCGTGAAAGTATATATTCCTGTTGTTGGCGAAGTCATCTGCAAAACTGTTGTCTCCACGGTGACAGTCACTGAATACGATAAATTTTGAACGATCATTAAAAGAGATCCTGGGGGCAGTTTTATAGGCGTGCGAGATTCTTTTGCGTGAAGACATTCAACTTTTGTTTTTTTAAAGATACAACTTGCCTCACGTTCGGCAAATTCATTGTAAAAAAAATGGCTCCCTTGGGAGCCATTAACATCTGTAGAAGTTTGCTTACTTAAAGGCATTAAGTCCTGTGACATCTAATCCCGTGATTAACAAATGGATGTCGTGTGTACCCTCATAGGTGATCACACTTTCCAGGTTCATCATATGTCTCATGATAGGATATTCGCCTGTAATACCCATTCCTCCAAGCATTTGTCTGGCTTCTCGGGCTATTTTTATGGCCATATCCACGTTGTTACGTTTCGCCATAGATATCTGAGCCGAGGAGGCGCGCCCTTCATTTTTAAGCTGCCCCAAACGGAATGCTAATAGTTGGGCCTTGGTGATCTCGGTGATCATTTCAGCTAATTTCTTCTGTTGCAACTGGAAGCCGCCAATGGGCTTCCCAAATTGAATACGCTCCTTAGAGTATCTCAAGGCCGTGTCATAACAATCCATAGCTGCTCCAATAGCACCCCAGGCGATTCCGTAACGGGCCGAATCCAAACACCCAAGTGGTGCGCCTAAGCCCGATTTGTTCGGCAATAGATTTTCCTTTGGGACCTTTACATCCTGGAAGATCAACTCGCCCGTTGCGCTGGCTCTTAGAGACCATTTATTGTGAGTTTCGGGAGTGGAGAAACCTTCCATTCCTCTTTCCACGATCAATCCATGTATACGTCCTTCTTCGTTCTTAGCCCAAACCACTGCTACGTCGCAAAAAGGTGAGTTTGAGATCCAAAGTTTAGCACCGTTCAAAAGATAATGGTCGCCCATATCTTTATAATGGGTTACCATTCCTCCGGGATTACTACCGTGATCCGGTTCGGTAAGACCAAAAGATCCCATCCATTCTCCTGTGGCCAGTTTTGGAAGGTATTTTTGCCGCTGTTCTTCATTCCCGTACTTCCAAATAGGATACATCACTAAAGAAGACTGTACAGAGGCCGTGGAACGAACTCCACTGTCACCTCGTTCGATCTCCTGCATAATCAAGCCATAAGAAATTTGATCCAATCCGGCACCGCCGTATTCCACAGGAATATACGGGCCAAAGGCACCGATCTCAGCCAGTCCGGGAATAATGGATTTTGGAAATTCTGCATTCTGAGCGGCCTCTTCTATAATGGGAGAAACATCACGCTTTACCCAGGCACGGGCTGCGTCACGAATTAGTTTGTGTTCTTCGGTTAAAAGATCATCTAGATTGTAATAATCCGGTGCTTCAAATAAGTCGGGTTTCATCTGTAGATTTTTTTAGGTGTACAAATGTAAAAATCCCTATTCGAAAGACCTACATTTTCAAGTAAAAATCCTTCACCAGGGCTATATATTCTTCGGTGTAGTGATGTCTGGCCGTTTCAATGGTAAGGGAAGTGACTGTGGTTTCTTTTTTTTCTCGGCTCAAAAGGATCATACTTCTTTTTACTTCGGAAGTATTTGATCCCTTCACATGGCAGATATCAACAGGGAATAGGTCCATATCTGCAGCTAGGAGGAGGAAGTTTTCCTCCTCTTTCTTCGGAATAATGACACTCAGGTGCCCGTTCCTGGACAATAAGTGGGCAGCACATACCAATAAATGCTGAAAAGGTAATGCATCTGTAAATCGAGCCGTATCTCTTGCATCATTCGAGGTTTTATAGTCTTCCCGGTAAAATGGAGGGTTGGAGACAATAAGATCATAACTTTCATCGATCTCACTGGCAAACTCCTGAATAGATGCATGGTAACAAAACAATCGGTCTGCCCATGGAGAAGCTTCAAAGTTCTCACTACATTGTTCGTAGGCGGCATCATCTATTTCCACAGCATCGATGGTGTTAGCACCACTTCGTTGTGCTAGCTGTAAGGCAATGATCCCTGTCCCGGAACCAATATCCAAAATACAATCCGGACGGTGTAACGGCACCCAGGCACCTAGTAATACGCCATCGGTACCAATTTTCATGGCACAACGGTCCTGATGCACGGTAAATTCTTTGAATTTGAAGGGTTTTGCCATTAGAGATAGAGTTCTATCAAACCTTCCGGAGCCTCAATGAGCAGTGTTCTTTGCTCCCGGT
>JBCBDM010000128.1:0-10867 GCA_038529705.1 Bacteroidota bacterium
CTCAATCAACCTTTTTGTAAAACTAGATGCTAAACGGAGAACCCAGGCTATCCAAAGAGCGAAAGAGGAACAAATTATTCTCTAAACATCCCAATTAGTACTAAAGTGTGAGGATTTTGGTACTTTAGTATGAGCTGAGAATCGAGGATGACTCCTACTTTTGTGAACAACCTTAAAACCAAAAAAATGAAAAGTACTATTCTTCGTTACGGAATCTATTCGGCCATAACCATTTTTGGCCTGTTTTTAATCGGATGGTTTATAGGCAAAGCTCTTGACCTCGGCTTTGCAGGACAAGAAGTAGTAGGATATACTACTATAGTGTTATCGCTGTCCTTCGTCTTCTTCGGAATCAAACATTTTAGAGATAAACAAAACGACGGAGTAGTTTCCTTTGGGAAGGCCTTGACTATTGGACTTCTAATAAGTCTTTTTGCGGCATTGGCCTTCGGACTCATTGATGTGATCTATCGATATCTCAATCCGAACTTCGTCGCGGAATACTATGCTTATCAAACTTCACAATTAGAAACCACATTGTCCGGAGCCGAATTGGAAGCGGCTTTATCTGACATGGAAGCCCAACGAGAAATGTTCTCCAGCACTTTCATGAGTTTTCTCTTGATGTCATTAACCGTTTTTGTTATTGGAATTATCGTTTCCTTGATCTCATCACTCATTTTACAACGCAAATAATAGAAATATGCAATACAACGCCAACTCACCACAAGATTATATTAGTCAGTTACCCGAAGATCGTAAGGGTCCGGTGGAAAAACTTCGGAAAACCATAAAAGACAATTTACCTAAAGGGTTTGAAGAAGGAATGACCTATAAAATGATTGGGTTCTATGTTCCGCATTCGGCCTATCCCGATGGCTATCATTGCAACCCGAAAGACCCACTCCCCTTCATTAATATTGCCTCTCAAAAGAATTTTGTGGCTTTGTATCACAGTGGCGTTTATGCCAAGAAAGAGCTACACGATTGGTTTGTAACCGAATATCCCAAACACTGCAAGTATAAACTGGACATGGGCAAAAGCTGTGTTCGGTTTAAAAAAGTGGAAGACATTCCCTACGACCTCATAGCAGAACTGGTCCAAAAAATGACCATGGAAGAATGGATCGAGATCTATGAGAGTGCCATCAAAAAGAAATAATTACACCTATGTACGAGCCTAAAACCAAACAGAACGATGGCGATGTGTTACAATTCCTCGAGAGCTTTAAGGACGAAGATCGCTATCCGGATCTTATACAACTCCTGAAATTGATGCACAAAGTCTCTGGCTGTTCGGCAAGAATGTGGGGGCCTTCCCTCATTGGATTCTGTCCATACCACTACAAAGGGAAGTCCACCCAGGGAGAATGGTTTCGCATTGGGTTCTCTCCCCGAAAACAGAACATCTCATTATACATTATTTCCGGTTTTGAAAAAGAAACCGAGTTACTATCAAAATTGGGTAACTATAAGACCGGAAAAGGGTGTTTGTATGTAAAACGCATTTCGGATATAGACCTGGAAATTTTTGAAGAATTCCTCAAGAGGTCCCTGGAGGTTATGAAAAATTGGTAAACTTTTAAGCAACTTACGTATGAAAAACAGAGTAACAGGATTGGGTGGTTTCTTCTTTAAAACGAAGGACCCCGATCATATCAAAAGCTGGTATAAAGAACATTTGGGAATTCCTACCGATGCCTACGGCTGGACCTTCTGGTGGAAGGATGAAGCAGGAAATAAGTGTTCCACTCAATGGAGTCCCTTCAAGGAAGATACTCAATACTTCAGCCCAAGCGAGAAGCCATTTATGATGAATTTTCGTGTAGAAAACCTAACGGAACTCCTTAAAGTCTTACAGGAGGAAGGAGTGACCGTTGTAGGGGAGATAGAAGAATACGATTATGGAAAATTTGGATGGATCCTGGATCCTGAAGGCAATAAAATAGAACTTTGGGAACCCATTGACAGTGCATTCCTATAGGAAAAACCCTGATAAAAAAGTATATGATTTCCTGTAGGTTGAGTTAAAAAAAAATTGCTACTTTTATCACTCAACCAAAATCATAACATTATGTCTGAAGAAAATACCAACGAAGAATACGATAGCACCAAGGGTCGACTCGACGATGCGGCCGAAAATGTTGAAAAGGCAGCTGAAAATGTAAAAGAGGAGGCCAAGGATACTGTCAACGAAATGAAGGAAGGCTGGAATCAAGCCACCAACAGCGGAGAAAATAAAAAATTGTTGGCCGGAATTTTAGGTATAGTCGTAGGAGGCTTTGGAGTTCACAAGTTCATACTAGGTTATAACAAAGAAGGGTTCATATTGCTAGGAGCGCTACTCATCTCTTTTCCATTGATGTGTATCATTATTGGAGCTTTTACGATATACATCCCTGTACTCATTGGATTTATAGAAGGAATCATCTATCTTACCAAAAGCGATGAAGAATTCTACCAAACCTATCAGGTAAATAAGAAACCCTGGTTCTAATATAGGAAAGCTTTCGGGAAATTTTTATTCTGAAAGCTTTTTTATTCTAATTTAATATCGTAATATTGCGATATGCAAATTAATTGATATGGGAATTTCAAAACGCTTTTTACATTCCGTTCAGGTGAATCAATTGGCAGATCTCGCCAAAGTCCTTTCGCATCCGGCCCGAATTTCAATTCTCAATTATATTGGGGATTGCGAGGGTTGTTCCTGCATGCAGATCTCGGAGAAGATCCGACTTTCACAACCTACCACTTCTCAGCATCTTCAGGTGATCAAAAAATCCGGTTTGCTGAAAAGTAAATACGAAGGGAAAAGTCAGTTGTATACCATAAACAAGGATAAGCTTTCTTCTTTAAAGGAATTGTTTCATGAGTTTTTTGAAACTACCGAACAAAAATGTTGTTAAATCAAACATAGACAGCTATGAAAACACAAGAATTCTTCGACCTTCTCAAAGGTCATCAGGATAAATCCCTGCTCTTCGAATATACCCCGGGACAATTAGTAGGTGCTAACTATCATATCACAGAAGTAAAACACCTAAAGATCGATTCGGTGGACTGTGGTGCTCAAACCGATTCCTGGAATGAGACCATCGTTCAGCTTTGGGAAAGTCCTTCAGAAATAGGAAAAACCGAGTATATGTCCACCTATAAAGCCTTGGGAATCCTCAACAAAGTAGGGCGAATGCAAGCCTACGATTTAAATGCGGAAGTTAAATTCGAATACAGTAATTCCCTGTTCCACACCGCACAACTATTTGTTAACGATTACGAAATACACGGCAGCAACCTCTTACTTAAATTAGCGGTGCAAAGAACAGACTGCAAAGCCAAAGAGGCATGTGGAGTTCCTGCAGGCATGGAAAAAGACGCATCCAAAGTTCTTCAGAACGTCGAAGAGGAAGGATGCTGCACTCCGGGTAGCGGTTGTTGTTAAATATGCAAATAGTTCCTTTACAAAAAGAACATTACCCGGAAGTCGCCAAAATCTATGAGCAAGGACTCGCAACTGGGATTGCCTCCTTTGAAACTATCGTACCCAGCTGGGAAAACTGGAATGAAAAATTCCTACCCGAATGCAGATTTGTGGTACTTCAGGAAGACGAGGTTATTGCCTGGTGCGCTTTGAGTCCAACCTCAAAAAGGGAGGTCTATCGAGGTGTGGCCGAGGATACAATTTATGTGTCCACCCACCATAGAGGAAAAGGTATTGGAAAGCTATTGTTGGAATACCTGGTTAAAGCCAGTGAAGAAAAAGGGTTCTGGACCCTACAGGCAGGTATTTTTTCTCAAAACAAGTCCAGTATTCAATTGCATCTGGATTGTGGTTTTCGGATCATGGGTATACGAGAAAAGATTGCGCAGAGAGACGGGAAATGGTATGACAATGTGATATTGGAACGAAGAAGTAAAAAAGTAAATTACATACAAATGAAAAACATCCTAGTACTATGTACCGGAAACAGTTGCAGAAGTCAAATGGCTCATGGCTATCTCAACCAAATGGCAGGCGACAAGGCAACCATCTATTCGGCAGGCATAGAAACACATGGCATCAACCCTGGAGCTGCAGCCATTATGCTGGAAGACGGTATTGACATTACCGGTCATACGTCCAATCATGTGGATGAGTATCAAGGTGTTGATTGGGATTATATTATAACGGTTTGCGATCATGCCAACGAAAACTGTCCTTTTATCCCGGCGCCCAACGCACAACGCCTGCACCATAATTTCTTTGACCCTTCCAAGGTAGAAGGAAGTGATGACGAAAAGCATAGCGCCTTCTTGAAGGCCCGAAATGAGATTAAGGAATATTGTCGTAGCTTTATAGAGAACAATCTCTAAAGTTATGGCGCTTGTAGTAAGTATTTTGATAGGCATAATAGCCCTGCTCCACCTGTATATCATGTATTTCGAAATGTTCGCTTGGACCACCCGTGGGCGAAAGGTATTTCGCAACTTTCCGAAGGAATTATTTGAACCCACCAAACCTATGGCAGCCAATCAAGGCCTTTACAATGGTTTTCTGGCGGCAGGACTTATCTGGACCTTCTTTATCGAAAACCCGGAATGGAAATTCAACGTTTCCCTATTTTTTCTGAGCTGCGTGGCAATAGCAGGTATCTATGGTGCCTTAACCGCCAGTAAAAAGATCTTTGTGGTGCAGGCCCTACCGGCTATCATTGCCATTGTATTACTTCTTATTTCCCATTTCTACGGAATGTAACGAAAAGGGGATCTTCTTCACTAATACCGAAATGATTAGTCCGATATGATTAAATTCTTCCATCGTTTAAGACTTGGGTTTTTGTCTGAGGGAAAGTTTTCGAAATACCTGCTGTACGCTATTGGTGAAATCATCCTGGTCATGATTGGGATTCTGCTGGCCCTTCAGGTAAATAATTGGAATACTGAAGCTCATCGCAAAAAGGAGATACGATCAAAATACGCCCGACTAGTAGAGGAACTAAATAACACCAAGGTATTGGCAGATCAAAAAGCCAAACTACTCGATAGCTTGATCGTTGGCAGAAACCTAAGGTCACTTCACTTGCTGAGTTTAAAAAATGAAGACTCCATCAAAGACTTGTATCAAACTTTGAGGGGGATGACCAATGTGATCACCGTGAGCTATGAAATGCCGGCCTGCAGCGAGTTCATTGAAAAAGGCTACATATCTGAAATCGAAAACGAAGACCTAAAACAATTGCTGGTTCAATTAAAAAGATCGCTGGCCTTCGGCACCGTGGTAGATGACTATGCCAAAACGCAACTCAATACGCTTATCGAACCGTACGCTGTTAGGAATCTGAATTATGCGGAAATGGTAAAAGGGTCCAGAATGAAGGTTGTAAACGCAACCCAAGATTATACGGTCTTTTTTAACGATTTGGAACTGGAAAATCTGATCAATCTCAAGTTGGAGACGGATGTTACCAAGATCAGTTACCTGAATGGGTTCAGTAAGTTATTACAACACACAGCTTCGGAGATTTCTATGGAGTTACAAGAAGAAAAAGCATTATGATCCCGTAGGACAATCTCAAAATTAACTAGAACAAAGCTTTTTTCAATGGCATTTTTCGTATCTTTTAGGTGCTAAAAAGAAGGAAAATGAAGACCACTGACCGATTCGAAAACGCGATTCAAAAACTGTATACTGCTTTCCATAGTGACATCTTGTCTCCTGAGTGCTGTCGACAATGTGCCGTTGGAAATCTTCTGGACCATAAGGATTCGTGGAAACACCTGTCTGATCGCCATGGATCTACTCATTTGAATTATGTGGGTAAGGTCCATGAAATGATGGGGCGTAGATTTGGTGGATATCTTCCTTCAGAATTGCTTCAAATTGAGGCCGCGTTTCTATCCGGTTGCGGGTATAGCCTTCCCCTGTTACACGATGGGAAAAAGCCTAACGATCCCACAGATAAGGAAACCCTGTTTGAAGGCCTTTGTGCGGCGGTAAGCTGTCTATGTCAACTAGACGATATACAGGATATTATGGACTGTTCTCAACTCTTCGAATTCGAAAAACCATCCCAGCCTCAAGGCGTACTTTCTACGTAATATCAGGTCTCAACAAAAACCATTATCTTTAGAGAAGTGATTTTAGAGCCCGTGTAACACCTTAATTATGAGACATTTTGCCTTCCTTCTAGCCACGCTTCTATGGGTTTCCTGCCATAACAATAAGCCCGCAAAAGAATATTTGGGAATTGTAAATATTACCATTAGCGGAAAGGAAAAAGCCATTCCGTATTTCGAGAAAGGGCTATTGTTACTTCACTCTTTTGAATATGATGATGCCAGAGAAGCCTTCAAAGAAGCCCAACGTATCGATCCAAAAATGCCCATGGCATATTGGGGAGAGGCCATGACTTACAACCATAATTTGTGGAGTGAACAGGATTATGATGATGCTGTCGCTGCGCTCAAAAAATTAGATCGCATCAAGCTTAAGGACCATGCTACAGAACTTGAACGTGATTTTATAGAAGCCGCGCAAGTGCTTTATACACCAGAGATGTCCAAGACGGATCGGGATCAGGCCTATGCGGACCACATGGAGGTTCTTTCGAAGAAATATCCGGAAAACCATGAGGTAGCGGCCTTCTATGCACTTTCCTTGTTGGGGGTCTTGCCTGAAGAACGAGATAAATCCCGGTATATGCAGGGAGCAGATATTGCCCAAAGGATTCTCAAAGAAAATCCGGATCACCCGGGAGCGCTTCATTACCTAATTCACTCCTATGACGATCCTGACCATGCGTCTTTAGCGCTCAACGCCGCCAACGCCTATGCCAAAGTGGCTCCGGATGCGAGTCATGCGCTTCATATGCCATCCCATATCTATGTAGCCCTGGGTATGTGGGATGAGGTAATCTCTTCGAATGTAAGCTCCTATCTGGCCAGCGTAAACCGAAAGAAAAGAAAGAACCTGGATAACGATGCTTTGGGATACCATGCCTATCATTGGTTACAGTACGGTTATTTACAGAAGGAGAACAAAGAGGAAGCAAGGAACATGACATTGAAAATGCAGGAATTCGCTACTGAAAAGCCTTCAAAAAGAGGGCGAGTTCATTTAATTTTTCTGAAGGGAACCTACCTGGTCGAAACCGGAGAATGGAATGGAGAAATTGCGGAAATTCCAGTAGATATAAGCGATCTTAATGTTACGATTCGATCGCAATATCATTTTTTAGAGGGAATGAAAGCCGTAGCGCAGGGAAATATGACCAAACTAGATACCATCATTCGACACATGGGAAACGATATAGAAAGGGCTTCTTTTGTCGTGAGTAATGGTGCCTCCAAACTATGTGCCGGGGCTACTCGCGATGAAGCCACTGAAAGAGATATTACCGAATCTGAAATTCGCCAATTCCAATTGCAGGCACTAGCGGCCTCCATGGATAAAAATGAATCTCTTGCAGAAGAATATTTTCTGAAATCCATTGCTCTGGAAGAAAGTATAAGCTATAGCTTTGGACCTCCGTTCATCCAAAAACCCACTCATGAACTGTATGCAGACTGGTTACTCTCCAAGCATAGAAATGAAGAGGCGATCACCTATTACAATGCTGGTCTCAAGACTTCCCCTCAGCGTTTGCTTTCGCTGAAAGGAATTACACAAGCCAGTCACCCAAAACCTTAAATTAACTGTTGCAAAGATTAGGATCTCCCCATGAACTTCGACATCCAAAAAGCTATGGCCGTACTAGAAAGAACCCCGGCCACCTTGATGACACTCTTGAGTGGGCTTTCTTCTGAATGGACCACTCAAAATGAAGGTGGCGATTCCTGGAGTCCCTACGATGTGATTGGACATTTGGTCCATGGAGAAAAAACCGATTGGATGCCACGCCTGGAAATTGTACTGAGCGATGGTCCAACAAAAACATTCGAGCCTTATGATAGATTTGCCCAATTTACGATGAGCGATGGGAAAAGTCTGGAGGTATTATTAAATGCGTTTGAATTCCTGCGGAAAAAAAACCTGGAATTACTCAAACTGAAACGACTTACCGAGGAAGATCTGGACCGACAAGGAATCCATCCTGAGTTAGGCCCTGTGACCTTGAGAAATCTACTTTCTGCTTGGGTGGTTCATGACCTGGGTCATATAGCACAAATTTCCAGGGTCATGGCCAAGCAATATAAAAATGAAGTCGGGCCGTGGCCCAAATACCTTACTATTCTAAATTACACTCCCACAGAATGAGATGGCCCATCTTCTTTCTGTTTATAGTGCTATCGTCCTGTAATGGAGATGTTAGCAGCACACATTCATTATCATTACCAACCGAGGTACACACGGACTCCCTTCAAGGAATATCTCTGGTGGTTTTGGGAACACTACAAGATGCAGGATCTCCTCATATTGCCTGTTCAAAAGAGTGTTGTGTAGGATTGTTCGATCGCCCGGATCCGAATAGAAAAGTGGTTTCACTCGGGCTTATAGATGGCAATTCGAATCGGACCTTTCTCTTCGAAGCCACTCCGGATATTTCTAGTCAGGTGAAAAGCCTTAAAACTCTTTCGCAATCTAAAAAAGAACTTCCGGATGGCATTTTTCTCACCCACGCACACATAGGGCATTACAGCGGATTGATGTACCTGGGAAAAGAAGCCACTAACGCCACTGCTGTTCCTGTATATACCATGCCAAAAATGAAATCCTTTCTGGAGCACCATGGCCCCTGGAGCCAATTGGTCGAAAACAACAATATTGAACTGCAACAAATAGAAAAGGATCTTTCGCTCCAGATTACGCCTAATATTCGCATTACTCCACTACAGGTCCCCCACCGGGATGAATTTTCGGAAACGGTGGGTTATAAGATCATTGGGCCGAATAAATCGGCTCTATTCATCCCGGATATCGACAAATGGGAAAAATGGGATACTTCCATTCTCGAAATGATCGGCCAGGTGGATTATGCTTTCCTGGACGCCACATTCTACAGTGGAGAGGAGATCGATATGCGCGATATTTCTGAAATACCCCATCCCTTCATCATAGAAAGTATGGAATTATTCAAAGGCCTATCCCCTTCAGAAAAAAAGAAAATTCATTTTATTCATTTCAATCATACCAATCCCGTATTGAATACGGAAAGTGATGCCTTTCGTGAAGTGATGACTCATGGATTCAACATAACCAGAAATGAGCAAAAGTTTCAATTCTAATAGCCTTGTAACTAAATATGATTGGAACCGTCCTTTATGTAACAACTATTTATGAAGATACTCACTAAAGGAACCTATTACGGGCAAAAGAAAATGGAACTGGACTCCAAAGGGATTCTATTATCCGAATATGATTACACCCTGCCTGAAACGGACTGGCACTACCATGAAAATCCATATTTCATGTACGTTTTGAACGGAAATGTACTTGATATCAATAAAAAGCGTAAAACCACATGCCCAGCAGGAAGTTTCCTATTGCACAATTGGAATGAACAACATATGAATACCAAAGAATCCAATTCTGCACGAGGTTTTCATATAGAATTTGAACGTAAATGGTTCGATCAAAAGAAACTGAACGTTGATCTTTGGGAAGGGAGTCAGCTCATTGAAGACCCTCGCATGCACTCTATTTTGGGAAAACTATACCTCGAGTTTAAATGTTGGGATTCTTTTTCGGAAGCTTCCATCGATCTTCTCTTATTTCAATTGTGCGAACAGACTCAAAGAAGACATGAAAGTGCTATGCTGAAAGAACCATCATGGATCCAAACCTTGAAGGAACTTCTCAATGAAGAAGTTGAAAACCTGAGCCTAGGGTCTTTATCCAATACCTTAGGGGTCCATCCGGCGCACCTTTCCAGAGCGGTTCCAAAATACCTGCAAACTACATTGGGCGACTATATTAGACAACAAAAAGTAAAAAAAGCGTTGCAATATCTTCTCGACCCAAATTTCTCATTAACAGAGATTACCTATATCTGTGGTTTTGCAGATCAGAGTCATTTTACTCGCACCTTCAAAAGATATTACCATAAGACTCCCAAGGATTTTAGAAAGCAGCTCGGGTCATGTTAAATTCGTTCTATTCTGAAAAAGTAAGCATCGTTACATTTGTACTATCAGAAATCAAAAAACACATCTTATGAATCGAAAGCTTTTATTTTTTTTTCTTCGGAATTATAATTGCCTCAGCACAGGCACAATTGGACTTCGCAGAAAATAACCGAATACAACATCCGTTATTTTCAAAAATGCAAGATAAAATTGAAAATGGTGATTATGAAAGCATCACCAGTGTGCTTGTTGCCCAAAATGGCAAACTCATCTATGAACATTATTTCAATGGCGCAGATCCAGATTCCAAACACAATACCCGTTCGGTTACAAAAACCATAGCCACCCTAATTACTGGAATTGCCATTGACAAAGGCTTTATAACTTCCGAAACGGACAAAATTTACCCCTACTTAAAACATAAAATGCCGGTTATGAATCCGGATCCGCGAAAAGCGGCCGTTACCATAGAAGATCTGCTCACCATGAGTTCCATTGCCGAATGCAATGATGACAATAATTTCTCTCGGGGTAATGAAGAGCGCATGTATATTGTGGAAGATTGGACTAAATTCTACCTGGATCTGCCGGTTCGATCTTACCCCTTCAGCCCAAAGCCTGAAGACTCTCCTTATGGCAGAGCTATGAGCTACTGTTCTGCCGGATCTGCCCTAGTAGCCGAAGTAGTTCAGTCTGCCATAAAAATGCCCGCTTCAGAATTCCTGAAACAGCAGCTACTTCGCCCTCTGGATATTCAAGAATATAGATTGCATTATAATCCCCATGGAACTTTGAATACAGCAGGGGGAAGTGAATACCGGAG
>JBCBDM010000129.1:0-10777 GCA_038529705.1 Bacteroidota bacterium
CATAAACTATCTGACTATTGGCAACAATGTTCGTATACAAACCAACTATCTCAGTACCTGCCACACCAGCCTCGGCTGCTAATAGATCCTCATAATAAGTGATGGTTACGTCCGGTTCTCCCGCCGTAATTTCGGCATCCTTCAAAGTAAGATCGAAGGTACTCACAAAACCGTCGTCATCGTCATCACAAACCTCCAGCGGTGTAGGTGCAGGATTTGGTGTAGGATTCGGCAGCACGGTCAATGTCATGGTAACCAAGGTTCTACAATCAAAGGCAGACGTCACCCTACCAATAATCGTTTGGGGAGTCCCTACGTTTTGGTACATAGTAGGATCCGGAATCGGTATATCCGCCGCTTCATCGGCAGGGGTTTCATACCAGGTTACCGACAAGGTTAAGTCTCCCCCAGTCGCCGCATCGTTCTGCGAGGTAAGGTCGAAGGTAGAGATCTGGTCCGTAGGAGTACTACCGTTGAGTTCGTCATCACAAAGGAACATCTCAAAGGGGCCTAGATCCAAAGGAAGCGGATCTACGATCAACTCCAGCTCTACAATATCATAACACCCTTCCGCCCCATTTGGGTTTGGAGGGCTGGTACTGGTAGTATTCCCCACCACTAGAATATAAATAGTCTGAGGGTTACTAGAATTTAAAAAGTTGGTTGGGTTCGGGATTGCCAATGAGAAGTCTGGCGCGGTAAGCGCATTCATACCCGCCGTAATGGCATCACTTTCGAAAACATAATAGTAGATATCAAATTGCGTAGGATCCATGGTTCCGTAGACTTCGGGCTCTACTACCGTTAGATCGAAATTCGTAAAACCGTCCGGAACAGAATCATCGCACAAACGCAAGGGTTCTGCTGGGGTTGTCGCCATGGGCGAGTCTCTCACCTCCAGGAAGACTTCCACGGTATTATAGCAACTGCTGGTCATACTTTCCACTCGCGCCCAAACACTATCGTTATAGATATCATCATTCGTATAAGGGTTGGGTAAGGGCAATACTCCATTTTGAGCATCCAGAAGCGTTCCGTGATAGGTCACGACCAAATCCGGATCCCCTGCAGTGATACTAAAGTCGGCTTGGGTTAAGTCGAATTCGGCAAAACCATCATTATCACCATCACAAACGATTAAAGGAGGTGGAGTTGTATTGATTACCGGTGGTGTATCCACGAAAATGGTAAAGTTCTGACTGGTATCAAAACAAGTTGGCTCGATCGCACTTTCCATTCTTACAAATATCTGAACGGATGGTGGCGTCGCAGCAAATGGCGAAACGATCGCCCCAATTCCTGCATCCGCATCTGCCTGACTCAAGTGATATGTAATGATAAATTCTGAAGAAGTAGCACCGTTCAGAACGGTTATATCGAACAGCAGATTTAAATCCAGGAGTACCGATCCCGTACCGTCCTGATCACAAGCTGTGTAATCCGGCACTGCACCTGCAACGGCTGTTGCGTAATTAATTTCAAAGGTCGCTTCTACCGAACAAGTACCCGTAAGGTCTTCCAGACGGATTGTAATCGTCTCGTTATTCCCTACTATAGTGTAGGCACCTGGTGTGGCAATTGGCATTCCCATTCCGTCAAAATACGTAATGATCAACATAGTTGGATCTTGAGGACCCACCACCAAAGGTTCGTTTACCGTAAGATCGAAGATACCTGGAGTCGTCCCATCATTATTACAAATGAACAGGTCGTTTGGAGGCATATCAATAAAAGGCTGAGTAAAATAGTTAACATCTACGGCATCCCCAACAATACAAGTAGGATCCAAAGGATCTACTACTTCCACCGAGTAAGTACCGGAATTTGGAGACATCACCGTAAAAGTAGGGTTAGCAGGAGAAGGAGGTCCCTGGGATACTCCATTAAAGAACCATTCGTAAATCGCTCCAATAGGGGCATCTCCACTAGCGTCCAACACCACGTCATCCGTTCCACAAATATCCTGATCAGGACCCAGATCCACACTGAATGGAGCTGTATTAGTAACGACAACATCATCGGTTAAGGTAACTGTTTCCCCATTACAGGCGTTGGTCCAGGTCACTCGGGCTGTGTAGGTCTCACTGCCGGCCGGACAAACGTTCAAAGTAGGAGTAGTACCAATAACAACTCCTGTGGAGTCCAACCATTCGAACACATAGGTAGGCGGCCCAATAGGGGTAAATGTCCAGGCTTCATTGGTCATGGTATATGGCGAATCTGACGTGTTTCTTCCCGGTGGAACGAAAGCGACGTTCCCATCGTTATTTTGGATTCCCATCGCTGTGGCTCCGCCATTCCATCCACAGGTGGGATTATCCTGAACATATATTTCTATTACATTGGAGAACTCATAAAAAACAACCATTTGAGTGGCCAATTCACTATTGCACTGGAACATGGGTACTTCAAAATAAGATACAACCAATACCCTGTTCGGAAAAGCACCTAATACCTCATAGGCAATTTCCTCCGTAGTGGAGGCAGCCGGATCTATATCATGTACCGGAGTAAATACGTTGGCCTCTCCTAAGGTTGGATTCGTGTTGTTTGGTAAATCTTCTGAGAACTGCCATCCGTTAGAAGTATCGCCGGGATCCACATCGAAGCGAATTACCCCGTTAGACCCTACCTGAAATTCTGTTTCCAGGTTTCCGAAGAAACAAAAATCAAAAGGTAAATTGTCCACTGGCGACCAGGCATCATCAATATCCGGATTCAAGGAATTAGCCAAGCCATTGAAGGCAAAAGGCGGAGAGTAGGGTATACTACTCACCGTATAAGACAAACCGGTAGTATCGAAGGTCTCGAGAAAGGTGGCCGTAATATCTGCACAACCACCTGATGCACAGTCTGCTATCACATCGGGTCCGGCATCGACAAATAAACTTCCAGGTCCTTGGGCGTAAGAATTAGCACCGAAGAATAACAATAACAACAAAGTAGGCCATGCTGTTGGGTAGAGCTTTTTCATATTTCAGAGGGTATATGTCGCGAAAATTAAGAAATTTTTATGAAATCGGTCCCGCTTGACTGCTTTAAAAAGCGAATCGTTATATTTTTATGAGATTATCCTTATACGTATCTTTGCACCTTGCATTGAAAAGATGCTTAATTTGGTACTATGGATTTAGAAAAACAGTTAAGAGATATTGAAGCAGCCGGAAACGATCATGTGGGATCCTCAGGGGATACCCCATTGCGTCCAGATGCCTTCGAGATGAGCGATATCGAGAAAATTGCGGCCATTAAAAAAGATGTGGCGAATATCCTGAAAACTCTGGGAATGGACCTTACAGACGACAGCCTGAGAGGTACGCCCTCCCGGGTGGCAA
Source organism: Bacteroidota bacterium (assembly GCA_038529705.1). GTDB lineage: Bacteria > Bacteroidota > Bacteroidia > Flavobacteriales > Flavobacteriaceae > Aureisphaera. The sequence goes on from JBCBDM010000129.1 coordinate 3,336, forward strand.
AAATGTTCGTACAGGAAATTTTTGGAGGTTTGCACCCAGACCGAAAACCCAAAGCGTCCACTTTTGAAAACAAGTACAAATATGGGGAGATGCTGGTGGAAAAGAATATAACCCTTTACTCTACCTGCGAGCACCATTTGCTTCCCATTGTCGGGAAAGCACATATTGCCTATATTTCTAACGGCACCGTGGTAGGATTGTCCAAAATGAACCGTATCGTGGATTATTATGCTAAACGTCCACAGGTTCAGGAGCGATTGACCATGCAAATCGTTAAAGAGTTACAACAGATCATGGGAACGGAAGACGTTGCCTGTGTCATTGACGCCAAACATTTATGCGTAAATTCTCGAGGTATCAGAGATATCGATAGTAGCACTGTAACCAGTGAATTTGGCGGAAAATTCAAGAATTCGGATGTACGTCGCGAGTTTTTGGATTACATCAAACTGGAAACCGAATTTTAGAATCCCTCTTATACAATATGAACCTATTCGAACAACAGGAATTATCTATTTACAATTCCCTTACCAAGACCAAGGAGCCCTTTAAATCCATAAACCCGGGAGCAGTTGGAATGTATGTCTGCGGGCCTACCGTGTATAGTAATGTACATATGGGAAACTGCCGTACTTTTCTGTCTTTCGACCTGGTGTTTCGTTATTTAAAACACTTGGGATATAAGGTTCGATATGTTCGAAATATTACCGACGCAGGGCATTTGGAAAATGACGGAGAAAGTGGCGATGACCCTATCCTTAAAAAAGCCCGCATCGAACAATTGGAACCTATGGAAGTGGTGCAAAAGTACTCTGTAGATTTCCACAATGTAATGAATAAATTTAATGCCTTACCCCCTAGCATAGAACCCACTGCTACCGGACATATTATCGAACAGATTCAAATCATTGAGAAGATTATCTCCGAAGGATACGCCTACGAAAAGAATGGTAGTGTTTATTTTGATGTGGTGAAGTTTAATGAGGACCATCGGTACGGCAAACTAAGCGGAAGACAATTGGAAGACATGATCGCCAATACACGTGAACTTGCCGCCCAAAGTGAAAAACAGAATCCGCAGGACTTTGCATTATGGAAAAAGGCAGAACCTCAACATATCATGCGCTGGCCGTCTCCTTGGAGTGATGGGTTTCCGGGATGGCATTTGGAATGTACTGCTATGAGTACAAAGTATCTTGGAAATCAATTCGATATCCACGGTGGAGGAATGGATCTTAAATTTCCTCACCACGAATGTGAAATAGCTCAGGCAGAGGCCTGCAATCGCCAATCTCCGGTAAATTACTGGATGCATGCCAACATGCTTACACTCAATGGGAAGAAAATGGCCAAATCCACAGGGAATAACATCCTTCCTAACGAGCTGTTTAGTGGTGATAATGATATTTTAAGTAAAGCTTTTGCTCCAACGGTGGCCAAATTCTTTATGTACCAGGCCCACTACAGAAGCATTCTAGATTTTTCGAACGATGCCCTGGAAGCCAGCGAAAAAGGTTTTCACAGGTTAATGGATGCGTATCGTTCTCTTGCCCAACTTCCATCGGCGGACAGTAGTAGTTTTGATGTAGCCGAATGGCGGCAGTCTTGTTATGATGCCATGAACGACGACTTCAATAGTCCGATACTCATCGCACAATTGTTCGAAGCTGCCAAATATGTCAATACCCTGAAAGAAGGCAAGGCGACTATATCTGAAGAAGATCTTAACCTCTTGACCCAGACCATGCATGACTTCCTTTTTGACGTCCTCGGACTTGTAGACTATTCGGCAGAGGGAGGGGATGATAGTAGCAAATTAAGTGGGGCCATAGAGTTATTGATCCAATTGCGCAATCAGGCCAGGGCCAATAAGGATTTTGCCACCAGCGACAGAATTAGGGACGAATTACAAGAGGTGGGCATTCAACTTAAGGATGGGAAAGACGGAACTACCTATTCCTTGAACTAAAACAGTCCTTAGTTTGAATTAAAGAGCATTTTAACCATTGGGACCTGGTAATCGAACCATGAAAAAACTTCTCACATACCCTTTTATATTTTTCATTCGAATGTACCAGCGAGCCATCTCCCCTCTACTTCCATCTACCTGTAGATACGATCCCACCTGCTCTCATTATGCGGTAGAAGCCTTACAGGTGCATGGGCTATGGAAAGGTATGAGCCTTTCAATAAAGAGAATTTTTAGTTGTCATCCATGGGGAGGTTCAGGCTACGACCCCGTTCCGAAAAAGGATGACAACTAATCCCAATCACTATTGAGTTCATCCTTTATTCAAAAGAAAAAGAAAGAAATAAATAACGTTTAATCCTCTCACCTTTTCTATATTTACGTTACCTATCGAGGGATAACAAATACCCCGTAAACTAACAATAAAGCAACCTATGCATTTTCTTAGCTTCACCTGGAATCCAACAGAAGGAATCGATCTTGGGTTTTATACCATACAGTATTACAGTCTTATGTTCGTGATCGCCTTTTCCGTGGGATGGTTTATAATGAAGAGTATCTTCAAGAATGAGAACGAACCCCTGGAGAAGCTCGATAGTTTGTTCATTTATATGGTACTCGCTATCCTGGTAGGCGCGAGGCTTGGACATGTTATATTTTATCAGCCGGAGTTGTTTAGAGAAGACTTCTGGTCCATTTTCCTACCTATTTCAACCAAAGACGGTTTCGAATTTACCGGATTTCGGGGATTGGCTAGTCATGGTGCTACTTTAGGAAGTCTTATCGCCATGTACTTTTACAGCAAGAAAGTCTCTAAAAAATCCATGCTTTGGATCCTTGACCGATTGGTAATTCCCTCTGCTTTTGGCGCCATTTTGGTGCGCTTCGGCAACTTCATGAATTCGGAGATTATTGGAAAGAACACTACGGAAAGTTTTGTCTTTGGGGTTCGCTTCATTCGAAATAAGATTTCGGGCTATGAAGCTACCAAGGTCACGGGTATAGGGGATGTTAATGAAGCCTATAAAGCCATTGAAACAGATCCAAAGTTTGCGGACTTATTGGCTACGGTCCCTTACAGTCATCCGGCACAGTTGTATGAAGCAGTAGGATATGTTTTTGTATTCATCATTCTCTTATTCATGTATTGGAAAACAGAGAAGCGCAAACAACTTGGGTATCTGTTTGGTCTGTTCTTTGTACTATTATTTACGGTTCGAATGGTCGCAGAGCATTTTAAAAAGAGTCAGGAAGGCTTTGCTGATGGTGCTGAGGCCATCCTGTCAACAGGACAATGGTTGAGCATCCCATTCATTCTAGCCGGACTCTATTTTATGATCCGTTCTAAAAATAAAAAGATCGAATAAATGAAAAATAAGTGGATAGCTGTTGCCTTGTTCAGTTTGCTATTGCAATCTTACAGTTGCAAGGATAGCGCTGGAAAGAATGTACTTACCAAGGAGATTACCTTTACCAAAGAGGGGCAACTCACCTTAAAGAAAGCCACCTCAGATTCCATTGTGGCTACACTGGATATAGAATTAGCTGAAACGGAGTACGAAACCCAAACGGGTTTGATGTACCGAAAGAGCATGCAAGATGATCGGGGTATGTTGTTCGTATTCGATGACGAAATAAGACGTTCCTTTTATATGAAGAACACCGAGTTTGGGCTGGACATCATCTATCTGGATGGAGATAGGAAGGTAGTTAGCATTCAGAAAAATGCTAAGCCCTTCAACAAAACTTCCCTTCCTTCCGAAGCCCCTGCCAAGTATGTTTTGGAAGTAAATGCAGGATTGAGTGACCAATGGGGGCTAGAGGCCGGGGATACGATGGAGTTTACCAGAAACTAAAGGATTGCGAATTAGGCATCCCTATTTATTTAACAAACATGTCTTATTACAAATAAAAAAACCCGCCTCTTTCGAGGCGGGTTTTTTATCATTCAGAATAAAGATTAAGCAGCCTGGGCTTCTTCCTCTTCTTCTTTTTTATCACTTAAATCAATTCCTCTTTTCTTCACAGTATCGTAGAATACAGGTGTAGCGATGAACAAGGACGAGTAGGTACCAACCAACACCCCTACGATCAAGGCGAAGATCAATCCACGGATCGATTCTGCACCCAAAATGAAGATCGTCAATAACACGATCAAGGTAGTGAGCGAGGTATTTAACGTACGACTCAAGGTACTGTTCAAGGCAGAATTGATGATCTTATTCATCTTCCATCCGGCATGTTCGTTGAAGAATTCCCGGATACGGTCAAATACAACCACCGTATCATTCAGCGAGTAACCAATTACCGTTAAGATCGCCGCAATGAACGACTGATCGATCTCCATATTAAATGGCATGATCCTATGAGTAAGTGAGAAGATACCCAATACGATCAATACATCATGGAACACGGCTGCTACTGCACCCAAACTAAATTGCCATCTTCTAAAGCGCAATAGTATATATAAGAACACCACCACGAGCGAGCCAAGTACGGCCCAGAAAGACGATTTCTTAATATCATCTGCAATAGTAGGACTCACTTTGTAATACTCCATACGCCCTGCCACTTTATCTTCAGAATCCTGAGTAAACTGCTCCATACTCATATTGGCTGGCAGGTAAGGCTTTAAAGCGCCATACAGTTTTTGTTCCACCTCGGCGTCTACTTCCCTTCCTGTTTCGTTCACCTTATACTTGGTAGTGATCTTTAACTGGTTATCACCACCATAGGTCTTAGCCTGTGCACTTTCGAACACCGCGACCAATTCATCCTGAATCTTGACCGCATCGACATCCTGAGCAAAACGAACCGTATACGTTCGTCCTCCAACAAAATCAATACCTTGATTCAATCCAATGGTAAACAAGGAACCCAAACTAACTGCAATAAGCAATCCGGAAATCACATACGCCATTTTACGCTTCTTCAGGAAGTCGATATTCACATTCTTGAACAAGTTCTTCGTCATGGGCGTAGAACAGGTTAGGGATTTTCCATTTCTGGTATATCGATCAATAAATAATCTGGTAATGAAGATGGCTGTGAATAAAGAAGTGGCAATACCTATCAATAAAGTAGTTGCGAAACCTTGGATAGGCCCTGTACCGAATACCAATAGGATAAGACCTGTAAGACCTGTCGTGATATTCGCATCTAAAATGGAAGACAAGGCATTACTGAATCCATCATTGATGGCATCCCTCTGGGACTTGCCTTTTGCCAGCTCTTCCCGAATCCTTTCAAATATAAGCACATTAGCATCTACCGAGATACCGATCGTCAATACAATACCTGCTATACCGGGTAAGGTTAGCACAGCTCCCAATCCAGCAAGCACACCAAAAATGAACAAAATGTTTACCACCAAGGCGATATCGGCATAAGCACCTGCTTTTCCATAGTAAAAGATCATCCAGATCAATACAAATACCAAGGCGATGATAAACGAAAGCATTCCACTGTTGATCGCTTCCTGACCTAAGGTTGGTCCTACAACTTCTGCCTGGATAATATCCGCAGAAGCCGGTAATTTACCTGCCCGTAGAACGTTGGCAAGGTCTTCTCCTTCGGCAATGGTAAAATCTCCTGTGATTTCCGTACTTCCTCCGGAAATCTTTCCGTTGTTGGCCACAGGAGCAGAATACACAACGTCATCCAACACTACGGCTATCTGAGTTTTGGTGTTGTAGGAATACTCGGTAAGGTCTTCCCAAATCTTCGCTCCGGTACCGTTCATCTGCATACTCACAGCCACGTCTACTCCGGATTGTGAATAGGTTTGTCTGGCATCGGTAATAACCCCTCCGCTCAACGGGGCCTCGTCGGTACGATTTCCCTGAAGAGCAAACAGACTTGCATATTCTTCCGAAGCACCCAAAGCATCACTAAATTCCGGCAAGCTCCAAACGAATTTTGCATACCGCTGATCTCCGGATAACAGAGCTCTTACCTGAGGCATTCTCAAATATTCATTTACCGTAGCCGTATCCTTAATACGTACGGTCATGATACCATTGTTTCCAATAGCAATAGGCGCTGCCAAAGATGAAAAAGGTCTTTCGGCCAAGAGGTCGTTTTCATCCTTCACTTCTTCTCCACCTAATAATTCATCGATGGCATCATTGGCAGTTTCGGTCGTATCGGTTACTTCCTCCTGCTCTGCTTCCTCACTTTTAGGCGTAAGGATCTCGCTTAATTTGGTATCGGCAGCCTGGACAAACGTATCCAAACTTCCTCTTGGGAATACACTCCAAAATTCCAGCTGTGCGGTTTGGGTAACCAGATCGGCCACACGCTCAACATCATCCGCCCCCGGCAATTCAACCAGGATACGACCGGAATTCCCTAAACGCTGCAAGTTGGGTTGGGTTACCCCGAATTTATCAACCCGCTTCCTCAATACTTCGAAAGCCGATTCGATCGCTTCGTCTATCTTTCTTTCCAGTACGGTTCGTACCTGATCGTTCGTGTAATTACTTTCTATCTGGCCATCCAGGTTCTTATTCAGGAAGATCTCCGAAGAGGCCAATCTATTCTCACCGGGAAGTTCATCGAAAGCTCGCAAGAACGATTCCAGGTATGTTTCCTGGGCGTTTCGTTGCAACTCGTCAGCCCTATCCAGAGCTTGTGTAAAGGCGCCATTTTTGCTGTAGTTCGCCAATCCGCTTAAAATATCCTTTACCGATACCTGAAGGATCACATTAACCCCTCCCTCGAGGTCCAATCCTTTCTGAAGTTGTTTTTCTTTAGCCGTCTTATAGTCAATTCCCATAAACTGTGGAACTGTGTAAACGGAATCAAGATAGGAACTGATCGCTGCGGACCGCTCTCTGGGTTCATCTTTTGAATACAACCCGTGAGCATAAGCACGGGCATCTTCTTCAACATTATTCGTGATTAAGGAATAGGACAGGTGATACAAACTCACCAGACCAAATAGAATCGCAAACACTGTTATTAATCCTTTGTTTTGCATTATTTTATTTTTTGTGTCAAATTTTAAAATCGGGTAACTGTATAATATACCCCGGATCTAACAATTATTATTTATATAAGATTTGATTGCTTTTTGAGATAGCAAAAAGCTCATAGTAAAAGTTGAGCGTCATGCAAACATTGTAATCACTTACAACCCATTCTCACTTTTAACAGACAGGAAATTTGGATACTACTTTTAGTGAAGCACATGACAGAGCGAAGTATACCTTCAAAATAATCACTAAAACTACGATACCCTCTGAGACAGCGGGCCTGCTCTTACTTCCGGAATGCTGTATTCAGCATGCTGTATGTGTAGTGCATTGTTTCGATGTAAGCCGTAGCTTACCTTTTCAATCTGATTCTTTAGTCGAACCTGAATTACAGTAACAACAACATGGACATCGGGATTGAAATACCGATCATTCCCTGCTTTTAGTTCCGGAACATAACCATTGAAGTCCAGATCTGCATCCGGGGCTTCAATGGT
>JBCBDM010000130.1:0-10608 GCA_038529705.1 Bacteroidota bacterium
GATATTGATGCGGGCGGTGTGACCAACCAGGCGAGTGCCGATGGGACCGATCCTAACGGTAATCCTGTAAGTGATGACTCTGATGAGAGTAGTCCTGCACCGGGAGACGATGATCCTACAGTGATAACCATTGGACAGAATCCAGCTCTAGGTATTGTTAAGACAGGGGTCTATGATGAAGCGGCAGGAACCATTACCTATACCTATACAATTACTAACGAAGGAAATGTTACGGTATTCGATATTTCAGTGAATGAAGACGCTGGGGTATTCACCGGAACGGGAGGATTACCCACCCCGGTATATGTTAGTGGTGGAACCGATGAAGACGGAGACGGCGACCTTGAGGACTTGGTTCCTGGAGCGGCTCCAATTATTTATCAGGCGGTTTATAATGTAACTCAGGCGGATATTGATGCGGGCGGTGTGACCAACCAGGCGAGTGCCGATGGGACCGATCCTAACGGTAATCCTGTAAGTGATGATTCTGATGAGAGTAGTCCTGCACCGGGAGATGACGATCCTACAGTGATAACTATTCCTCCGGCAGAGGAAGCCGACCTCTCTATTAGTAAAACGGTAGACAACATCAATCCGAATATTGGAGATGTCATAGAGTTTACGATTACGGTAACGAATGATGGTCCGAGTGATGCGACCGGAGTTCAAGTGATCGATCAATTACCTATTGGCTTCAGCTATGTGAACGATATACCTTCCGTAGGGGTGTACAACTTTACTTCCGGGATATGGACGCTAGTTGATCCTGTAGTTGCGGGAACTTCAGAAACATTGGTAATCCAGGCAGAAGTGAATCCGCCAACAGGTGCCGATGGTGAATATACGAACCTGACTCAGGTAATCGCATCAGATCAAACAGATCCGGATAGCACTCCAAATAATGACGACGGAGATCAAAGCGAGGATGATGAAGACGGTGTGGTGGTAGATCCGGTCATAGAAACTGCAGATCTTTCTCTTACGAAAAGTGTAAGTAACCTCACCCCCGAGGTAGGTGAAGTAGTTACGTTTACACTTCAAATTGACAATGATGGTCCGGATACGGCTACAGGAGTAGCTGTAGAGGATATTGTGCCTTCAGGATTCAACAACATTACAAATATTAGTAATAGTGGGGTCTTGACTGCAAATGTGATTGATTGGACAGGTCTTACGGTTACTACAGTCGGCTTGACACTTACCTACGAGGTTACCGTTGGAGTGCCCACCGGAACCGATGGTGAGTTTACCAATATTGCGCAGATCACGGCAAGCGACCAGTTTGATCCGGACAGTTCACCAAATAACGATGACGGAGATCAAAGTGAAGACGACGAAGATTCAAATGAGATCGATCCTGTTATAACTTCAATTCAGGAAGTCGATATTTCTTTGAGAAAAGAAGTTGATGTTCTTGAGCCTTTTGTTGGAGATGAAGTAATCTTTGCGATTACGGCCGAGAACAACAGTGGAACGGATGCCACCGGTATTGAAATAGAGGAAGTGCTGCCTTCTGGATACAACTTTGTTGCGGCTCAGGCCAATGTAGGAACCTATGATGAAGGAACAGGTATCTGGAGTATTCCGCTATTGGCTGCGGGAGAACAAGGGGTATTGACAATTACTGCGGAAGTTTTGGATAACGGAGATTATTTGAACACGGTAACTCTGATCGATGTAGACCAGATTGATACAAATGTGACCAATGATTCGGCCGAAGCAGGCGTGACTCCAAACTGTATGATTGTATACAACGAGTTCTCTCCAAACGGAGATGGTGTGAATGATGCCTTCGTAATCGACTGTATCACTCAATTCCCAGGAAATGTGGTTCGCATCTATAACCGATGGGGTAACATTGTCTACGAAAAGGAAAACTACGATAACAGTTTTGTAGGTATTTCCAACGGACGTGCTACCTATGCGGTGGATGAAGAGCTTCCCGTAGGAACCTATTACTACATCATTGACTTGAATAACGGTATGGAGCCAAGAGCAGGATGGTTATACATTAACAGATAAATTAATTAGGGGCGCATACCAGCGCCCTGATAAAAGAAACTATAATGAGAAAAAGCTTTAAGTACATACTTTCCGTTGCATTACTAGCAACATGCTTCTCGAGTTTTGGGCAACAGGACCCACAATTTACGCAGTACATGTACAATACAATGGCAGTGAATCCAGGGTATACTGGATCTCGTGGGCATTTGAGTATTATTGGCTTACACAGGTCACAGTGGGTCGGCTTGGACGGTGCTCCTCGTACGCAGAGTCTGGGGATCCACTCACCTGTGGGTAACAATGTAGGCCTTGGTTTATCTGTAGTTCATGACGAATTGGGCCCTGCTACCGAAACCTTTATCGATGGTAACTTCTCATATACCTTGAAGTTTGAAAATAACAGGCGTCTTTCCTTTGGAGTGAAAGGGGGACTTCGAAACCTGAACGTAGATTTTTCTAAGGGGACCATTCAGGAAGGAAATGATATTCTCTTTCAAAATAATATCAATAACCGTTTTCTGGGAACAATTGGAGCTGGTTTCTACTATCATACCAATAAGTGGTACGTTGGACTCGCTGTTCCTAACTTCCTTACTACGAGACAGTACGACGACCTAGAAGAAGCTATTGCCATAGAACGATTGCATTATTTTGCTATTGCCGGATATGTCTTCGATCTCAATGAAAATTTGAAGTTCAAACCATCTGCCTACTTTAAAGCGGTACCGGGAGCTCCTGTTATTTTTGATGTTTCCGGGAACTTCCTGATCAATGAGAAATTTACGGCTGGATTGGCCTATAGATGGGATGATTCTGTAAGTGGATTATTAGGGTTTCAAATTTCCGAACAACTCAATATAGGATACGCATTTGACTATACCACTACCGAGTTGACCAACTATAACAACGGAACTCATGAAATATTTCTGAGATTCGATCTGATCACCCGAGAGAAAAAACTGAAATCACCGAGATTCTTCTAAAGTTACGAACATGAAAAAAAGTATATTCCTTTCCCTATTCTTTGTTTCCTTTTTCTCTGTAGCTCAGAGTAAATATCAAAAGGCAGACAAACTTTTTGAAGATATGTATTATCTGGAAGCCTCAAGGCTTTATAAAGATGCCTTCGACAAAGGAGATCAATCCCAAGAGCTACTTCAGAAGGCCGGAGATTCGTATTATTTCAACAGTAAGATGGAAGAGGCAAGCCTCTGGTATGAGAAACTCTTTCAGGTGTATAAAGATGAAGAGATCGAATCTGAATATGCGTTCCGATTTATTCACTCTCTTAAGGGATCCAATCAGTTGGAAAAAGCGAAGGTTCTAATCGGTTATTTTTCTGAAAGTAATATCCTAAATCCAATTCAGGTAGCACAACTTCAGAAGGAGAATCAGAATGTCGCGACCGATATCCTGGCGAGAACTCCTGAGTTCGAAGTGTTCAATCTGAATATCAATACCAATGGCTCGGATTTTGGCCCTATGTTCTATAAGGATCAGATCGTATTTGCTTCATCACGTGATACTATGAACGCAAGAACCCGAGAATATCATTGGAACGAACAATCATTTCTAAACTTATATGTAGCCGACAGATCTGCGAGAAAATCTTCGGCACGTGGTGATTCCGCCAAAACAAAAAGAAGGCCTGGTCGTGTAAAATTGTATAACGTAGAAGCTTTTTCAGAAAGAGTGAATACTCGATATCATGAAGCTTCCGTGTCTTTTTCACCGGACCAACAAACCATGTATTTTACCCGAAACAACTTTAGTATTGATGAGGGGAAAAAATTGGAACGAGATACGGAAGGAGTGAATCATCTTAAATTATACCGAACCGAACAAGTTGTTGAAAACAAAGGACGCAAATTGGATACGCTTTGGACCTATATTGGAGAACTCCCATTCAATAGTGTAGAATATTCTGTAGGACATCCTGCCGTGAGTCCGGATGGAACGACCCTTTATTTTGTAAGCGATATGCCGGGAGGTCTGGGAGCCACAGATATATATAAAGTAACGATCAACGGAGATGGAACCTTTGGAGAGCCAGTAAATGTTGGAGCTCCTATAAATACGGCGGGAAGAGAGATGTTTCCCTATGTAACCGAAAACAAGTTCTATTTCTCCAGCGATGGACATATTGGATTAGGCGCCCTGGATGTATTTGAAACACAGCTAGACAAAAAAGGAGAAACCTATTTGGAGCCTCGAAATTTGGGAGCACCATTGAACAGTGATCTGGACGATTTTGCATTCATTATTGATGAAGAGTCCAAAGAAGGCTATTTTTCGTCCAACCGGAAAGGGGGAAAGGGAGATGACGATATTTATGCCTTCGTTCGTACGGCTGACGTTCCTCTCGAAGTATGTGCTCAGTCTGCCAAAGGAATTGTTACCAACATATTGAATGGAAAACCCATTCCAAAGGCCATTGTGGAGCTATACGATTCTGTGGGGACCTTGATGGAAGCTCTGAGGGCGGATGAGGAAGGGAGGTTTGCTTTCCAAGCTGTGTTAGACTGTGAAAGAACTTATTATGCCCTAGCTTCAAAAGAAGGATATAAGGTAGAGGAAAGAGAAGCCTTTATGACCACGGCCGAACTCGACTTGGAATTGGAACTAGGCTTAAAAATAGAACCTGAGATCGACCTCATTGTCGAGGAGAACGGGGTAAGAAAATTCAAGATCAATAACCTCTATTTCGATTTGGACAAACACAATATTCGTCCGGATGCAGCGGCAGAACTGGAGAAGATTGTAAGAGTGATGACGGAATATCCCTCGATCGTCCTAAAAATTGAATCGCACACGGATTCCAGAGGAAGCGACCTCTACAACGAAGCCTTGAGCGATCGAAGAGCCAAATCCACAAGGGATTATCTTATTTCCAGAGGGATAGCTTCGGAAAGAATAGAAAGCGCCATTGGATATGGTGAAAAAAGACTTTTAAATGAATGTAGGAATCGGGTGAAATGTTCCAATGAAAAACATGACATCAACCGTAGGTCCGAATTCATTATCACAAAAATGTAGTTAGTTAATACACGTTGAATTAAAGACCTTCCCGAGATGATCCCGGGAAGGTTTTTTTGTTGACGAAACCCACAATATTTGGGAAAACTCTAACACCTGCCTCTCGATAAAATACCTACCTTCGACGATTGTACCATCTTATAAATTAGGTGTTTGCAATCTAACTAACAATTTCAATATGAAGACCAGACTTCTAACTGCCATCGTTTTCTTTGGTTTGTGTACCCTTGCTATGGGTCAAAACAGCTACGCAATTTCAGGTACGGTAAATGATGAAAGGGATTCGGGCATTGCTTTTGCCAATGTGCTCCTCTTCAGGGTTTCGGATTCGACCTTGGTGAAAGGAGCGATTACCAGTGAGAGTGGAAATTATAAGCTTGACGAAATACCGCAAGGCCGTTATTATGTTCAGAGTACTTTTTTGGGGTATCAACCAGCTCAAACAGATCCATTTCAGTTGAACAGTTCTTTGGAGCTTCCTTCCTTGATTTTGAGGGAAGGAGAGGCTTTGGATGAAGTGGTCGTTACGGCAGAGAAACCACTTTTTACTCAGAAGGTGGATCGGATGGTCATTAATGTAGAAAGCAGTATTGTCTCTTCAGGGGGAACGGCTCTGGAAATACTGGAACGGTCACCGGGAGTAGTTGTAAATAGGCAGAGCAATACCATTTCGGTGGTGGGAAAAGATGGTGTGGTGGTAATGATCAATGGGAAGACGAGTTACGTTCCGGCCTCATCTCTGGTGCAACTGCTGGAAGGACTAAGTTCCGATAATATTGAATCCATAGAGCTCATTACAACGCCCCCGGCCAATTTCGATGCTGAGGGGAATGCCGGATTTATCAATATTGTCTTAAAGAAAAGTACGGATCTTGGTTTAAATGGCTCCTATTCACTTTCTGCAGGTTATGGAGATGGAGAAACCACTACCAATAATATCAATTTCAACTATAGGAAGAATAAGGTCAATCTTTTTGGAAGTTATTCCTTTTCGGTAGACAAAAGAAGTCAGCTTTTTAAAACCAGCCGAGAGTTCAGGGAAAATGACACCTTGTTCTCAACCAATACCAGGACAGATCGTGATCCAACCCAAAGAAATCACAACCTGCGTTTGGGAGTTGACGTTCAAATAAACGAAAAGCTCATTATGGGGGTTTTGCTCAATGGCTTTGACAATCGATGGTCTATGGACGCGTTCAACGCAAGTTTTGAAGCTGCAGACGGAACGCCAACTTCCTTTGTGGATATTGTCAACGATGAGATTAATCAACTGCAACACCTGGGTGCAAACTATAACGTGAAGTATAATTTTAACGATGACGAATATGTAAGTCTAGATTTGGATTACCTCTATTATGAATTCGACAATCCAACCAATTATACCAATATGTTTTTCGATGGAAATAGAGATTTCCTGCGAACGGATTTTCTGCGCAGTGGTAAGGAAACTCCCATAAATACCTTGGTAGGAAAAGCAGATTACAGCAAGAAGGTTGGAGATAAATTTAAGTGGGAAACCGGGGTCAAAGGAACTAAATCCGATTTCGAAAATCAGGTGTCCGTGGATAATCTAGTCGACGGGATCTGGGTGCCGGATCCAACGCTGACCAATAAGAGTGAACTGGACGAAACCATACTTGCGGCCTATGCGGCTTCTGAGTATACCATAGACGACAAAACAAGTATGAAGGCGGGCGTACGGTATGAGTATACGGACTCGAAGTTAGATACGGATACCCAGGGAACAGTTGTAGACCGGCAGTATGGAATCTGGTTTCCGAGCATTTTCCTCAACCGAAAGTTTGGAGAGAATCTAAGTATGAACTTGTCCTATTCCAAACGAATTACCCGTCCCACTTTTAATGATCTTGCTCCGTTCGTCATATTTTTCGATCCTAACACCTTCCTTTCCGGAAATGCCTCTTTGCAGCCCGCTATTTCAAATTCGGTAAAATACGACCTCAATTTCAAGTCCTACTTTCTGTCCTTTCAGTATACAGATCAGGATGAATCGATCGCGAACTTTCAGGAGTCTATAGATGAAGAAACCGGCAGATTGATCTTCGAGGCGGCCAATTTGGACTATACACGTACTTTCTCCATTATTACAGGTATTCCCGTTAAGTTGGCGAGTTGGTGGAGAACGCAGAACAATGCGACCTTTGTGAAGCAAAAGGTCAGGGCTTTTTATAACGGTGTTCCCGTGGAGCAGGATTTAGGCAACTTCTCGTTTAACAGTACCCACTCCTTCAAGATAAATGAAAGTTTCTCTGCCGAGCTATCCGGATTCTATAATGGCCCCAGTTTCTTTGGAACCGCTAAGTATAATGAAGTCTATGGAATCAATGCAGGAATCCAAAAGAAATTTGGCGATAAATGGGGAACTTTAAAGTTTGCCATCACCGATATTTTAGATTCGGTCGAATTTGTGGGTGGAACCGATCTCCCGGAACAAAATATTAGGACTAATAACACCTTCGATTTCTTAAATAGGACATTCACATTGACCTATACTCGGAATTTTGGAAACAGTGAGTTAAAATCATCTCGTAATCGAGAAACCGGTTCGGAAGCTGAAAGAAGACGTGTTAATTAAATAAAAAAAACCTTCTTGAATTCACTTTCAAGAAGGTTTTCTTTACAATAGAACCTACAGTCATCGCTCCTCTCAATGAATGTCTATTCTATACGATCATAATTCTCAGAATTATATCGGTTTCCCTGGGCATCCAGAGAAATTTGACTGTAACTTTTCTTGTCACGGGTCATTTCTAGTTCGAAGCGAAACACCTGAACCGTATCTACGATGCGCATCATAGCGTCTGAAGCATATTCCAAACGCTCTTCCAACATACCATCGACAATGCGATAGGTACCATAACCAAACCATTCGTTGGTGTCTACAGGGCTAAATCGAGACCACATGACCTTGTTCTTACTATACATTTTCACCTGCCTGTAACCGTTCAAATTATACATAGTGTCGAGAACCTCGTTGTTCTCATACAAAAATTGATGTTTCAATTCCCACACGCCCTCCAGGGATATCTTGTTTTGAGGGGCTTCTTTCTTTGTTGCTGCAACCAGAATGACGGCCCCCAAAAGACTGCAAATGATCAAGCTTGTCTTTCTCATAGTTTAGGGTTTTAGGTTGAAAATGAGTTTGTTACCTTCGTTAAGGTACGAAAAAAAACAATCCCTTTTAACACTTTGAGGGAGTAACTTGATCTGTAAACACGAAGCTGTTACGGTAAAGCCATAATTCACGGAACTAAATAGAGGCTTTCAAAGAGAAAAGGAGCCCCTTGAACGAAAACATAAGTTCAAGGTCTTATTAGACTGTTTTTACGTGAAAAGAGTATGTATCTTTGTAGTGTTAATTAGTTGATTGACAATGTATTAATTAACTTTTTTTCATATTAAAATATATTGGTTAGTTTTTTAAGCCTCCTGGCAAACGGTAACGTTGAAGGGAGGTTTTTTAATGGAATAAAGCCCAATACTTAACAATATCATAACCACAATTACTTTCTGACGCCCCAATAGTTATACAACTTTGATAAAATTCCTGTTATGTCAAAAGTTGTTCGTATTGTTTTCTTGATCCATTTTTGCTTCCTGAGCTGTAAAGACGCTCCCTATTCAGGTACTTCTTCAACACCTGTGGTTACTTCCATAGACGGGGAATCGCTGTCCAAAACCTACTGTATTGCCTGCCATCAATATCCTCAACCTGATTTATTAGATAAAGATACCTGGCAAAATTATATACTTCCTCGCATGGGATATATGTATGGAATCTATGAAAACGAACAACAAAGGGAAGAGCTTTTCGAAAACAATGTGGGAGGTGAGATCGTTCAGGCAAGAAATCTATTTCCAAAGGAACGAACTCTCGATTCACTTTCCTGGAAGGCCATCGTAGACTATTATGTATCATATGCACCGGTGGAGCTAAGCCTTACCGAACGGAAAGTCATTTCGAAAGATCAAACCCAATTTGAGGTGATTATTCCCCAACAAAAAATGAAGATTCCTAGTAGTACGATGGCTCAGTTTTCTGAAAACGGCACTATCTATCTGGGAGATGCAATGACCCGAAGTTTTTCTGAGTTTTCCAAGGATCTTGAATTGCTTAAAACCGGTAATGTTCAGGAAGGAGCCGTAAGTTTACATGACGATGGTGAGGCCATTTGGCTTACAGTGATGGGAAGTTTCTCTCCTACGGATGCACCTGAGGGACTGGTCGCTGTGCTACCCAAGAATGGTAAGGCAAATGGCTGGGTACCTATTTCGAACTTGCAACGACCGGTTCATAGCAGTTATGGAGATTTGGACAATGACGGTGATACGGATATCGTGGTAGCCGAATTTGGTAAATGGACCGGAGCACTTTCTCTGTTTGAAAATGAAGATGGTGCCTATAACAAAGAAGTGCTACACCCTACACCAGGAGCCATAAAAAGTTATATCCGAGATATGAATAATGATGGACATCCGGATATTGTAGCCTTGTTCGCCCAAGGGGATGAAGGTATCGACATTTTTTATAATGACGGAGCGGCTAATTTTTCTCGCGATCGGGTTCTTTCATTCTCTCCATCCATGGGAGGAAGTTTTATGAATTTGATCGACTACAACCAAGACGGTTTCATGGATATCATTTATACGGCCGGGGACAATGCAGATTACAAACCGATTATGAAGCCCTGGCATGGGGTCTATGTTTTTACCAATGATGGGAATAACAATTTTATTGAAACCTTGTTTCTCCATTTGAACGGCGCCTACAACGCTATTGCAGACGATTTTGATGCCGATGGCGATATGGATATTGCTGCTATTTCCTTTTTTCCGGACTGGGTACACAGTCCGGAGGAAAGCTTCGTATACTTTCAAAATAACGGAAAGGAGAACTTCTCTATGTCTACCTTTCCTGAAGTAAATAAGGGACGTTGGGTGGTGATGGACGGTTCCGACTACGATAATGACGGAGATATGGATCTCATTCTAGGTTCCCTGGCTTTTGAAGTGGTTCCTAAACTCGGCTACGTGGAACAATGGATGGAGGAGGGTATCCCTTTTATCATTTTGAAAAACACCCAACGCTAGAAATGCTATTTAGAAAGTATCTAAATTAATTGAGCTCAAGTGTAGGTCATCCGGAACTTGAAGTTTTGGCATGAGGTGCAAACCTTTAGAAACTACCATATATCAATGCCTGCGGAAAATCAATCCTGATCATATTTAATATGTTGAAAAATAGCATGTTATGAAAATTTAAAATTAATGTAAAGCCCTTGTTTTTTTCTTAAGACAAACTTTACACAGCTAACAGTATCATCACCTTTCCTTCATACCCACTTTAATGTTTCCTAACAGTACCATTCTAGTTTTAGGTGTCTAAAAAAATAACCATTAAACAAAAACTTAGAACATGAAACGTACATTACTTTCAGTATTAATGATGACCAGTTCCCTGGCAATTTGGGGTCAAAATGTATTCCCCAATCGCGTGGTGGAAGTAGATTGGGAAGCCGTAGAGGTGGTAATTCCTCCTTCTCCTTT
>JBCBDM010000131.1:0-10502 GCA_038529705.1 Bacteroidota bacterium
CCACTAAAGTAAATAGGACGCTCCCAATTGTTGTTGGCGATGATATCCAACATGAGTAGACGATTCTTATAGACAAAGTCTCCCTTCAGTTTAATATCGATATAAGGAACGATCTGGTCCGCATCCTCCGGATTTACGATCCCATTTTTGAGAACAGCTTCCTTATCCACGGGAATCCTGATGATCTTAGATGGGAAGGAGCTAATCATCTGTCCGCTGTTTAATTCTACTTTAGTAATCGGATTTTCACTTTCTACCCAATTCATCCAGGTCTTTATATCCACGGTATCCTCCTTGGTTTCCTGAAAGGCGATCACATCCCGCGTGCCGTAAGTGTATTTGTCATGGGTAAGTTGTGACGGAATAGGATCGCTACTAAATGCCTTTTTCTTCATATCGTCTATGTACCAATCCGTTTGGAACAGACTAGTATTTACGATCCGAACGTCCTGACGGTATTGTTCGATGTTTTGTTGGTACCAAAGAGCGAAGGTGTCATTATCTCCAATGGTGAATAAGATGGCATTTTCATCGCAGGAATCCAGGTACATTTTCCCCATGGAGTTAGCGGTTCTTCTATTGGACCGATCGTGGTCATCCCAATTTTGTGTCGCTAAGAGTACCGGAGCTGCCAGGAGGGTAGCACCGAGTACCACAGGGATAGCTGTCTTGGGTTTCAAGTAGTCTTTGGCCATGTCATACAAGGCATAAACACCATATCCAATCCAGATGGCAAAGACGTAGAAGGAGCCTACTAGGGCATAATCACGTTCTCTCGGCTCATAAATACGCTCGTTGAGATAGACTTTTAATGCGAGTCCTGTAAACAGGAAAAACACCAGCAATACCCAGAAACTCTTCCTGTCGTTTTTGGCATGAAATACCAGACCCAATATTCCCAGGATCAGAGGAAGGAAATAATAAGAGTTTCGTGCTTTGTTGTTTTTAACATCACTGGGAAGATTATCCTGGGGCAGGCCGATAAAAAATTCGTCCACAAAGGAAATACCGCTAATCCATCTCCCATTAAGAGGGCCTCCTTGCCCTTGTACATCGTTTTGACGTCCTGCGAAATTCCACATGAAATAGCGCCAATACATATAGCTGAATTGATGTTGGAACATATATTTCATGTTCTGGCCAAAGGTGGGCTTTTTGATGTCTAGAAAAGGTCCAAAATCGGTTAGGAATGTATTGTAGTCTTCTCCATCTACCAAGCCCCGTTCATGAGCCTCTTTAAATTTAGCCACCTCTTCGACCAGGCGTTGTTCGTTTCGGTATTGTCTTTTAATACCAAATTCCAGGCCTCCTATAAAACTGAGATAGTTGGCATTGTGCTCCAAACTCCACATACGAGGGAGGAAGGCCTTTTGGTTATCGTCCGTATTCTGACCGGCATTCTTCCAATCGTTTACGATAACGTACTTACCTGATTTCAGGTCTTTTTCGTATTTGGGTTTGTCATCCTTATACGGATTCTGAGCATCCAGCCCTACATAGGCTTCGGTGAATTGAGGTCCATAGAATAAATGGGTTTCCGGATACTGCTCCCGGTTATAATAGGCCAAGAGTTCCCTTGCATTGTTGGGGTTATTCTCATTGATCACGGTTCCGGCATTGGCCCGAATCGGCAGCATGAGCCAACTCGAGAAACCTATGAAGATAAAGAGCACGCAAAGAATGAGTGTATTATATAGGGTGTATCCATGCTTTCGGGTATACTTCAGACCAAAATAGAACAAGGCGATAAAGACCAGCCCGGCAATAATAGTTCCCGAGTTAAAGGGAAGGCCTATGCTATTAACGAAGAACAATTCCGAAGCACTAAAAAGCTTTAGGGTAACCGGCAATAATAGTTTAAAGATAAACAGTAATATAGCGACGGTTACGATGTTGGCCAGGATGAAATTTTTTACGGTTACCTTCTTATATTTTTTGAAGAAGTAAAGGAAACCAATGGCGGGAATGGTTAGTAATCCCATAAAGTGTACTCCAAAAGACAACCCTACGATAAAGGCGATCAAGATGAGCCAGCGATCTCCTCTTGGCGTGAACATTTCTCGTTGCCAGCGGAGTCCACAATAGAATAGGATGGACATGATGCAAGCTGCGGCAGCATACACTTCTGCCTCCACGGCGCTAAACCAAAAACTATCTGTAAAGGTGAAGGCCAGAGCGCCCACAGCGGCACTTCCCAGGATAGCGATGGAATTGTTTTTATTGAGTTCGCTGCTCTTGGAAACAATATTGGTGAGTAATAGGGTCAATGACCAGAACATGAATAAGATGGTAAAGGCACTGGAAAATACCGACATCAAATTGATGGTAAGGGCAATACTAGTGGGATCCATGGCAAAAATGGAGAAAAAGGCACCTAAGAGTTGATACAGAGGAGCCCCTGGAGGGTGACCTACTTCCAAATTACTTGCAGTGGTGATATATTCACCGGCATCCCAAAAACTTACCGTGGGCTCAACGGTGAGCCAATAGGTAAGAAGAGCGACGGTAAAGACAGACCATCCGAGGATCTTATTCCATTTGCTAAAGTTAAAATCGGTCATAGGAGTTTCCATTTTTGGTTGTGGCGAATTTACTAATTATATGGTTAGTGGGATGATAAAAAATTGCTAACGTAGGCTTGTGGCTTTATATTTTGCCGAAATAGGGGTGGATTTTGGTACTAGACCTCCGAATCTTAAAAACGACAGCGATGTGAGAAGCTTCCGAGCAAAAAATCGTCGCTTTTTTCTAAAAAATTGTTTGTGCGTCCCAAAGTTTGTATTAAATTTGCCCTCGCTACGCTCAATAGGACATTGAGCTTCGGAGGGCTAGCCCTTGTAGCATTATGGAATTGGCCCATGGTGTAACTGGCAACACGTCTGGTTTTGGTCCAGAAGAGTCTAGGTTCGAGCCCTAGTGGGCCAACAAAAATCCCAACCGTACGGTTGGGATTTTTAGTTTACAGTAATCAGTTTGAAGTGGACTGTGTGTTGGCCCATGTGACTGTGGGTGGTTGTTCAGGAAGTTTTTAATTTAGACGAATCGTACATAAGTTGCGGGAAATTATCAAACACTACTTTCTACTAGTTTCTAATTAGTCTCAATATATATTCCAGTTGACTATCTCTTTCTTGAATTAAATCTTCAACAGTAAGCTGGACTTCAATATCAGGTAAAACCCCTGATCCTTTATTCACCGTCTGGTCTCTCACATTCTTTTCGACTTTCACAAAGGACATCATCATTTTAATTTTTGAATGTGGTAAGGTATAAATAACTGGATATCCTCCTGTGTGAAGATAATATCCTCCACCTGTTTCTTCTCCAATTAAAGGAATTCCTTGATTTTTACAGTTTAAGGCAAAAGTTGAACCTGCCGAAAAAGTCTTGCCTCCCACTAGCGCATAAACTTGACCCTTGAACCTTTTCTTGGCCGGGACCATGGACGCTTCATGTCCGGGAGCATACACAACCCATTTATTTTCAATTTTCACACTATTCTGGAAGTATTTTTCAAAAAATGATTCATAACTATCATCGTTGATTATTTCTTGACTATATTCTTCACTCGGAAGTTGAGATATAACAACCTGCTGATTCTTTGGTTGAATGAATGACTCTTTCGCTATATGTGAGAACGCATAATTCGCATTTTCAGGATAACCACCATCGTTTTGCCTTAGATCAATAATAAGATTTTCTGTTTTAGATCTCTTGATTTGTTTAAATATTTCTTTCAATTTTGACTGAAACTGTTCTTGATTCAGCCCAAAAGTATTCATAGTTAGAATCGCTGTATTCGAGGAATCTATGAAGTACAAAAAGGGTTCTTTTTTACTTACGGTGTTTCTTCCAAAAAAGGAATTCCTCTTTCCGAACCTCCTACCAATACTCTGAAATGGTTGACTTTCAATCTTCGTGGTTATTACTTGGTTAGAAGGCGTTTTATAGGTTACTAGGTAAGTGGGTTTTGATCCAAATTCATAAAAGTGTAAAATGCCGAACTCCCTTTCTATTTGCCTGTCTTTCTTGGTGGTATTAAAGCCATCGGAGGGAGCATATTTCATAAGTCTTTTTCTCAGCTCTACGGCATTGATTCCATCAATTGAAATGATCTCTGAACCTACGGGGATTCCAAAATCATCCGTGTCCGTATATAATTTTTCATCTATTATTTTTAATAACAGGGGAAAAAGCTTCGGTATTGAATCGAGTGGTGGGCGCATTACAATTAAATGCCCATCTCTGGCATGATCAGTTAACTCAGTAATGGATTTGTATAGATCATTGTTGTCTTGAATGGTCTTTATCGTTTTCTCTTCAAAATTTGTAAACAGACTGTCCCATTCAGATTTGGAAGTATATTCATATAAGCTTGGATGTCCCTTTGTTAGAACATTCTTTAAAATGTTGTAATCCTCAACTACATTTGGTTGGGTAATACTTTTTTGCCCAAATACAACGAATGGGAAAAAGAGAATGAGAAGTATATTTTTTGATTTCATTTAAAAAAATGTTTGAATATCTGTCTTGTTCGCAGATTCATTTTGTTCAGAAAACTTAAATACCCTACAACGGATGTTAGAAGAATATACTTCAAAGCGACCGAACCTACTCCCTATGGTAACAACAAGTTTCCTTAGTCTTTATTTTCTCTTTAATGCGCTTATATTTTTTAATCAGTTTATCATAGTGAATACCTAATGCGTCATTCTTCTGCCCGGCAATTAGCGCGTCCAGGGCTTGATCATAAGCTACTTTAAATGTATCTTCTTTTAAAGTTATAATATGTGGGACAACTCCTATGCCTTCCCAATCGGTTTTGGTAATAGGGTGGATGTTACGCCCAACAGGAACTTGGATAAAAAAATTATCACCTATTTCTATAAAATCGATAAAGTGTGCTGCTCCAGGAGTTCTTTGTCCCAGAATGGTCGCCTTGTTAAAGTGCTTCATGCCATATGCGAACCCTTCAGCTCTGGAAAAACTTTTTTCATCAACTAATACGTAAATAGGTTTATTTAAATATCGTTCACCATCAACCTGTTGGAATGTGTATTCGTTTTCTGTTTCATTAGTAGCCCTATTAAAGCTAGTATTCCAAAGAGTTGGTTCTTCTTTGAAAAAATAACTTGCTAGATAAGTAGCAGAGCTATATCCACCACCATTTCCTCTCAAATCAATTATGAGAGCGTCTGTATTAGAAACAAAACCCATAGCAGCATCTATAGTAGTTTTAACCCATTGAAAACTATCAAAGAAGGTAAGCCTTATATATCCTATGTTTCCGTCTAATATTTCGACTTCCTGAAATCCAAAATTTACTTTCTGCGCATACCAAAAATTTAGATCAATTCGTTCTTCAGACTCGTTACGTTCTTCATTACTTTCTTTTCTGCTTGATTTTGCAAGATCAGGTCGATATTGAACTTTAAAGTGTTTGTCGCTGGAAGAGGAAACCAGATCATTTGTTAGTTCATCCGCAAAGATTTGATAATCTTTTACGTCATTATATCTCCCTAAAGAATTCAGGCTGTCAAGAGATCTATTTAAACCTCTAGCTTTTTCAATAAAAACGTAGTTAGACTTTATTACTCTTTTAGTGTTCTCAATAACATTGTCTTTCTGTTGTTTTGACAATACTGTTTGCGCCTTATTTTTTAATGGATATGAAATGAAAAGAACAAATATGAAAATTTTCAATCGGGACATTTTCTTGAATTTTAATTTCATGCAAATAAATCCTTTTGGTTAAATTTTATCGGGTGTAATGTATTCTTATATGTCCTAGAGTATGCAATCGAACTAATTTAGATTTGTATTCTCTTTAATAATAGTTCTGGATAGTGCGGCATTTGTTCTGTAAAATAACAATATCTAATACACATTATAGTCTATCTTAGCTAGATTGAATCAAACATTTTTTGAAGAACTCATTAGTATAAGTTTAAAGTTTGATTTTACGTATCCCACCTTTTGGAGCATATTCCGATATATACAAGATCCTATTTTTTTTATCACCGGCTATTCCATTGGGATGATACAGAGAGGCTTCCAGTAAATAACCATTTTTGCCTTTCGCGTCGCCATTTCCGGCAAACCGCTCAACATCTCCATTCATGGAGACCTTAAAGATCTTATTTACGGCAATACCGGTGGCATAAATAAAGTCATCGACTATGGTTATGTAACCAATGCCCCATCCGTTCACAACGATATCTTCAAGGTGGGCTATTAGTTTGATATTACCCTGGGGACTTATAGAAAATATTTTTGCCGTAATGAAGTTGGCTACAATGAGATTATCCTCGGAATCAAAATCCAGACCTGCAGTCCCAATGAAGTCGTCATTTTTAACATGAACGCTTACATTCCCATCCAAATCCATTTTATAGATTTCCGGGGAGTTGTAATTCGTGAAGTAAAAAGTTGAGCTGTCATTACTCTTCATGGCAATGGGCCATCCTTTTACTGCGGAGAAATCGCTACGTTTTCCGGTTTTATCGATCTTCAATATCGTACCCCGTTTCGTATTATTGTCATTATTGATATATAAATTGCCAGCTTCATCCTTAACTGTCCCCATGGGGCCGGACAGATGGGTAATGGAGTCCATGACTTTACCTTGTGGGGAGATCTTGTACACCCTCGTTCCCGAACCACCGGTTCCTCTGAAAATCCCATATTCGGAAACGTATAGGTTTCCGTCCGTATCCACCTGCACATAACCATTTGCCGGGAAGTTGTCTATTAGGGTCTCTATTTTTAAATGGGTTTGCTGGGCTATAATGGCGTGGGAGATGACAACGGATACAAGTATTGTAATAGTTTTTGAATGTATTAATTGCATGGGAACCGATTTTTATGTGTTTCGTTAAAACTAAGTTTTGAAATTCAATAAAAAGTTCGTTTGTACCCAATCAAACACATTAGAAATCTACTTTTTCAATACAAAGTGCATTAATTCTCCAATTAAAGCCCTAACTCTTTTAGTGTTATTTTCAAATTAGGATCACTTGGTTTTTCAGCGTCTGCAGAAACGATATTACCATTGTTATCTAATAGAATGAAGCGGGGAATTCCCTGCATCCCATAGTCGCGAACAAAGTCACTATTCCATCCATTATCAGCTAGAAGCTGCGTGCCCGGGAGTTCCTTGTCTTTGATCATTTTTCGCCATGTGTTGTGAAACCTGGGCGCATCTACACTTATAGAAACGAACTCAATATTCGCATCGCTAAACTCCTCTTCGATTTTTTTAAGATATGGAATCTCTCGTATGCATGGAGCACACCATGTGGCCCATACGTCAATATATACATACTTCCCTTGTAAGTCTGAGAGCTTGGTTCTTCCTCCTATGTAGTTCTCAAAATTAAAAGATGGAGCAGGGTTGCCTGGTTTGAGTTTACTTATTATCTCGTAGTGTTCAATGATAGCATTTTTAGTTCTGCTCTGCTTGGCTAAGGCAAGCATCTTGTCTCTTGACTCTTCCATATTAGTCTCGTTGACGGTGTAATAAAAAAGCGCACTATTTAATCTACCGTGAAGAAGGGTGGGGCTTTGAATATCCTTAAGTACCAAGAGATTAGCCTCCAGAGGGCTTAGGTTTTTATCGGTCAGATTTTCGATCTGTTTGTCAAGAATTAAGTCAATTAAAAAACGATATCCAGAATAATTCAACGCGTAGGCTTCATTATCAAGGGGAGTGTCCTTCAGATAATTGGTTATAAGTGCTGTGGGTTTGTAGTCTTTAAAATAGTAACTATGATAATTAGGATATCGAGCGATATCATATTGATGCTGAAATTCAATATTTTTTCGATGAAAGTCTTGGAATGCTTCTGAACCCGTTGGGAGTGCTTCTAAACGATTGATTTTAGCATTTCTTATAGAATCTCTGTATTGTATATAATCTGATTCGTTCTTTGAAAAAATCTTTTCATGAGAATTGAATTCTAATCCTGCCAAGGCTTGATCATCTTTGTAATCTTGGTAGAGATAGGTATTAATTTCAGCATTGCTTCCACTAAATGATACATCCGAATCTGCAGAGATTATAACATTATCTCCATGAGTCATATAAATCCTTGTTTCAATATTACCAAACGAAAGATATATGTATTGAGGGGCATTAATTGGTAATGTATCGACAAAAGTGCCCTCTTTCGAAACGGATAATGGCTCCCAATCTTTCCCATAGTTAATTTGTGCATCTTTTGTGCCAGCAGGAAGTTTGCCTTCAAAAATTGTTGAGTTGTGAGATACTTCTTTCCCGCAGGAGTTAAATATCAACCCAAAGAAAATAAGACCTAAGTAATAGATCACCGGGATAGTTTTTGCAGTTTTTCTTGCGCACAACATAAAGGTGTTTTTTAAATGTTTATGGGAACAAAAAAAGCT
This sequence comes from Bacteroidota bacterium, assembly GCA_038529705.1. Classification (GTDB taxonomy): domain Bacteria; phylum Bacteroidota; class Bacteroidia; order Flavobacteriales; family Flavobacteriaceae; genus Aureisphaera. The sequence goes on from JBCBDM010000131.1 coordinate 8,404, forward strand.
CTTTTTTCCTTCCCAAAAGTCCGAAAGTATACGCTCGGACTAATTTTAAATCATGTATTTTGTTAATTAATGACTATTAATTCTTTATTCATTACGACTAATAACAAATTATCTTGGCCCCAAATAATAACTACAAAAAGACCTTTTGCGATTTGGTTAACGAATTTCTTAAAAGAATTATCCAAGACGATCATAAGGAATTGACCTTAATTTCCAGTGGACAGAGTGTTGGCCAATGTGATTTATTCTCACTCTAAAATCTCCTATTCGAGTATTCTGCCTCAAACAAGTTCTTTTGGTCATTGTAAAACTCTTCTTCATCGACCTTGTACCACATCGCATTGGTATCGCTTGTATAGGCAGGTGTGAAAACATCAACCAATTGGCTGAATGCATTGGGCATAATAGAATGGATGTTTCCTTCGTCGGCGGTAAGTATGCTGACATCTCCCTTTCTTATGATTTCGTTACCCGTCTCTTGAATGATGCATTTCTTAATCGTGGAGGTTTGTCCGTCAACAACGATCTCTCTGGTTTCCGATAGTTGTTCTTTTACTGAGTAATTCTTTGCCAAGAGGTTTCCTGAAACCACATTGATTACACCTGTCATGTCAGGATGGTCGTGATGGGGGATGTATTCGTCTTTTTCAAATTGAAATAAGGAAACCTGAAAATCTACTTCGTAATGCAATCTCGCTGATTCAAACCAATTTGGGCGCCTGTTTTCATAAGCTTCCATTTCTTTTTTAACGTTGGTAAACTGGGGGAAATCGCATTGAAGCAGTAATTGTTTGACTTGCTCGGTATATTGTTTTTGATCCCAAGGTAATTGGTGTTGGGTTTTTGCCAAATTTGTTAAGCGTTCTAAAAAAGCATCCCAATTAATTGGAGTATCCACATTCCATTTTCCTAAATATCCATTGGCCTTTTGCGCATAGGTCGATATCGAATTTAATTGTAACGCAATACCAGCAAATCCCAACGCACTTAATTTGATAAATTCTTTACGTTTGTAATTATCCATAATGAAGATCTAATTTAGTGGATACGCCCTTTGTATAGGCCAGCTATCTTCATAACCTTCCTGCCAACTTTGTGCGGATAGTTCGTCATCGGTGGCAAGACAATCGTCCAAGTCTGATCTGATAAGGGCTTCATCCATATGTTGACCGATCAGGACGATTTCATTTTTTCGATCTCCAAATTCAACATCCCAATCTTCTTCAATTTGTTTTTGATTTTCAACAAATCCCGAATATTGAATGCGGTCTTCAAATGGCATGCTGCTCCACCATACACCAGCGCTGTCCGTTCGTAGAGAACCTCCTGCCTGCCCCCAGATCAAGGCTTGTCCAGGGCGGGATGCTAACCAAAACAAACCTTTACTACGGATAATGTTTGCCGGGAATTTATGCTGGGCGTAGTTCCAGAATCGAACAGGATCAAACGGTTTTTTGGTGCGATAGACGAAGGACGATATACCGTACTCTTCGGTCTCCGGGGTATGCTCTTCTTTATTGAGTTCTTCGATCCACCCGGCACTTTGCTCGGCCTCTTCAAAATCAAAAAGTCCGGTATTCAAAATGGCTTCCGGGGCTACTTTGCTAAAGGTGGATTCGATTATTTTTGCCGAAGGGTTCAACTTTTGTAAGGTTGCCTTGAGCACGCTCAGATGGTCATCGGTAATCAAATCTACTTTATTTAAAACAATGACATTGGCAAATTCAACCTGGTCCGTCAATAGGTTGACAATCGTTCTATAGTCACCTTCCATATCGGTAAGGTCTCTGTCTATTAAGGTTTCTGGACTGCCAAAATCTTTAAAAAAATTAAAGGCATCTACCACCGTCACCATAGTATCCACATAACTGAAACGAGATAGATCGATACCATTTTCTTCATCTATAAACGAGAAGGTTTGGGCAACGGGTACGGGTTCACTAATGCCCGTACTTTCAATAAGCAAATAATCGAAGCGATCTTCCTTGGCTAATCGCTCCACTTCAATCATTAGATCTTCCCGAAGAGTGAAAATACACTATCCCGTACGGAGGAAAAATTGGTTGAAATGAGTAATGGGTGTATTTGCTGCACCCTTC
>JBCBDM010000132.1:0-10486 GCA_038529705.1 Bacteroidota bacterium
CACAATCATCATGGTGAACGCCATAATCTTAAAATGGTCCTTACTTCCTAATATGCCATAGCTTCGATTCTTCTGAAATCTTCGAATGAACGCATCATTCACTTCCCAGGTGGACATTAATAGTATAAAAGCAGTAATATAGTAGAAGGTGCCCATCGGGCTAAACCAATCGATGCCATCCTCACCGTGATCCATGGTCAACTTCACAGTTAGATATACGGCATTTACAAATAAAAATCGCAATCCCAGTTGTTGTAAGCGTTTCTTTTTCATCGTTATAAAGATACTCAAAAGTAAAAGCTAAAATAGATAAGCTCCGGTCTTAAAACCACTTCTCGAACCCTCAGTTGTCGAATTTACCCCTGAACTGTATCAAATCCATCTGAAGTGTAATGAAGTTCTATCTATAGATTTTAAACGTTTCACTGCCAATCCACTACAATTCAGCATAAAAATTAACAGCTAAACAATTATGAGTTTCTGTACTGTCAACGAAGGCTCAAATTTGATGGAAAATAAAAACACCATGAAAAAACTGATCTTCAACTTACTGCTACTTCTAAGTGGCACCACCTTGGCTCAAAACGGCGTGATAAAAGGGATTGTATTAGACAAACAAAGTGAAACCCCTTTGAACGGTGCTACAGTTGAACTGCTGGATGCAGGAGAATCTACGGGAGTTATTACCGACTTCGACGGCTACTTCCGAATAGAAAATGTTCCTTTGGGTAGGCAAACCATTAGAATAAGCTATGTAGGTTTTGAAGCCACCACCATCCCGAATATTGTAGTGACCTCAGGGAAGGATGCCGTAGTGAACGTAAGCCTTATTGAAGCCTTTGACCAGTTGGACGAAGTGGTTATTACCTCATCCAATAAAGAACGGGCTGTGAACAAGCTGGCTACTATCTCTGCCCGGCAATTCAGTATGGAAGAAGTAAATCGATTCTCAGGGGGTCGTAGTGATGTGGGTCGGTTAGCGGCAAACTTCGCAGGAGTTTCGGCACCAGATGACAGTAGGAATGACATAGTGATACGAGGGAATTCCCCAACAGGACTCCTCTGGAGGTTGGAGGGAATCCCCATTCCCAGTCCCAACCATTACTCTACCTTAGGAACCACCGGAGGGCCCGTTTCGGCCTTAAACCCAAATCTGTTAAAGAATTCCGATTTTCTTACCTCAGCCTTTCCAGCGGAATATGGAAATGCCATTGGAGGCGTCTTCGACCTGGGCTTCAGAAAAGGGAACAAAGACGACTATGAATACACGGCTCAGGTAGGTGTGTTTACCGGAGTGGAAGCCATGGTAGAAGGCCCCTTGGGGAAAAACAAAGGATCTTTTTTATTTGCTGGACGCTATTCTCTAATCAGCCTTCTTGGCACCGGGGCAGGAGGTACTTCGGCAACGCCTAATTACAACGATATTTCTTTTAATGTAGACTTCGGAAAAGGGAAATGGGGAAATTTCAGTCTTTTTGGAATCATCGGAAATTCGGATATAGATTTTTTGGGAGATGACATCGACGAAGACGATCTATTTGCAGCCGAGGATGAAAATACCTTCGTAAAGTCTAGATTTGGTGTAGTAGGGCTCAAACATACGATCAATCTTAGTGATAATTCGTTTGTGAGAACGGTAATCGCAGGGTCCTACACTGGGAATGATTTTAGCGCCGATCGATTTATCGACAAAGGGGAACCCACAGAACGGATCATTCGGTATACCGATGCCGATAACAGTGAAACACGTTACAGCTTTTCTACCTTATTCAATTCCAAGTTAAGCAATAAAAGTACTCTTAGAGCTGGTTTATTGGTGGAAACCTTCGGAATAGATGCCACGCAGCGAGACCGTGAAAAACAACCCGATTTGGATGGAGACGGAGATCCGGATCTGTTCACCTTCCTGGATATTGATGACGACCTTAGCATAGTTCAGCCCTATGTGCAGGGACAGTTTAGACTCACCGAAGACCTTACGCTAAACGCAGGTGTTCACTCTCAATACAGTACCTTGAACGAACAATTTGTGATCGAGCCTAGGACAGCACTAAACTACCGGATCGCCTCTAATCACAAGGTAAGCCTTGGATACGGCCTGCATTATCAACCTGTCTCACTCCCACTTCTTTTTCTAAACGAAGAAGTGAACGGGTCCCTTCAACAGACCAATAGAGAGCTGGACTTCGTGCAAAGCCATCATTTTGTGGCGGGTTACGACGTTCGATTGGGAAAAAGCTGGCGAGGGAAACTGGAAGTATACTATCAGGATATCAACAATACCGCCGTAGAAGCATTCCCTTCTTCATATTCATCTTTGACAGAGGGCGCCGACTTCGATTTCGACAACGACCGCGTTTCTTTGGTCAACGAAGGCACGGGTTACAATCAGGGAGTGGAATTGACACTGGAAAAGTTTTTCAGCGATGGATATTACGGGTTGCTGACTACCTCTTTCTTCGAAAGCAAATACGAAGGAAGTGATGGGATCGAGCGAAACACACCCTTTAATAATGGTTATGTAGTGAACCTCCTTGCCGGAAGGGAATTTACGGTAGGGAGAGCAAAGAAAAACGTCCTATTTTTCGACACCCGACTCACAATTTCCGGAGGACGATATTTTACGCCTGTCGATTTGGAAGCCTCTCAGGCCGCTGGCTTCGAAGTTTTACAGGAGGACCTCGCCTTTTCACAGCAGTACGATGATTACCTAAGATGGGATGTAAAGGCAGGCTTTAAGATCAATAGTAAAAACAAAAAGACCTCACACCAGATTTATTTTGATATTCAGAATCTCACGAATAATGAAAATGTATTTGTGAGGCGTTACAATCGTTTGACCAATCAGATAGATCAGGTAGACCAAATTGGCTTCTTCCCGGATTTCGGGTATCGATTTGAGTTCTAAGTTAGTTAGTTTGATGTTGACGACCCTCTTTTCCGGACTACTCGAAAGGGATGGAGGGTTCCTTAGTCCCTTAGATGTTTTAATATTGATTATCTTTTCTAAAGGTAATTACTAATATAAATTCAATGTTAAGAAAAGCACTTGTTGTAGTGGCCCTTCTGGTTGTAGGACTCTACTTTTATTCGAAAGCTAAAATGAATATTTCCAATGAAGACTTCCTAGATCCATATCTCGATGAGATCGAACAGAAGATCCAATTTCGCGACGAACTAAATCCCAAAGTATCGCAGGTTGCCGTAGCATGGCACCTGGACCACATGCTCAAAACCATCAACGGAATTAGTGATTCCCTGGTGGCTTCCGACCCCACGACATTCGAGAACGGCCTCAAGCCCATTGGCAGGCTATCCCTTACTTTGAATTTTATCCCGAGAGGACAGGCAGAATCTCCCGCATCGGTGCGCCCACCGGACGTTATAAAGACCGAAGACATTGAACATCAATTGGCTCAGGCCCGGGAAAAGATCAAGATAGCCTTTGCACAGGAAGAGGATGCTCACTTTCATCATCCCGTTTTTGGAACCATTAATAAAAATCCGTCACTACGCTTTATTGAAGTACATACCGAACATCATTTGAAGATTATCAGGGACATTCTGGAGGAATAATTAGGGACCCCCCTAATAGCCGGTAACCAATAGCCCTCTGGCACCCCGTATCCCGCATTTTTGGTAATGGTGATAGGCCTGGGCGGCGCGCTCGCGTATTTGTGCATCGGTTTCGTCCAATATCCATCCATCGATGGCCCATTTCAAGGTGTAGGCTTCCGGAGACATCAGTCCGGTGGACCAGATCAGCGGATTGGCTCCTGTTTGCTTTAGGTAAGGTTTGAAATAGTCCTTGCTAATACAGGCCAACATGATAGCATCTCTTTTATCTTCATTACATTGTTTTATGGGAATATCCAGATCAAATTCCATGAGTCCGTCGTGCCCGATGTATGCAATGAGTCCGGAACTTCCTCCAAAGCCGAGAGATTTGCTGTTGTATTCCACTTTTTCCTGGAGATCTCCACTGGCTGCTTTAAAGAAATCGATCGTAGTTTGTTTTATATATTGCCCATCATAGGCATCGGCCAGTACATAGGTTTCTGTGGTATTGTGTTTGAAAAGTACTCGTTCCAGTATCATAGGGTTAGGATGCTCCAACACCTCCACTAAAGTCCAGTCCTTGCTCTTCTTAAAATGGGTCTTTACTCCGTAGAGCGCACCCCAGTACAAATTGGTCTTGGGGTTTTGGCCGTTTCCCAGGGACGCGGATACAGGAACGATCCCCTGGTTTTCGTTATCACAAAGGGCGACGTAGACATGGATGGTTTTGGGAGTGGGTTGTTGGGAATGAACAACTCCCGAAAACAAGAGCATTACAAAAATATAAAGTTGCATCTAACTCAAACGAGAAAGACGTATCAATATTTTCAAAGAAGACTTGGAATAAATAACTCATCTTTAAACTGCCAAAAGTTCGAAGTATAAAAAATATTCTATATTTAAGTCGATTTTAAAGTAATCATCTCCCCTTAATTTATTCAACCAGTTAATAATCATTCTTGTTTGAAAGCTTGAAAGAGAAGTAGTTGGTTGCAAAAAACTAAGTACATGAGACACATACCCTTTGGAGATGAAAACGCAGAGTCCGACCAACTTCTAATTCCTTGTAGTGTTAATAAAATGAACCCAGAGGAGGAATGTCAAATTCTTGTAGGACCATGGGGAATTGGTAAAACAGCTATCCTACTTCTTCAAAACGAGAAACTAAATCAAGAGCTTATAAAGATCGACCCTGATCTGGATAGGATATGGTATTTAAGTGAAAATAGTTTAGACATATTCGTCCTATCTAGTTTACGTAAACGCTATTCGGAAGAACCGGACACTTTCATTAAATCACTAGAAGAAGTATGGAGAATAGAAGTGATTAGAATTTATACTATTCTACTGAAGAATCTCAGACCCAATTACATGTATAATAATGGAGAACATTGGGAGTATGTTTCCAAAATAGGGCATACCGAAAAGAATATTTTCAAGTCTGTATGGAAACAGTTACCTAACATCTTGGACTTGATCACCAAGGGTGAAGATAAGCATGCTTTTAAAGACCTTTCCAACTCTTTAAGTGAATTAATACGCGATGAAACCTATAAGAATATAATAAAATGTTTACAGGACATACAGGATTTTGAAGTTCAGCCTTGTGTTGTAATTGAACCTATAGAAACTCCAACTTCTGCGTTGGAAAGAAGTAAAGGACTTGCTCAAAATTTAATTATTGCTCTGCTCAACACCTTCCAAAATCATTTTAAACCGAACTTCAAAACCATGTTCAATGTAAAATTGTCTATTCCTTGGCACAGGTACATTTCAAAAGAGGCCGATTTTATGCAAAAGTTTTTCGAACACAAAGGTTTTGTAGAATGGAATCGGGTACAACTAAAAGAATTAATTACTAAAAGAATTAAATGGGAGTTTAATAGAATTGGTCGTAGATATGATGACAGATCAGATGTTTGGTATGACCTGTTTGAATCGAAAGTAGTAAACGGTCTTTGCGACCCCATTGTCTATGAAGATTCTTTCGATTATTTTCTTCGACACACTCATTTCAGACCAAGAGATTTATTGAGACTCGCTCGCCTTAGCGTTATAACCGCTGCCAAGAACAAAAGAATGAAAATCGATGATGTCCTTAAAACCAAAATTGAAGCTGCGGATATAAAAAAAGCCTTCAATGAGTTTGGTCCTGAAATTACAAAACAGCTCATCGAGGAAGGAAATCGACGATTCCCCGGACTCTTTAAATTAACCGAAAACTTAAGGGGTCTCCCTCTTCCATTTAGCACGAAGGATTTGGAGAAAAGAATAAGGAATTCTGGACTAACTTTTAATGAGGCAATTATTATGCTTTGGGACTCTGGAATTATAGGAGTCGTAGCTTTTCCAAATTCCGCAAGTTGTTCCTCACGAATGGGAATCCACTTTAAAAATTCAAAAAAATCATATACCAATGTACTTAATCATAAACATGAAGTATACTCATGGTTTGAATATAACTATGAAAATAAACCGGTAGATCTATTGGATAGACTAGATCATTTGGATTGTTCAGAACATGGAATCATTTTTCACCCTAAAACTATCGAATATTTCTTCCCAAAACCAAATGACCTTTTATGTCCTATAGGTTGACAATCCAATGAATTAATTTTCTCTGGTTGATAGGATAAACCAAAAAACCCCCAGCCATTCGACTGAGGGTTTTTACTTGTTAGGTAGATAATCCTGCCTACGCTTCTCCGTGAGGAATGATGGAAACGTAAGATTTGTTATCTTTTTTCTTTGTGAATTTTACAATACCGTCCACTTTGGCGTGTAGGGTATGGTCTTTTCCACCGTATACATTCTCACCTGGGTGATGTGTATTACCTCTTTGACGTACGATGATATTTCCAGCGATAGCCGCCTGTCCTCCGAAGATCTTCACACCTAAGCGTTTCGATTCCGATTCGCGACCGTTCTTAGAACTACCAACTCCTTTTTTATGAGCCATTTTCTTTCGGTTTTATATTGTTAAACTTCGAAGGATTATTTCTTTCCTCCGTCTAATTTGTCTTGTAGTGCTTTTAACTCATCCCACTTACCATCGGCAGCCAATTGAGCCTGCTCTGGCCAGGTATCAGGAACGTGATTTCCTCGAACCCCTTCGATGATCTCGGAAATTTTAGCTGGCTTGGCTTTTGCCAGATCGGCAAAAGTAGCAATCCCGGCAGCGGTCAACGTTTCAGCGATCTTTGGTCCAATCCCTTCGATCTTCTTCAAATCGTCTTTCGCAGCTTTCTTTGGCGCGGCTTTCTTAGCAGGAGCTTTCGCTTCGGCTTTTGGAGCAGCAGCCTTAGGGGCAGCTTTCTTAGTTTCTTTCTTTGGCTCAGCCTTTCCTTTGGCCTCCGAAGCTTTAGCGGAGGTAGGTTTGGCTTCAGCCTTAGGTGCAGCAGCTTTCTTAGCTCCTGAAGCCACAATACTCTCGATTACGATCTCAGAAAGAGACTGGCGGTGACCATTCTTCACACGGTACCCTTTTCTTCTCTTCTTTTTGAAAACAATAACCTTATCACCTTTAAGGTGCTTAACGACTTTCGCTCCTACTTGAGCGCCGTTTATAGCCGGGGCGCCAACAGTTACTTTGTCTCCGTCACCGATAAGAAGTACATTGTCGAAAGCGACTTTTTTACCTTCTTCTACGGCCAAACGATTTACAAAGACTTTCTGGTCTTTTGCAACTTTAAATTGCTGCCCTGCTATCTCTACAATTGCGTACATAGCGTAAACGTTTAATAATTTTTGTTATAAATAGGCCATTACCCTACGGTAAAAGCGGGTGCAAATATAAATGTAAAATATGAATCTGCAAAGGCTTTACAACCTAAATATTAGCCTTTAAACCAGTCTGGAGGTATTCCAGGATTCCTTTAGCAATTGCATAAATGCCAGGGTAAGAACCAAAGTAGTGGAAAGTCCCATAATGATAAGAGAGATCACCAGCATTAGGGACCCCTTATTGTAGTTCAAATTCCAGGAATCCAGAATGGCCTGTGCAAACTGAGTGTCCAGCATAAAGATATACACAGCCATAAAGGCGGAAAAGATAAAGGTAGCGATGGCTCCGGTAAAAAATCCAGCCTGAAATCCGTGTTCGTATTTAAAATTATCGCTATTTCTCTTAAATTTTCGCATGGCGACAAAGATCCCAACTCCAAAGATGACCCCATTAAAGGCACTGAATACCGGGTACTGGTGTAAACCTAAAAGTTTTGCAAGTATAAAATAAGCGATCAGGAAAAAGGCAATTCCCAGTCCATATCGGGCGGCTACTGTGAACATAACAATACGTTTTTAGTTAACTTAAAGATACTAAAAAATGAAGTAACACATTGTTAATTAACGCTTTATTAATCTGCTCTCTGTTTTTTATTCGAGAGATATACCCCCAATAAAATGATTCCCGCAGCCAGAATTTGCATCCAGCCAAACTGCTCTCCATCCACAATACCCCAAAGCACAGCCACTATAGGCATCGTATAGGTAACAGAGGAAGCAAACACCGGACTGGCAATTTGTACTAGCTTATTGAACACCACTTTCGCAATGGCCGTTCCAAAAAGAGAAAGAATGGCCACATACCCAAAAGAAAGCTGCATCTCCGGACTTTCCCATATGGTTTCGAAGAAACCACTCATATAGAGTATGGCAAGGGCCGGAGGAAAAATAAACAAGAAATTCCCGGTTGTTACTGCCAAGGCACTAATATCGCTCAAGTATTTCTTTATGATATTCACATTGAGCGCGTACCCAATGGTAGAGGCTATAATGAGCACACTATACCAGTAATTCTGATCCGGATTAAAATTAGCGCCGGCAATAATGAGCAGTACGGTTCCCACAAGACCTATAAGCACTCCCCAGATTTGCCTTCGGGTGCTCAATATTTTAAAAAGGATGATCCCTACCACCACAGTGGCTAGCGGCGTGAGTGAATTGAGAATTGAAGCCACTGCGCTATCTATTTGCGTCTGCGCCATAGCGAATAAAAATGGTGGAAAAAACGAGCTCACAAAACCTGAAATAACTACCCAGACCCAATGTTTTCTTTTTATCTCCCCAATACTTTTAAACCCAACGGAAAAAAGGAAAATGGACGTTAACACGATACGAAGCGATCCCAATTGATAATCGGTCAAACCCACTAACCCCTTTTTTATAAGTATAAAGGAGCTTCCCCAGATGATGGATAAAATAGTAAGGTAGAACCACTTGCGGCTATTCGTGCTCATTGCTTTTTCTGAACTACAAAATTGAGAATTAAATAAAGATAACCGGGCACTTTTCGAATAGATTTTACTAATACGCCATATACCTTATTTCTATGATAACAAAGGAGAGATACGGGCGGTGCGGCAAGGTTGCTTTTAAGACAGAAAAATAACTTACTCTTCCCAGGAAATGGTCTCCATGATCCTTCTAATGTCATCTCTTAGATACACCACGGCAGGGTAGATGGAATCAAAGTTGGGCTTGGATTCAAAATATAAGGATCCGGAAACAAAGTGATTTATACTGTCTGTCACGTAGAACTGCGACTGGGTTGCCGCATCCCCGTTGATTATGTAATACATTCCGAAAACTTTATTCACCGAATCTACCCGAGGCTGCTCAAAGATCTCGTTCGCCTTTACAGTATGATCGTAGGTCAATTTTTGGGCATCGGATAACAAAGAGTTAAGATTTCCTTCTTGCACCTGTTGATAGGTTAGATATACGGTAGCCTTCATTCTGGGATATTCTATATTGATCCCACAATTCTTTTTCACCAACATATTGGCTTCGTCGTTCTTTTCAAAACTAAAGGGACAATCTGGTTTTGAAGTGCTGTATTCGGGCAATTTATACTCCAGGCGCAGCTTGGACGCAGGTTTCACCACGACCTCTTCTCCACATCCGTAGATAAATAACCCCACAAACAGTATCATCAGAAAACGCATATTACGGAAGGATTGACAATTTAATTCGTTTTATTCTCTTACTTTCAAAAGCTTCTATGGTAAACGAATAGTTATGGAAGCTTATTATCTCATTCTTCTTCGGAAACCCACGAGAGATCTCCAGGAGGAAGCCGGCCAGGGTCTCCGCCTCTCCCTTCATTTCTTCAAAAAGCTTGGGATCTTCCAACTTAATGGCTCTGTAAAAGTCCTTCAAAGGTGTCTTCCCTTCGAAAACGAAGGTATGATCATCTAGCTTGGAATACTCAAGATCATCCGCATCGAACTCATCACTAATCTCCCCCACGATCTCTTCAATAATATCTTCTAACGAGATAAGACCACTGGTACCTCCATATTCATCTACCACAATCGCCAAATGCATCTTTCTATCTTTAAATTCATTGAGCAGATCGTCCAATTTTTTATTTTCCGGCACAAAATAGGCTTCGCGCTTTAAAGAAACCCAATCGAAGGTTTTTCTATCGAAAAACGGTAAAAGGTCTTTGGCATATAAGATTCCTGTAATCTGATCGATACTTTCTTTGTACACCGGGATTCTGGAATATCCATTCGAAATGATCTCGGGCATGATCTCCTGGTAGCTAGACTCCTCGTTGAGTGCAAAAATATCCATCCGGGGACGCATTACGTTCTTAGTATCTGTATTTCCGAAGGTCACAATACCCTGCAGGATCTTCTGCTCCTCCTGGGTAGTATCTTCTTCAGAAGTAAGCTCCAAAGCCTGGGATAACTGATCCACGCTAATATTGGACTTCTGTTTCCCAAACTTTTCCTCCAAAAAGATGGTGACACCTCTCATGGGGTTGCTCAAGGGTGTAAACAATGTATTCAAAACATGGATGGGATAGGCCATGAAGGACGAAAACGACACCTTATTCCTGCTGGCATAGATCTTGGGTAAAATCTCCCCGAACAGTAAAATGAGAAAGGTTACTACCACTATATCCAGAAAAAACCCCATG
>JBCBDM010000133.1:0-10399 GCA_038529705.1 Bacteroidota bacterium
GGAGACTTCCATGCCTACCAAAGTCCCCTGGAAGCAAGGATATTATGTATACACCAAAGGGATTCTTCCTGTAATTGGCAGGCTCTTTTCCAAGGATAAGGTTGCCTATCGCTATCTGTGCGAGAGCGCATCCGTTTTTCCATTTGGGGAGAAACTCAACAATATTTTACGGAAAATCGGGTTTATAGAGGTTGAAAATAGGCCGCAAACATTTGGTGTGGCCACTATTTATATTGCTACAAAATAATTATGAGGAAAGTAGTATTCATACTTGGATTTTTAATGCTTGCGCAAACTGCTCAAGCCCAACTATTTAGCAAAGAACGACTGGCAAATATCGAGACTTTCGACAATCGATTCCTTACCTGGGGATATTATTTGGGCTTTAATAGTTACGACTTCAAAATAGAGTATGAAAATCAGCGTCAGGACGACAATACGGACATACTGGTAGAAACGCAAGGAGGTTTCAATGTGGGTCTTATTGGAGATATGCGGGTAAACAGATATATTAATTTACGTCTCGAACCCGGCCTCTACTTCACTCAGAGAAATCTGTCCTTCCCTAATTTCGAAGAAGAACGAGACCGATTGAGAAATGTAAAATCCACTTATATCCATGTACCTTTGTTGGTAAAATTCTCTACGAAGCGTCTTAATAACTTTAAACCGTTCGTGGTGGTTGGTGTATCGCGCTCCTTTAATTTAAGCAGTAATGAAACCAATCCCGAGGACAATAACGAAGGACAGTTTAGAATGACAAGAGGAACTAGTTATTTTGAATTGGGCTTTGGAGTAGATCTCTACTTGTTCTACTTTAAATTTACTCCATCCATTCGAGGGGTATTTGCAACCAGCAATGAATTGGTGGCAGACGATGACCCAAATAGCCCTTGGACCTCAAATATTAGTAATTTGGCGACCCGAGGCATCTTTGTAAACTTTACGTTTCAATAGACCTTCGGAACTCGCTGAGCAAAATTCCCGTAGCAGTAGCCACATTTAAGCTCTCGGCAGTATTCACATCTCCAAAATTTGGAATGGTTATTTTATGTTGAATCAAAGCCAAAACAGCTTCGGAGATACCATTCGCTTCGTTTCCCATCACCAGGACGGCATCCTTCGGCAGTTTTTCGTTATAAACATTCCCCCCGTCCATGACTGCAGCGTAAATGGGTTTTCGGCTACTTTGAAGATAGTCTGAAAGATCCGTGTACGATACTCCTACCCTGGCAATGGAACCCATGGTAGCCTGAACTACTTTGGGATTGAAACAGTCTGCAGTATCCTCGGAACAAATAAGAGCCTTCACCCCAAACCAATCACACAGTCTGATGATGGTTCCGAGATTTCCGGGATCACGAACAGCGTCCAAAGCCACTACCAGGCCTTTTTCTGGCAAGGTGGGTTTCTCGGGTAAATAAAAAACCGCCAACATGCTATTCGCTGTCTTTAGCGCACTTATCTTTTGCAATTCGGCCGGACTAATTACAGCCGCCTCAACACCAAAACCCTCCGCCTCTTCCAGGGAAAACAAAGAATGTATTTTGAGTCCTGCCTGAACAAGATCACTAATAATCTTAGGGCCTTCCGCCATAAAGAGTCCGGTTTTGGTCCGGTACTTTTTTTGCTGCAGGCTCGTTATTAATTTAATTTGGCTTTTGCTTATCAAATTTATCCTATTTTTGAATTGAGAAACTCGAACTCCTTGGTGCAAACCCTCACAAAAATATCATTAATTTTAGGATTATCGGTGCTCCTCGGTTCATGTAATGCCGTGAAGCACTTAAAGGAAAAAGAGCTACTTCTCACCAAGAATACCATTGTGGTAGACGGGGAAGAAGTCCAGAATAGTGAGGTATATAGTTTGCTCGCCCAAAAACCCAATCCTAAGATTCCCATTCTGGGAACTCCGTTAGGACTGCACATTTATAATATTGCTGAGAAGAATCCGGATTCTACCTTTCAAGCCTGGTTAAAACGAAAACCGAAACGGGAACAACGATTGAACCGTTGGCTTTCCCGAAAACAGGTCATGACCTTAGACAGCAGTAAAATTAAGTTCAACGAATGGCTGAAACGAACAGGAACGGCTCCTGTGATCATTGATCGGAACAGAAGTAAAAAGTCCTTAAGTAATCTTAAACGCTACTATTACACCCAGGGTTGGTTCAATGTGGAAGGTGATTTTACAGTGCAGAAAGATTCTACGCGTGAAAAGCGAGGTTCTTTAACCTATACCATTAAACGTCATCAACCTTACTTTATCGATTCCATTTCAGAAAAAATAAGTTCCCCCCTGGTGGATTCCTTGTATCGCCAAACCAAAAATCAAACGTTTATCGTTCCCGGGAAACAATATAATGCAGGGGATTTCGACAACGAAATAGTCCGGCTTACGATTCAGATGCGGAACTCGGGATTGTATTACTTCGATCAGGAATACATAAGTTTTGAAGCGGATACTAACAATACGGGACATAAGGTACATGTGGACTATATCATCCCGGATAGAAAAATAACCCAAGGAGACAGCACGACCACGGTACCTTTTCAGGTTCACAAGATCAATGAAGTGCGAATATTTACGGATTTCACTTATACCAATAGGAATAAGTCCATTTCGGATTCGGTAAACTATGAGGGGTATCGGATCTTTAGTTACGATGAACTCAAATATCGCCCAAAGGCGATTACAGATGCCATTTCTATTACACCGGGTGATATCTTTAAGGATATTGACCGAACCCTTACCTATCAACAGCTGGGGGAATTGCGAAATTTTAGGTATCCCAATATTAGTTATCAGCAAGACCCAAGAGATACTACCGGTGTAGGTTTGATCTCAACCATTTTACTTACTCCAAAAAAGAAGTATACCCTGGACTTCGATTTTGACGCCTATACCTCTACGATCCAGCAGTTTGGGATTGGGTTTAGTACCTCTTTCTTAATTAGGAATGTGTTTCGGGGAGCTGAGAACCTGGAGCTATCTGCTCGGGGCAGTGTTGGATCTTCAAGAGACGTGAGAGAAAGCGATGCCAGTTTCTTTAACTCATCTGATGTGGGTGCGGATGCCAAGCTAACCATTCCCTCGATATTGTTCCCTATAAATACCAATAAGTTCATTCCAAAATACATGTCGCCTTTTACGACCATAAGTGCGGGTATCAATGCACAAAACAATATTGGTCTTGATCGGCAGAATTTCAATGGGATCTTCAGCTATCGCTGGAAACCGAGAAGTACGCGCACCAATGTCTTCGAACTGGTAAACCTGCAATATGTGAGAAATATTGCTCCGGAAAAGTATTTCAGGGTATACCCTACCGCTTATGGAAGGCTTAATGAAATTGCTGAGGAAATTGGCTATCAATTTGCAGACGGTCAGGCTTTGGGGATTCCGGAAGAAGCAGATTTGTTTTTGGATCTGGTTGCCTCTTCAGATAGTACGTTAGACGTACCGGCAGCACTGGTCAATGAAGTAGGTGGAATCGCCCAACGTAAGGAAAGACTTACAGAGGACAATCTCATCTTCGCGAGTAATTTTACCTGGACAAGAGATGGCCGGACTGGAATCTATGATAACAGTTTCTCCAGATTTCGTTGGAAAATCGAATCTGCAGGAAACCTTCTTTCTGCGCTCTCGTCTGCAGCCAACCTTTCTCAGACCGAAGATGGCAAATCCAAAACCTTTGGTGTGGTGTTCTCGCAATATGTAAAGTTTGAAACAGATTTTATTCGTCATTGGGAAATTGGAGACAATTCCATCTTCGCTATGAGAGCCTTTGGGGGTATTGCCCTTCCTTTTGGCAATAGTAACAGTATTCCTTTTACACGAAGTTATTTTGCAGGAGGTACCAATGACAACAGAGGATGGCGCGCATATGACCTGGGTCCCGGGAGTAGTGGCGGAATACAGGATTTTAACGAAGCTAACTTCAAATTAGCTTTCAACGCAGAATATCGATATACAATTTTGGGAAGTTTCAAGGGGGCATTTTTTGTCGATGCTGGAAACATCTGGAACGTAGCAGATGCGCAGGACGAGGAACAATTTACCTTCAACGGATTTGAAGACCTTTCGGAACTTGCCGTTGCCAGTGGATTTGGATTGCGCTATGATTTTGGGTTCTTTGTTTTTAGATTCGACGTAGGATTCAAGACCTATGAACCCTCATTGCAGGCAGGCGAGCGCTGGTTCAAGAATTATAATTTCGCAAATTCTGTACTCAATATTGGAATAAACTATCCCTTTTAAACCATTAAAATTTGTTACTTTTGCTTGCTAAACCAGTTAGACCATGAGCCACCATATTGCACCGGGAGTAGCCACCGGAAAAGATGTTCAAAAAATACACCAACTTGCCAAAGAAAAGGGCTTCGCAATGCCTGCCGTGAATGTGGTAGGTTCGAATACCATAAATACTGTGCTGGAGACCGCTGTTGAGTTGAACTCACCTGTGATTATTCAGTTTTCCAATGGAGGTGCTCAATTCAATGCCGGAAAAGGCTTGTCCAATGAAGGTCAGAAAGCAGCTATCGCCGGGGGTGTTGCCGGGGCAAGACACATTCATGAAATGGCTAAGGCATATGGAGCCACCGTTATTTTGCATACAGACCACTGTGCTAAAAAGCTACTACCTTGGATTGACGGTCTTTTGGATGCAGGTGAATTGCATTATAAAAACACAGGTAGTTCACTCTACAGCTCGCATATGATTGATTTGAGTGAGGAACCTATCGAAGAAAATATTGAGATCTGTAAGCGCTATTTGGAACGCATGTCTAAAATGGATATGACCCTGGAAATTGAATTGGGTATCACAGGAGGAGAGGAAGACGGAGTAGACAATACAGATGTAGATAGTTCCAAACTGTATACACAGCCTGAAGAGGTGGCTTACGCTTATGAAGAGCTTAAAAAGGTGAGTGACCAATTTACAGTAGCAGCGGCTTTTGGAAATGTACACGGAGTGTATAAACCTGGTAATGTAAAATTAACTCCGAAGATCTTAAAGAATTCTCAGGAGCACATTCAGAATACATACGGAACCGGATACAATCCCATAGATTTTGTGTTTCATGGAGGAAGTGGTTCTACCGTCGAAGAAATTCGCGAAGCTATTGGATATGGAGTGGTTAAAATGAATATCGACACCGACCTTCAGTTTGCTTTTACGGAAGGAATCCGTGACTATATGACTGGAAATATCGATTATGTAAGCCGTCAGATCGGTAATCCGGATGGTGAAGACCTACCGAATAAAAAATATTACGATCCTAGAAAATGGCTCCGAGAAGGTGAGCTTACTTTTAAGAAACGATTGATTAAGGCCTTTGAAGACCTTAACAATGTGAATACTTTATAAACAAGACAAACTCCTCAACAACTATGGCTTGGTTTAAAAGAACAAAAAAGGGAATACAAACTCCCACCGAAGAAAAAAAGGATGTACCAAAAGGTCTTTGGTATAAATCTCCTACGGGTAAGATCGTCGATGCAGAAGAATTGGAGAAGAACTTCTATGTGAGTCCGGAAGATGGATATCATGTGAGAATTGGCAGTAAAGAATACTTCGAAATTCTATTCGATGATAATAAGTTCAAAGAGTTGGATCCCAACCTTACTTCCAAAGACCCTTTAAAGTTTGAGGACAGCAAGAAATATACGGACCGTTTAAAAGCGGCTCAGGAAAAGACCGGACTAAAAGACGCAGTGCGCACAGCTGTGGGAAAGTCCATGGGGGAAGACCTGGTGGTTGCCTGTATGGATTTTAGTTTCATTGGTGGTTCAATGGGAAGTGTCGTAGGGGAAAAGATTGCTCGTGCGGCGGAGTATTCATTAAAAAAGAAAATACCATTTTTAATGATCTCGAAAAGTGGAGGGGCTCGAATGATGGAAGCTGCTTTGTCCTTGATGCAGTTAGCCAAGACCAGCGCCAAATTAGCCCAGCTAGCAGAAGCCAAGATTCCTTATATTTCGTTATGTACCGACCCAACTACCGGAGGTACCACGGCTTCTTTTGCCATGTTGGGCGACATTAACATCAGCGAACCGGGTGCCTTGATCGGCTTTGCGGGTCCTCGTGTGGTCCGGGATACCACCGGAAAGGAATTACCGGAAGGTTTTCAAACGGCTGAATTTGTGCAAGAACACGGATTTCTGGACTTTATCAGTCACCGAAAAGATCTTAAGCGCAACGTAAATCTTTACCTGGATTTGGTATTGAACCGCCCATTAAGAGAAAAAACAGCATGATAAAAAGCCGCTCTTATGAGCGGCTTTTCCATCAAAAAAACTAACCTAACTACTAATCCAGGATAATGATAATTTCCTGGCCATTCACCGTAAGTACTGCTAAATTATCGCAGTCACCCTCCCCAAAGTCCAGGGTTCCCATACCATTGTTTCGAGTAATTTCTACCGCACCGCTTACAAAGTGAGGGCAGGTAACTTCCTTACGAAGTGCTTCTGTAACAATGGCGTAATGAGAGAATCCTGTGTTGAATTCGATGTCTCGATTTCCAGTAACCGAAAATACGTTATCCATCCAGGTTCCACTCCCTACTCCTTCGATCCATTCGGCTACACGGGTACCATCCGCCTGAGCCACTACACCATTGGGCCAGGTGATCACCAATTCGTGATTTACGGTGTGCTGCGGATTGCCATTGTCATTAGTACGTTCTCTAAACAATGAACCACTTCCTTCAACGGCTCTATTATTATGTGTGAAATCTTCCAGCGTATATGTTACGGTAACGGTTCCAGCTACAGGAGGGCCGTAGGTGAAATTGATCTTCCCAGAGACGTAAGCTCCGTTTTGTAGCTCACACCCAGCCCCAAAATCCAACGTAACGAATACCACACCGTTCTCTGAACTAATAGTAATGGTTACACAGTCCGGGAAATAACTTTGATTTCTGCCTGCGCCTTCTTCGTTTTCGGCATAGGCCAATTCGATGATATTAAATACCTCATCTGTAGACATTTCGGCCTCGGCCGTTTGTTTAGACTGCTCTGCTGTGATGGCAGCAGTTGCATCGTCTGTTCCTACCTCGGTATCTTCGTCCTTACTACAAGAAGTAAAGACCAACAAGATCCCCAGACAGGCTAACATTCCATTTTTCACGAAACTAGTTTTCATAGTGTTTATATTTAAGAGTTAATTGTAGCTATGACTATGGAAATGAAAAAAGGTTTAATGGAGGGAGTTAGAAGTCGGAAGTCGGAAGCACGAATTCAGAAGTATGAAGCAGGAAGACAGAAGTTGGAGGCTGGAAGTACGAATTGGAATTAGGGAGTCTTGAGTTAGGAATTGAGAGACGAGAGTTGAAAGTTGAGAATTGTACGGGGAGAAGAAATGGACCTACATTAATTCAATTAGTCATTATTTCATCATGGGTTCCCGCATTAGGGGCTGCAGTGGCATCCCCCCAACTTGATTGGGGGATATAACGGAAGACCCGGCCCTCTGAAGCTTTAGCGAAGGAGGGAATGCCCTAAAAAGAATAAACATATATCTTTGGAAAATCTATAAAAATAGTATCTTTGCAGCCTGATTACGAGAAACGTAGTCATGTACATAAAAATCATTTAAATAATATTGGCATGTATTTAGCACCAGAAGAAAAAGCTAAGATCTTTAAAAAACACGGTAAGTCTGAAACGGATACCGGTTCTGCTGAAGGGCAAATCGCACTGTTCACTTATCGAATCGATCACTTGACAAAACACCTAAAGAAAAACCACAAGGACTACAACACAGAGCGTTCTTTGGTGAAGCTGGTAGGTAAGCGTCGTTCTTTGTTGGATTACCTAATGAAGAAAGATATCATGAGATATCGTGCGATCGTAAAAGAATTAGGATTACGTAAATAATTATGAAAGGGCTCTTTTGGGAGCCCTTTGTTTATTTTATTCGGTTCCTGAGCTGTTACCCTGAGCCTGTCGAAGGGTTGTCGAAGGACTGAAGTGCATACATAAAAAGCTACCCTTTAGTTTTTCATTGGTCAAACCACACACAACACAACAACACTGCGGCTGACCGACAGTCGCTGACCAAATTAACAAGTACTCCAAGGCTTGATCCTTGGTGTATGAAATGAAAAACATAATATGATACCTAAAGTATTTAAAGAGGTCATAGACCTTGGTGATGGTAGAGAGATCTCTATCGAAACCGGAAAACTAGCAAAACAGGCCCATGGTTCTGTTGTTGTACAATCTGGAAAATGTATGTTGCTTTGTACAGTAGTTTCCAACTACAAGCAAAGTGATGTTGACTTCCTTCCCTTAACCGTAGACTACCGAGAAAAATTCGCAGCTGCAGGTCGTTACCCTGGCGGATTCTTTAAAAGAGAAGCTAGACCCAGTGATGGCGAAGTATTGACCATGCGTCTGGTAGACCGTGTATTGCGCCCTTTATTCCCAAAAGACTATCACTCCGAAACTCAGGTGATGATCCAGTTAATGTCTCATGACGAAGATGTAATGCCGGATGCCATGGCAGGATTAGCTGCATCTGCTGCGATACAGTTATCCGATTTTCCTTTTGAATGTGCCATTTCTGAGGCCCGAGTAGGCCGTATCGATGGTAAATTCATCATTAACCCAACTCGTGCACAATTAGCAGAAAGCGATATCGATATGATGATAGGTGCCTCTGCAGATTCTGTAATGATGGTGGAGGGTGAAATGAACGAGATCTCTGAGGAAGAAATGACCGAGGCCATTAAATTTGCCCACGAAGCCATTAAAGTACAATGTGCTGCTCAGGTTCGTTTGGCAGAAGCTTTCGGAAAGAAAGAAGTACGCGAATATGAAGGAGAGCGGGAAGATGAAGACCTTGAAAAGAAAATCTACGACCTGGCATACGACAAGGTATATGCCGTGGCTAAAGCAGGTTCTTCTAAAAAAGAAAGAGGGATGGCTTTTTCTGAGATCAAAGAAGAAATTCTGGCGGGTTATACCGAAGAAGAACTGGAAGATCTTGGAGGCCTAATTTCAAAATATTACGCCAAAGCCGAAAAGGCGGCGGTTCGAGACCTTACTTTGAACGAAGGATTGCGTCTGGATGGTAGAAAGACCGACGAGATCCGACCTATTTGGTGTGAAGTGGATTATCTACCTTCTACCCATGGTTCCTCCATCTTTACCCGTGGAGAAACTCAGGCTCTGGCTACGGTAACCCTAGGAACCTCCAGAGAAGCAAATCAAATTGACATGCCTTCACATGAAGGAGAAGAGACCTTTTATCTTCATTACAACTTCCCTCCTTTCTCCACCGGAGAAGCGCGACCTATTCGCGGAACTTCACGAAGAGAGATCGGGCACGGAAACCTGGCTCAAAGAGCCCTGAAGGGTATGATTCCTGAGGACTGTCCTTATACGGTTCGTGTGGTTTCTGAAGTACTGGAAAGTAACGGATCTTCTTCTATGGCCACTGTATGTAGTGGAACCATGGCCTTAATGGATGCCGGAGTACAATTGAAGAAGCCGGTTTCCGGTATCGCCATGGGATTGATCTCCGATGGAGACAGTGGAAAATATGCAGTGTTGAGCGATATCCTTGGGGATGAAGATCACCTGGGAGATATGGACTTCAAAGTGACCGGTACAGCGGATGGAATCACGGCTTGTCAAATGGATATCAAGGTAAAAGGATTGAGCTATGAGATCCTGGTAAACGCCTTAAAACAGGCACGTGACGGAAGACTTCATATTCTAGGAAAGTTAACTGATACTATTGCCTCACCTAATGCGGACGTAAAAGCACACGCTCCAAAAATGGTTACTACCACCATTGCTAACGAATATATTGGCGCCTTGATCGGGCCTGGCGGAAAAGTGATACAGGAACTTCAGAAAGAAACCAAAACGACCATTGTTATCAATGAGGATCCGGTGACTGAAGAAGGGATTGTTGAGATCCTCGGTACGGATCAAGATGGTATCGACGCGGTACTGGCGAAGATCGATTCTATTACTTTCAAACCTGAAGTAGGAAGCGTATATGAAGTGAAAGTGATCAAAATGTTAGATTTTGGTGCTGTGGTTGAATATCTGGAAGCCCCTGGAAATGAAGTGTTGCTGCACGTTTCCGAATTGGCATGGGAGCGCACCGAAAATGTGAGCGACGTGGTGAAGATGGGAGATGTTTTCGACGTGAAGTACTTTGGGCTTGATAAGAGAACCCGTAAGGAAAAAGTGTCTCGAAAAGCTTTACTTCCAAAACCGGAAGGTTATGTAGATCGTCCAAAACGTGACGGAAACAGAGATAACCGAAACGGCGGGAATCGCGGAAGAGATAACCGAAATCGAGATAGAAAGAAAGACTAATGCTTTTGTGTTTTATCATTATAGCCTCCTGGAAACAGGGGGCTTTTTTTATGG
>JBCBDM010000134.1:0-10379 GCA_038529705.1 Bacteroidota bacterium
TTCAACTTTCACCGATATAAAGAAATTGGCGTTTGCGTCTATACTTTCCGCAACCAGTATCTATATCTTCAATATCATTTACAGCACAATTACGGGAGACAAGATTTTTCTTACCACCTTCCTCTTTATTTTTATGCTGTTATCTTTTTCTTTGATGTTGCTGTTTAGGATTATGGTGAAGGAAAGCTATCTGTTCTTAAAAAAGGCTGCTTCCGGAAGTGCTAAAAAGCGGGTGGCTATTGTTGGGGTAGACGATAACACGATTTCGCTGGGTAGAGCCATTACAACAGAGTCTAACAATCCGTTTCTACTGGTTGGATTCCTTACTCGAAGCATGGGTTCTAGGCGCTACGAGATTCTTGGCAAACCGGTAATACCGGTGAAAGATAAATTGGCGGAATCTCTTATTAAACTAGACCTGGATGGAGTAATCATTGTAAGTGATTCGCTTTCCGGCGCTACTAAGAATGAGATCGTTGAAGAGTGCATAGCGCATCAAATTGAAGTATTCAACGTACCTAATATGGAGACCTGGAACTCCAAGGACGACATCAGAAATCAGATCAAACCTATTCAGATAGAGGATCTTCTGGAGCGGGACCCTATAGTGATTGATGACGATCTCATAAGAAAGGATGTCTTTGGAAAAACAGTATTGGTTACAGGCGGTGCTGGTTCGATTGGAAGTGAAATCGTAAAGCAATTGGCGGGATTTCACCCGGAGAAGATCGTAATATTGGATCAAGCGGAGTCTGCCTTGCACGAGCTAGAGTTGTACCTATTGCAGCAATTTCCGAAACTCAATTTTATTACAGAACTGGCGGATATCAGCAATATGTATCGCATGGAGCTGATGTTTAAAAAATATGACTTCCATATCATTTATCATGCAGCGGCTTACAAACATGTTCCGCTCATTGAAAGAAATCCACACGAGGCAATCTATGTGAATATTCTAGGGACTGTGAACGTTTCCATTCTTGCCATTAATTTCGATATTGAGAAGTTTGTAATGGTCTCCACGGACAAGGCGGTAAATCCTACCAATGTTATGGGAGCGTCCAAACGAGCGGCAGAAATGTATGTTCAATCATTGCAAAATGAGAAAGGAGTATATACCCGTTTTATCACCACGCGATTTGGCAATGTTCTGGGTTCCAGCGGATCTGTGATTCCTCATTTTAGAAAACAGATCATGCAAGGGGGACCTGTTACCGTTACGCACAAGGATATCATCCGTTATTTCATGACGATTCCGGAAGCTTGCCAATTGGTATTGCAGGCAGGAACCATGGGCAAAGGTGGAGAAATTTTTGTTTTTGACATGGGAGAGCCCGTTAAGATCATTGACCTGGCAAAGCGAATGATTCGCTTGTCTGGCCTCGAGCCTTACGATGATATTGATATCAAGATCACCGGCCTAAGACCTGGAGAAAAACTGTATGAAGAGTTATTAAATGACAAGTCTACAGTATTGCCTACACATCACCCTAAGATTATGATTTCCAAGGTGCCGACGGGTGATTTTCAAGTGATCAAAGGGCAGATTAAAACTATTATTAAAACAGCCACCAGACATAAGGATAAAAAGGTGGTTAAACTCCTCAAAGATCTTGTTCCGGAATTTATTAGCGAAAATTCTCACTTTGAAGAATTAGATATCGAAAACAAGACTGAAAAGGGAATGGAAACGACATAGCCTTGTAAAATTGCTATTTTTCTATAAAACATATATTTGCACTGATATAAGCTAACAGATGAACCAAATTTTAACGATTCTTTGCCTCGCACTTCTTTTCTCCTCCTGCGCAACAAAAAAAGAGATTCTTTACTTTCAGGATGCCGAGTTACTCAACCAGCAAATGGCTACTCAGTCTTTTGAACCCATCATAGAAAATAACGATATCCTTCACATTGCCATCTCATCGATGAATGAAGAAGTTTTGGCTCCATTTAAGCGAAACACTGGGCTCGAAGGGAATATCAATAATAACAATCCCGGACTTCAAGGTTATTTGGTGAGTTCCGAGGGTTCCATACAATTTCCTGTGTTGGGAACTGTAGCCGTGGCCGGTAAGACCAGGGGGCAAGTGCAAACCGAATTGAAATCTCTGTTGTCCGAATTCATAACCGATGTAGTCGTAGATGTTCGGATTATGAACTTTAAAGTTACCGTAATGGGAGAGGTGAAGGCTCCCGGTGTATACAACATAGCGGATGAAAGAATCACATTACCTCAGGCACTGGGCCGGGCCGGTGATCTTACCGAAGACGGAAAGCGAGGTAATATTTTGGTCATAAGAGAGATCGATGGTAAACAACAGGTGGCTCGAATTGACATCACCAAAACAGAATTCTTTACAGGCCCCTATTATTTTTTAAAACAAAATGACGTCGTATATGTCGAACCATCCTTGAGAGGTGTTAAGAAATCCGGTTTTATTCCGGACATTCCAGCACTGCTATCCTTGTTTACCGTGGTATTGAGTGGCGTAATAATATTGACCCGATAACTTTAGTACAATGAATGATTTAAATCAAATCAATGAAGACAGAGAAAACTCGTTACGGGAAGTTCTGGATCAATATACTCGCTTTTGGTATCTTTTTGGATTAGGTGTTATTATAGCTTTGGTGGGCGCATTTGTCTATTTACGTTGGTATACAACCGACCTCTATTCGAGTGTTGCCACGGTGATCATAAAGGATGAAAAAAGTGCAAGACAAGCTTCAGAATTAGCTGCATTTCAGGACTATGGTGGGTTTTTAAGCCGATTTGGAGGAAGTAAGATCGAGAATGAATTGGCTGTATTTAAGTCGAAGCGACTCATCCGTGAGACCATCGAAGCACTTAGTCTCAATATCACCTATATCAATGAAGGAACACTCAAGAGTAGTGAACTCTACAATTACAAGCCATTCGAGGTTAGGTACCTTTCCTTCAAGAATCCCAATAGCGGTAGGAGGCCTCCTAAATTATTCTTTGAAGTATTATCTGAGACACAGTTTACCTTAAGAAATGAATCGAAATCCATCAACGGGACCTACGATTTTGGTGAATTGGTGGATCTTCCATTTGGTGAGATTACCGTGATTCCAGTGCTCGATGATATTGAGTTGTTCGAGGAATTTACCGGGAAGACAGTGGGAGTGATCTATCAGAATTTTGAAGATGTAGCCTTTTCCTATCAAAAGCGAATACGGGTTGTCAATGAAATAAAGAACAGCAACGTGGTTCAACTGAGCATGCAATCTGCGGTTCGTTCAAAGGCGGAAGATTTTATCAATCAACTTATTTCAGAATTTAATAAGGATGCGATCAATGATAGAGGACAGGTTGCTAAAAAGACGGCAGATTTTATTGATTCCCGTTTGGAAATAATTACCAGAGAACTGGATTCTGTAGAAAGAGGGAAAGAGCAGTTTAAAAGTAGCAACCGCTTGACGAACATTGAAGCAGAAGCACAATTGATACTGGAGAACGCAAGTGAATTTGAAAAGCGGCAATTCGATGTAAATACTCAATTGGAACTGGCAAATACGATGATAGAGTATATGGAGAAGTCCTCCAGTAATGATCTGCTCCCTTCAAATATTGGGTTGGAAGGAAATGACATTACAGAGTCGGTTAACAATTATAATGCACTTATTCTTCAGAGAAATAAACTCTTGAAAACCTCAACGGCTAAGAACCCGGTGGTGGTGAATGTAAATAATCAGATTGATGGTATACGAACTAATATTCTCAATAGCCTAAAGAATACCACCAATACCCTTAAAATTAGTTTACGCGATTTGAATTTCCAGGAAGCTTCTCTTAATTCCAAGCTTTCCAGAGTACCGACCAAAGAGAAAATATTTAGAGGCATTGAACGCCAACAGACGATTAAGGAGCAATTGTATCTTTTCCTCCTACAGCAACGAGAAGAAGCTTCCATCTCGCTGGCCGTCACAGCACCTAAGGCCAAGGTAGTTGATAGAGCTTTCAGTAGTAAAGCTCCTGTATCACCCAACAGGCCCATTATTTATCTGGGATCTGTATTGATTGGTTTATTGGTTCCCTTCCTATTCATCTATGGACGAAATGTACTGAATAACAAGGTGAATAACCGTAGAGACGTTGAGAAGGCGCTTAAGGATACAAGCCTTATCGGTGAAATTCCTAAATTGAAAAAGGGGGAGGAAGAGCTCATTCAATTGAATGACCGAAGTATACTTGCCGAATCGTTCAGGATCCTTAGAACCAACCTACAATATCTGTTCATTAATAAATTAAGTAATGATCATAAGGCCAATACGGTATTTGTTACTTCAACGATAAAGGGAGAAGGTAAGACGTTTGTGGCCTTTAACTTAGCACTTACCCTGGCGCTAACTGGAAAGAAGGTGGCATTGGTTGGGGCCGATATTAGAAATCCCCAATTACAGCGTTATTTACCAAAGGAGTCTCAGTCCAGAAAGGGATTGACGGAGTACATTATAGACCCATCACTTTCTGTAAGTGATCTGGCAGCCCAAAGTTTATATAATGAAAATCTTTGTATCGTCCTCTCGGGGATCATACCACCTAACCCGGCCGAATTGTTGATGGAACAGAGAGCCAAGGACTTTTTTCATGAGATTCGCGACATGTATGACTATGTAGTGGTGGATACCGCGCCTTCCATGTTGGTCACAGACACCATTATTATCAATAAATTGGCGGACGTTACACTGTATGTGGTACGAGCCAATTACACAGAGAAGCGCCTATTAGAATTTCCTGAAGATGCGATAAAAGACGGAAGATTGGTGAATGTGGCTGCGGTTCTAAACAATGTGACTTTAAATAACTTCGGTTACGGAAATAAATATGGCTACAGTTATATCGATGAGAAGAAAAAAACCTTCTTCCAGCGAATTTTCCGTTCCTGATATTATTGAAACTACGTCTTATGATCAAGCATATCTGTGGTATTCTTTGCCTGGTAAATTTCATTTCTTTGGGTCAGTCCATTGCTTGGGAGGGTAAAGTAGTGGCTACGGGTATTTTCTCTTCTGAAGAGGTAAGCCCTTTTTGGATATATACCAATAGTGATACTCAGTATGGTGCAGCTACCCATTTTTCGGGATTGGGAGAAGTGAAAGCCACTTATAAACTATCCGAGAATGCGGCGCTGCAAGGAGGAACCACCCTTTTTTTTCGGGATGAAGTGGAAGACGAATTCCAACGAAGGGATCTCTATTTACAATTTACGAATACCTGGCTGAAGGCAACCCTGGGAGCCAGAAAAGCAGAGACAGCGTTAGACGGGTTATCCGTAACTAATAAAAACTTTTTGTTTTCTGGGAATTCAAGACCCCTCGGCGGTATCGTATTGGAGGCCAGTGATCCACTAAAGATTTCGAATGCACTCAGTGTGGATTGGGGAATAGGACATTATGCTTTGAATGACGATCGTTTTGTAAGCGATGTCAGGGTTCATTATAAGCGCCTGGGTGTGATTGCCAACTTAAATGAAAATAATAGGATTACAGCCCGTATTCAGCATTATGTGCAATGGGCAGGTACTTCTCCGGTCTTTGGAGAGTTACCCAGTGATTTTGAAGCCTTTGTCGATGTTTTTTTCGCAAGAAAATCACCGGAAATAGGAGTGGACGGAGAAATTGAAAATGCGGTTGGGAATCACCTGGGAACCTATTTTTTAGAATATTCATTGAAGACCGAAGTTGGGAGTTTTTCGGCCTATCATGAGCATCCGTTCGAGGATGGTTCCGGAACGCGACTCGCCAATTTTCCGGATGGAGTCTGGGGATTATCTTTTGTGCCGAAGAAAAATAATTGGATCCAATTAGCCCTATATGAATATATTGATACCCGGGATCAAAGCGGTTCTCGGCAAGTAATTGGCGGAAGTGACGGCTATTTTGGGAATAACGTCTATCGCAGTGGCTGGACCTATGACGGAAATGTCATTGGAATGCCGCTTATACTCTTTGACAGATCTGTCGTTATTGATGCGGGAAATTCTCCATTCTTGAGTAATCGGGTACAAGCGCATCATTTTGGTTTGAAGGGGTCCATAGATCCATTGGAATTAACAGTAAAGAGTACCTTTATAAAGCAATTAGGAACCTTTGGAATTCCTCTGGAACCCGCTATCAGTTCCTGGAGTAATTATGCTTCCATCATGTATAAAACTCAGAAATACGGTGGGTTCACCCTTTTTGGTGGTTTGGACACCGGGGAACTCATAGATTCCACTATCGGTGTTGGGTTGTCTTATGATTATTCTTTTTAACGAAAACCAGGATTGTCTTACAAGCAGTCATGTCTTTCGTCGTGTTTTTACGTTTTTTATCGAAAATATGAATTGGAATATTTACTTTTATACCGTATTCATTTTACAGTTATTTTATTGTCATTAATATTGGCGCTAGTATGAAAAGAACCAGCAGAAGTGTACTTTTGATCGATGATGATCGGGCAACAAATTTCTTTAATCAACATGTGGTGAGACGCCACGGGCACTTTGATAAGATCTTTGTTGTTGAGAGTGGATTACAGGCGCTGGATTTTTTGTTAGACTCAAACCATGAAAAACCTTCTCTTATCCTATTGGATATCAATATGCCAGCTATGAATGGATGGGAGTTTACAGAGGCTTTTCGGAAACTTGATATTTCGATCCGGCAAGGAATAAAATTGGTGATACTGACCACTTCATCAAATCCGGATGATTATGAACGATCATTGAAAAATGAAGTGGTAGATGATTACATAAACAAACCCTTATCTCCTAGTATATTAAATGAAATGGTAACGGAGCATTTTGCCCATGAGGCAGTTCCGGATAACCCATGATATAGACCCCAATGGCACTTTAACTAGGTCCTTATATGCCTGTTAGATTGCCCGACCACATAAACTTAACTATTTTGACCCTAATAAGTTCTTTTGAATCCAATATAAAATCAACAAGCGTATGTAGCCAGTTTCGACGATCCAATTATCTGAAAAAACTTGGAACTTTGTCGATGGTCTTTTTACTATGTAATATGATTGGTTTTGGTCAATCGAGAGCGAAAATATCGGGGAACGTTACCGATCAGTTTGGGAGCCTACCCGGGGCTACGGTGAGCGTAGAGGGATCGGATATTAAAACTACTACAGATGTGAACGGCCAATATACTCTGGAAGTAGAAGAAGGGGATTATGTGATCACGGCTTCTTTTGTTATGTACAATGTGAATTCCCAGGCGGTCTCTGTCAATGTGGGTGAAACCGCCATTGTGGATTTCGTCTTAGAGACGGGATTTTCTATAGATCAACCGGTATCACTGGGGTCGAGGGCGGCACCACAATCCTTGTTTAACACTTCCACTCCGGTAGATATTATTTCTCCCCAAGACATTAGCAGTTCAGGACAGTTAGAGCTAAGTCATATACTACATTATTTAGCGCCTTCCTTTCATTCCACCTATCAGACCATAGCCGATGGGACAGATCATATAGACCCAGCAACCTTGCGAGGTTTGGGGCCAGATCAGGTACTGGTACTGGTAAATGGGAAGAGAAGGCATAGTAGTTCATTGCTCAACCTAAATGGAACGGTAGGTCGAGGTACTGTTGGAACCGATTTCAATGCTATTCCGGTATCTTCTATTGAACGCATTGAGATTTTAAGGGACGGAGCTACTTCTCAATATGGCTCCGATGCCATTGCAGGAGTGATCAATATCATTCTGAAGAAACAAACAGACCTTATCGATATAGATAACAGGATACTGATCAATGCCGAAGGAGATGGCTTTTCCACCTATTCGTCCGGTAATTTTGGATTGCGAATTGGTAATAACGGTTTTGTAAATATTACGGCAGAATTTCGTCAAAGAGAGGCCACAAACAGAGCAGGGGACTATACCGGGACGGTCTATACAGATAGCCTTGCCCTGGATGCTCAGCTCATAGATGAAAACAACTTTTTCGGTCAGACCGGATACTCCGGTAGGCGAGTCATGGAAAT
The DNA here is from genome assembly GCA_038529705.1 of Bacteroidota bacterium. Classification (GTDB taxonomy): domain Bacteria; phylum Bacteroidota; class Bacteroidia; order Flavobacteriales; family Flavobacteriaceae; genus Aureisphaera. The sequence goes on from JBCBDM010000134.1 coordinate 8,007, forward strand.
TGGAAGTGCCGAAACTCAGAACCTTGGTCTTACCTTTAATGGGGAAGCCTCTATTTCGGACAAGGCGACTTTTTACTTCCATGGAGGACGTAATTACAGAGAAGGAAAGTCCAAGGGCTTTTACCGCTTTCCAAAAGATCAGGATCGGGTGGTTCTGGAACTATTTCCAAATGGATTTTCTCCTCAAATCTTAACCGATATTCAGGATGACGCTATCCTGGGAGGAGTTAGGGGAACTAAGAACGGATGGAATCTGGACTTCAGTCACTCTATAGGAACCAATAGATTGGACTATACCGTTAATAATTCCAATAATGCTTCTTTGGGAGTTGCTTCTCCCAGAACCTTTTATGCCGGAGGTTTTATTTACAATCTTAACACCACTAATTTCGATCTGGCGAAGTCTTTCAATTGGCTTAGCGGGGTTAATGTTGCTTTTGGAGCCGAACTCCGAGTAGAGAATTACCAGATCATTGCAGGGGAGGAGGCTTCTTATGTCGATGGAGGTAGCACGTATATAAGCCCAGGAGGAGAGGTGCTACCAAGAATTCCCGGAGCACAGGTCTTTCCAGGTATTCAACCGGAGAATGAACTCAACCGATTTCGAACGAATACCTCAGGATACTTGGAATTGGAAGGGAATGTATCGGAAAGGCTACTTCTGAAGGCAGCTGCACGATATGAATCTTATAATGACTTTGGAAGCCAGGCGGTCTGGAAGTTTTCCGGCCGTTATAAACTACAGGATGCCATTTCTATTAGAGCCGGATACTCTAAAGGATTTCGTGCGCCCTCATTGCATCAGGTGTTCTTTCAGAATATAAGTACGCAATTCATCAATGGGGAAATTGTCCAGGTAGGTACTTTTAACAACGAAAGTGCCATAGTCCAAGAGGCTTTTCAAATTGGAAAGCTAAAGCCCGAATTGTCCAGGCACTTTAGCGTTGGATTTAGTGGGAAATGGAAAGATGATCTCACCTATAGTTTTGATTACTATCTTATCGATATCGATGATCGGATTGTGTTGTCAGGAAGACTGGCAGAAGGTTATGAAGATATTTTGGAGCCATTTAATGCAGGAGCGGCTCAGTTTTTCACAAACGCCATAGATTCCAGAACCTCTGGCATAGATGCAGCTATTTTCTACCGGACTCAGCTTGGAGAAGGAATGTTAAACGCTTCTTTGGCAGCGAATGTTACTTCGACGAAAGTACGGGGAAATATTAAAGCGCCACCACCTTTAATAGGCCAGGAAAATGTGTTGTTCAACCGAGAAGAAATTGCCCGGGTAGAGTCCTCACAGCCCAATTATAAATTGAGTGGGATACTGTCATACGAATTCAATAAGTATCAATTGCAATTAGGAAACACTTATTTTGGAGAAGTGAAATTTGTGCATCCGGATGATGGGAATCCAGAAAACTGGGTTTTAAACGAACTAACAGGACAGGTCGAAACCAGAGATCAGACATTTTCTGCTAAGTTGTTAACGGATGTTTCAATCTCCTATAAATTCACGAACTATCTTACTGCTACCCTGGGAGGAAATAATGTACTGAATGTTTTTCCCGACCAACACACACATTCAAGCAATATTAACAATGGTAATTTTGTTTATAGTAGGCGTGTTCAACAATTTGGAGTGAGCGGAGCCAATTACTATGCGCGTGTAATGTTGAGATTATGACCTTGTTTTTTCCTAAAAGACTCGTATTAACAATACTCTTCCTTATTGGAATTGGTGGAAATGCTATCTGTATAAGTCAGGAGAATGAACAAATCAAGAGGTTACAACGTACCATTTTCATTTATAATTTTGCCCAACAGGTAAGTTGGCCCAACGCGTTGGATATAACAACGTTCAAAATTGGTGTTTTAGGACCTGATCGCACAGTGATCGATCTTCATGCGATGGCCCAAAAGCGAAAGATTGGAGTGCTTCCCGTCGAAATCGTACGCTTCCAAAAGATCAAGGATATAGATGGGGTGCAATTGTTGTATGTGAACAATGATTTCAATTTCGATATTGGCTACATCTTGACCAAAATATCCAATAAGGGAATATTGCTGGTCACCGAAGATTACGCTTATAATAGCTCCATGATCAATATGGTAAATGTTGGAGACTCTTTTGAATATGAGGTCAATAGAAGCAATTTGGAAGGTGCCGGTTTCAAAGTATCTTCTTCGTTGTTTCAACATGCCGTGAGCGATGCAGAAAAATGGAAGGAACTGTATAAAGCTTCGGAAGCGACGCGTTTGGAATCGGAGAAAGAGCAGTTAGAACTATTGGAGAACAAAGAATCTGAAATCTCTCCCCGTTGATCAGCGATTTCAGATTCTTTGTTCTCCAATAGTTCTAACTGCTCTTTC
>JBCBDM010000135.1:0-10361 GCA_038529705.1 Bacteroidota bacterium
TTCTGCATGAATATAGGAGATCTCCTTGAGCTTTAGGGCACCTTCGAGGGCTACCGGAAAATTATATCCCCGTCCGAGATACAAAAAGTTGGCAGCATCTTTAAATACGTAGGCGATCTCTTTGATCTTATCTTCAGACTTCAATGCCTCCGCTACGTGTTTTGGAATCATTTCTAACTCCCGTAAATGCATCATATAATCACTTTGAGAAATAGTCCCCTTCGCATTGGCAATTCTCAAGGCGATCATAGTCAATACTGTGATCTGTGTTGTAAACGCTTTGGTAGAGGCCACCCCAATTTCAGGACCGGCATGGGTATAGGTACCGCTATGGGTCTCTCTTGAAATTGTAGATCCTACTACGTTACAAACGCCGTATACGAAGGCTCCACGCTCCTTGGCCAGTTTAATAGCCGCCAACGTATCTGCCGTTTCCCCACTTTGAGAAATAGCGATGACGACATCTTTTTCGGTAATGATCGGATTTCTATATCTAAACTCGCTGGCATACTCTACCTCGACCGGCACACGTGCCCAATCTTCAAAGATATATTCGGCTACTAATCCCGCATGCCAAGACGTACCGCAAGCAACAATAATAATTCTGTCTGCGTTGGTAAATTTCTTGATATGATCTTCGAGACCTCCTAATTTTATAATTCCCTGATCGGCCAGAAGTCTACCTCTGTAGGTATCCTTGATAACGTCCGGTTGTTCGTTGATCTCCTTCAGCATAAAGTGATCATACCCTCCTTTTTCTATCTGCTCCAAGTTCAATTGAAGCTCCTGAATATAGGGATCTACCAGGCTATCGTCTTTGATCTTTCTAACCTTCACACCCTTCTTCAAACGGATGATCGCCATTTCTTCATCTTCCAAATAGATGGCATTGTTGGTAAACTCTATAAAGGGAGTGGCATCACTAGCTACGAAGAACTCTCCATCTCCTATTCCAATAGCCAATGGGCTTCCTAATTTGGCCACCACAATTTCATCTGGCTTATTTCTATCGAACAAGGCAATGGCATAAGCACCTACTACTTGATTGAGTGCAATTTGAACCGCCTTTCCCAGTTTTACCTTTTCCTTCTTCTTGATCTCTTCAATAAGATTGACCAGGACCTCGGTATCTGTATCACTCTGAAAGCTATATCCTCTGTTGATCAATTCTTTTTTAATAGAAGCGTAATTCTCAATGATCCCATTATGAATGATCACCAGATCCCCACTATTGGAATAATGGGGGTGAGAGTTGATATCATTAGGAATACCGTGAGTGGCCCATCGGGTATGGCCAATTCCAAGGCTTCCGTTTGTTTGGATTTCCGTGTTCACACGAGATTCCAGATCGGCTACCTTTCCTTTGGTCTTCGCTAACTGGATTCCTGATCCGTCGTATAAAGCTACTCCTGCACTATCATACCCTCTGTATTCCAGACGCTTCAGGCCATTCAAAATAATGGGATATGCCTCTCTTTTACCAATGTAACCTACAATTCCGCACATACGATTTTAATTTATTCCGGTTCAGTATAAAAAATTTGAAGTTTTAGTCTTTTGGATGCATTGGTAGTTGCATTTCCAAAAAGAACGGTCCCCTGAGGAGCTACGGCTGAAGAAACAGGTACCTGCTCAATACTAATGCCTGGCCTTGGCAAGAGGTCATTTTCAAGATTCTGAAAACCTTGTTCCGTCACATTCTGAGAAACGATCAATCCCAAAGGAACATTTAAGGAATCCCTATTAATAAGGTCACTTAGGTGAGAGGTGATCTTGATCTTATAAAAGTCCCCATTCTCATCGCTCCCTCTTTCCAGTCTTCCCAAATGCTCTGTAATGGCATCTACAGGCGCATTGCTGGAAGTAAGGTCTATGTCGAAATCGATCAATCGTCTGTTGTTCTTAATATCGTAAATAATAAGGCGTTCGGGTTCGGAAGAGCCCCCAGTGACCTTATCCTGATCTACATAGAAAATAAGGTTGGCCTCATTGATAAGCCATTCTCTATCCCGTAGGTCTTCTAATTCGTCTGCCACTCCGTTACCATCGGCATCTTCTCCAAAGAGTTCGATAATGGTAATGATTCCTTCACCACCACGTACATAAAGTGTTTCTTCTCCTTCGGCAGTATTCGCATTGGTAAGAGCGTCATTAATATCCAACGGAAGATTCTCTTCAAAAACATTGACGGCAATGGCATTGAAGAGCATTTCAACCTCTCCGTTAAATTCGTCCAGACCTTCATCCTCGCAAGTTTCATCCCCCTGTAATGTCTTAAACGTATAATACATGGTGATTCCGGCATCATTCAAATCATTACTATCTGCATCGGCGATATCGAAAAGAAATGAACTTCCATCATCTGTGGTAGATTCTACCTTAAAATATATCCCTCTAAAAAACTCTCTGAAGTTATTATTATTGAGTAATCCCAGTGAACCTTCATTAGCGACGATCTTCTCTTCAAAAAACTCCACCGGTAATTTAATCCGAATTCCTGGGGGCACTTCCTGTAAGACTTCTATTTCTTCCCCTGCTTCGTTGACTTGGGTTACTACAATAGGATATGGTTCATTGTTGGGCACAAAGTTATCTATAGTATACATAAGGGCATTTGGGCCACCGGTAACCAGATTACTTTCAAATAAAGGTCCCTGATTCGAGTAGTAGTTCTGAGTCTCCTCGAATCCAGTGTCCGGATCCAGATCCCGAAGGAAAAAACTAGACTCGTAAATGGAAATATTCACCGGATCGTTTCCATAGATGGAATCCAATGTATAGGTGGTCTCCTCGCCATTTAGTTCTGCTTCGCTAAAGAAAGGTAGATACAGCACCACACTGTCCAATACCGTACAATCACCAAAGGTTGGATTAACATCTCCAGGTGCCAGCGTAAGCTGTGTCAATAGATTTGCCGTGGTCTTTCCATAAACAGGATCATTATATACCCCTAGCTGATATACGGGAAGTCCATTACTTTGTACTCCCGGTAATTTCTTACTGTAGGCTATCACCGTTCTCGATTCGTCCAGTTCGGTATTAAAGTTTTGATCAATGATATTGGTGTCGATATTGCTAAATTCTTCTTCACAGGAAGCAAGGGCGACTATTACCAACAAAATTGCCCCAAGTCTGGGCAAAATATACTTCATCTTCATAGGTAAAACGGTGTTTTTAGTCTAATACTTTCGATTGGTAAAAGTCTAAATATGCCTGAGAAAACTCTTCTTTATTGTGATATTTTAACACAGGCTTTTCAAGATTTTTAAGATAAGTTTGAAAGTCGGAAGAAATGTCATTCGACCCAACAATAACAGCATCGCTATGGTCGATAGCCGTTTTCATCACGTTGAAATAGTCTGGGGTTTCCAGATGATCGACCCATTCGTCTGCTATTCCGTCAAACTTGATCTTATTAATAAGTTCTTTATGTAACGTATCGGTAAAACCATGATTGTATACAGAGGTAACTATTTTACTGTTTTCAAACAATGGTTCATTATTGTAATAGGTCTTTAGGTATAGTGGCAAGAAAGAAGCCAACCAGCCATGAACATGAATGATATCGGGAGACCAGTTTAGTTTTTTTACCGTCTCGATCACTCCTTTTGCAAAAAAGATAGCTCTTTCGTCATTGTCATCAAAGAAGTTTCCATCCTCATCTGCGTAAGTAGCCTTGCGCTTAAAGTAGTCTTCATTGTCGATAAAATATACCTGCATTCTCTCTTTAGGAATGGAGGCAACTTTGATGATCAAAGGCATGTCAAGGTCATTGATAACCAGATTCATTCCCGATAATCGAATTACCTCGTGAAGCTGATGACGGCGTTCATTTATATTGCCATAACGAGGCATAAAGATTCGAATTTGCCCTCCGTTATTGTTAACCATCCTTGGTGCTTCAAACGACATGGAAGAAATCTCGGTCTCCGGAAGATATGGGATGACTTCAGAAGACACATACAAGACTCTTTTATCTTTCATCATAAGTAACTAATTTTTAATAGGAAGAAGGGAGATAACACCTTGTTAATTATGAACTTAACGCACAAATAACCCATTTGTTATCCGTTCTCCAACAGCTCTACTTTATTGGCTTATTGTTAAAGGATGCAAAATTACGAAAATTTATGCAGATTGGGCGTAATATCTTAATTTAGCTCGATTTTAATATCCTATGATATACCAACATCAAGAATTACTTCGAAAGGAAATAAACGCCATAAAAGCTAAAAAGAAGTCGATTGGGTTTGTCCCGACCATGGGAGCGCTGCACCAGGGACATCTATCGCTTGTAGCCAAAGCCCTGGACGAAAACGAGGCTGTAGTTGTTAGTATTTTTGTAAATCCCACTCAGTTCGACAATGCAGGAGACCTTCAAAAATACCCAAGAACACTGCAAGAAGATGCTCGTCTACTGGAAACTTTGAACGCTAACATTCTGATCTACGCTCCAGATCCGGCGGATCTATACGGAACAACTGTGACCTCAAAAAAATATCGTTTCGGAGGCTTGGAACACCGTATGGAAGGAGAGTTTCGTTCCGGGCACTTTGACGGAGTTGGAACTGTTTTAAATTTACTTTTTAGGACCATCGCTCCTCACAGGGCTTACTTTGGGGAAAAGGACTTTCAGCAGCTACAAATCGTAAAGAAGTTGGTAAAGATAGAGAAACTCCCGGTGCGTATTATTGGCTGTCCTATTTTGCGAGAATCCAACGGTCTAGCCATGAGTTCCAGGAATAAGAGATTGTCCAAGGAGTTATTTGAAGAAGCGGCTCTCATCTCTACTACTTTGAAGATGGTTCAAAAAAATTTTAAGACCCACAGTATTCGGAGCTTATCGACCCGGGTCCATGAAGCCTTTGCTGCCAGTCCACATCTGGACCTGGAGTATTTCGAAATTGCCAATATCAAAGATCTACGTACCGCAACCTATAGGCGCAAGGGCAATACGTATCGTGCTTTTATTGCTGCCTTTGCAGGCGAAGTGAGGCTCATCGACAACATAAACCTCCCTAAAATCTGATATTCGAATTCTCAAATCTAATCGTATCTTTGCCCCATGCAAATTCATGTAGTAAAATCGAAAATTCATAGAGTTAAAGTCACCGGTGCTGACCTTAACTATATTGGCAGTATCACTATAGATGAAGACCTTATGGATGCCGCAAATATCATTGAAGGTGAAAAGGTCCAGATAGTGAATAATAACAACGGAGAACGTTTGGAAACCTACGCCATTCCTGGGCCGAGAAAAAGCGGTGAGATCACGCTCAATGGTGCCGCTGCTCGAAAAGTGGCTCCCGGCGATATCCTCATTCTCATTACCTATGGAATCATGAGTGTAGAGGAAGCCAGAAACTTTAAGCCCGCCTTGGTCTTCCCAAACGAAGAGAACAACCTACTCGTTTAATTTGAAGAAATCCATCTCCAAATTTCTGCAGATTTTTATTCCTTTGGCGCTGGGAGTATTTTTGCTGTGGTACTTCTACTCAAAGTATACTCCACAAGAAAAGGATGAGATTTTCAGAAACCTGGAGAATGCAAATTATTGGGTGGTGGGGTTGGCCGTATTGTTGAGTGTAATTAGCCATATGATACGAGCCTATAGATGGAATTTTATGCTCGAACCACTGGGATACACTCCAAAATTAGCGAATAATTTCATGGCGGTTTCCATTGCCTACCTCATGAACCTATTCATTCCTAAGAGCGGGGAAGTTTCCAGAGCTATTGTTTTAAAGACCTATGAAGGTGTCCCCTTCGACAAAGGTTTTGGGACCATTATAACCGAAAGAGTGATCGATCTTATCCTACTATTCGTGTTTACAGCGATCGCTTTATTTCTTCAATTTGATACGTTGTATCAATATTTAACTGAAATCGTCCCCATAAAAAAGATCTTATTTGCCGGAGGAGCTCTTATCGCAGTATTCATTTTGTTTCTATTATTTCTTAACTATTCAAAAGGAAAGCTCAGTAGCAAGATTAAAGGTCTTTTATCCGGGCTGAAGGAAGGGATTTTCAGTGTGGTAAAAATGAAAAAGAAATGGCCTTTTATTTTTCACAGCCTACTCATTTGGGCCCTATATATAGCTTCCTTCTATACAGCTACATTTGCCCTGGAGCAGACCGCTGGAATCGATCTGGGAATCGTCATTATCACCTTTGTTGTTGGGAGTTTTACCTTCGCCTTCACCAATAGTGGGTTTGGTTACTATCAGTTGGCCATAGCCGGAATCATGTTAGTCTTCGGAATTGATGATACTATTGGAACCGCCCTGGGATGGATTGTTTGGACTTCCAACATCATATATATTTTAATTTCGGGCACCATCTCTTTCATTCTTTTGCCTATTTATAATCGAAACAGGCTGTAGATTCGATTGCGCTCGTACCACTATTCAAAATTTAGTATCTTTCCGACCATATAGTTGAGAGGCTTCAGTAAAACCTGTGATCTGATGCATCTTTATCATATGCTGAATCTAAATTATTTCAAATGAAAAAAATCCTACTATTTGCTATTTGCACGTTGTTCCTAACTTCGGTTTTTGCTCAGTCCAAGGTAATCTATGAAGAATTCACTTCAGTAAAACTTCAGGAAACTCGCAAACTAAAGATTCAACTTCCTAGAGACTATGAAGAGAATATAGACAAAGTATACCCTATTGTACTCGTCCTTGACGCCAACTACCTCTTCGAACCGGTGGCAGGAAATGTAGACTACTTTGGTTATTGGGAGGATATGCCGGAGTGTATCGTTGTAGGAGTCATGCAGGGAGACAGTCGCTATGATGATTGCAACTATGATGACACCAATTTTATGCCAGCAGATAAAGGCGCCGATTTCTTTGAATTTGTTGGGCTGGAACTCATGCCATATATAGATAGTAGCTATCGTACCGCTAAATTTACAATTGCCGTAGGTCATGATTTTACCGCCAATTTCATTAACTACTATCTCTTTAAGGATCCACCGCTATTCAATGGATATATAAGTTTAAGTCCGGATCTTGCGCCCATGATGGACAGCAGGCTACCGCAGCGCATTCCCAGCATCGAATCCAAGCTCTTTTATTATCTGGCAACGGGAACTGATGACATCAAAGACCTTATGGAAATTAGTGAAGACCTCAACCGATCTATGGCACCCTTAAAAACGGATCAATTTGCCTATTACTTCGACAATTTTGAAGGGGCTACTCATTACTCCCTGGTCGCTCGAGCTATTCCTTCGGCCATGGAAAAGATCTTCTCGGTATACCGTCCTATTTCCAAGCAGGAATACAAAGATGTATTGCTAAAAATGGAAACTCCTATTCATGAATACCTCTTCGAAAAGTACAACACCATAGAGGACCTGTTTGGACTTACCAATCCTATTCGAGTGAACGATTTTATTGCAGCAGCCACTGCCAGTGAGAAAAAACAACAGTGGGAGTCTCTTAGGGAGATTGCCCTCCTGGCCCAAAAGCAGTATCCGGATACGGTATTAGGTGATTATTATTTGGGTCGCTACTTCGAAGAAGCCGGGGAACCGAAGAAGGCCATGCGCACATTCCAAGGCGCCTTCGACAAAGAAGAAGTAGATTTTATCACCACCGATCTAATGTTAGACAAGGCAGATAAGATCAAAGAAGACTTCGGATATTAGTACCTAAAAGAAAAAGGAAGCAATTCTGTATAGGCTCGAAGATATGCTTACTACGAAATGTATACGTAAATGAATTGCTTCCAGGGTATTATCACATTAACCTTAAGCAAAGCAAATTACTCAATACTGCGTATTTATCTATACGTAGTATTACGTAAATTTAAAAAATAACCCTCCGGATAATGGAGGGCTCTTCAACTTGGTTAGTGGGTCGAAAAAAAGGATTTTCTTTAAGACTTACCTTTCTTTTCTTCATTTCGGAAATAGTGTATATACGACACAATTTCACGGGCTCTTCTCAAATATTCTTCAAAGGTATCAGGGCGAAGAATATTAGGCTTTCCATCGGTTAGTTCCGTAATTTCCGGATCGAAAAACGCATAGGTATAGAAGGCCGAAACCAGTACCTCGTCTGTTGGAAATACCTTATCATAGGAATAGATATACGTGATCACTTCCTCTTTGTGTTCTGGATACAGGGTTAACATGCGATAGTAGGCCTTTTGAATTTCATACTTCTGAAGACTCTCTCTCACGTCCAAAAAGGTATAGGCGTCCTTATAGGTTTCACCTCTGTAAACTTCATCTTTTATAAGCTTTTGAGCTTCTTCACTGAAGTACATATTACTCCCTTCCACTCTTACACCTGGCGTCTTCAGGTCTTCAAACCAGGAAGCCATTTCCGCTTCACTCTTTGCTAGTTGATCCAACTCCTCCTGAGTTATTTCAATTTTCTCCTCGTTTTGCGCATATGTGGACATACTAGCCACTATGCATACCCATAGGCATATTGCCCAATTAATCCTTACTTGCATAGTTCACGTCTTTTTTTGTTCCATTAATAATCTTTTCCTCAATCTGTTGTAGTTTCCGTTCGAGATCAGAAATATCTTCATCCAATTGTTGTTGCTCTTTCTGCAAGTCATTCAACTGATTTTTGAAATCTCCATTCTGAAGTCCAACCACCGTATTCACAACTTTAGGTCCTTCATTTAGGTTGGTCTCCCAGGAACGACCTACGGCTAGGCGTGAATCTTTTACGGTCATATTTTCTTTACTAACAGCAACTCCATACCCTGGCAAAGTCCCGCTTGCTACAATATAATCTCCTGTTCGCACAGGCCCCATTACTTTGGCAGGCACCTGACCAATAAAGGCAACATTATTTCCCAAATGAGTTTCTTCTGGCTGGGGAGCATTTCCCAGTACTATCGGCCTAAAGGAGACTACCATAATCTGTTCTACCCCCTCCAGGTTTTTAGATATTTTTCCTCCTTTAACGGCCACGATATCTCCTGCAGTAATATATTCATCAGGATTAACACGAGGAAGCCACTCGGCGTAATCTCCATTGCCGGAAGAATACTGTACTCCCAGCTTATTGAATTCTCCAATAAGTTTTACTGTGGCAGCCCCTCCTTTTACCAGGGCCTTCAACAGGTCAACGCCTATGAACTCGGAAGCTACATTAATAGCGTATACATCATTGAAAATGGTATTATCGAGAAAATCTGTGATGGACTGGGCTCGCACCGAACCTGTTTTTCTGTCGGCCACATCATAAAACGCAAAGTATTCATTCTGCTTTGAAAGGGAATTTGTAAACGGCACATCCGGGAAGTCCGGTATACTAACGTTCGGTAATCCTGCCTCGCTCAAAGTGGGTAAAGCGGGTACAAAACTCCCTATGGTAGGCCTTATGCTTGTGGTGGGCACACTTAGCGCAGGAAACGCGATCTTCGGAATTGTGGGCACACATACATTAACCGGAGGAATACAGACGGTGTAGCATCCGGCAAATGGAAAGCAGACACTAAAACAAACCTGTCCTGAACATATGGGATCCAGGCCATTGAAGAAAACTCTTTCGGTTTCAAAACCAGGTACCGTAAGTGCTGGTAAAGTGACCGAAGGCAAATTCTTGGGAAAATTCAACTGCGCCTGAATTTCCTGAAACACAAGGTTATTGATATTCCCAATAGCACCAATACGCATTGCCGTTGGCGCCAAAGCAATAATCTCATTCACACTTAAAGGTCCCGGATTGGCAAACTGGGTTTTAATGGTTGTTAGCGCTGCTACATAAATCGGATCCGTAGGAGGAACATTATTATCAGGATCGTTACTCACCAACGTTTGGTCTATGGTTAATATACTACTTCCGGTCCATCTCCCATGGTTTCTTCCTAATTTTATAGATATTCCGCCGCCCAGAGCATCGTTGGTGTTAAAAAAAGTAGCCAGTGTATTTACATTGTCCCCGGAAACCGTTATCCCACCACTGGAAAGACTAGTTAAACTGGTAGTTCCAGTCACTGTAAGGTCATTGTCTATGGTGCTCAAACCATTGATCGTAATGGCGTTATTAAAGTTGCTCTCTCCAGCAACATTCAAAGTCCCGGTAAAAGCCGTTTTAGCTGCATTTACTACTGAAAGCTCGTTGAGAAATGTCTCTTCAAATACCTCTAAATTTCCACTTAGATCCGTATTACTAGCGCCGGTTACCTGCAAAGTATTTTCCAGTTTAGTAGCATCGGTAACTTCGAGAATTCCACTAAGGCTTGTCCCGGAGTTATTTAATACCGCTAAACCATTGTTTACCGTTGTTTGTTGCTCCACCGTTAAAGATCCTGTTAATTGAACGTCACTCTGATTGAGAACATCCAGGTTGCTATTCAAGGTACTTTCACCATCTACCTCC
>JBCBDM010000136.1:0-10261 GCA_038529705.1 Bacteroidota bacterium
CTTGGTGACTACGGGAATCTCGGGAACAGGTGTTGTGCCAGCCGGAGGTTCTTTAACAGTACCGGACCTTGGACCATTGCCTCCAGGCACTTACTATGTGCTGATAGAGGAAACGAGCGGGCCTAATGCAGGTTGTGGCGTCGTGGTCGATCCCTTTACCATTACCGAATCGGCCGTTTTGTTGACTTTAACCACATCGGTGGATCAAAACGCAAATTGTAACCCGGATTCGGGAGTTATCAGTGCCATAGCCCAAAATGGAACGGCACCCTACGTATACCAGATAACTACCACTCCAGGCGCTCCTGCCCCTACAGACCCGAACTGGGATACTGCCAATACATTCAATGTTAACGCTGGAACCTATTATGTTCATGTGATGGACGCCTATGAGTGTATCATCACAAGTCCTGCCCAGGTGGTAGATATGGACCCTGAACCGGTTATTGACGCCGTGACTACCAACCAATGTGATACGCTACAAGGACAGTTTGAAATAGACGTCACACTAGTAACAGCGGGAACACCTCCCTATAGTGTTAGTATCGATGGAGGTGCCTTTCAGACACAAACCTTCCCTTTTACCATAACAGATTTATCTTCTGGAACTCATACCATAGAGGTGAATGATGTCTATGGATGCGGAAATCTGGTTACTGTAGATATCGAAGACCCGCTAGGAATAACTGCTGCGGTAGATGCCTTACCGAGTTGTGATGACGACGATGGAGAAATTACAGTAACGGCTAACGGAGGTACTGGCAACTACGCTTACACCATAAGTCCAAATCCGCCTACGATCGTCCTAACTGGAAACGTGTTTTCTGGTGTTCCTTCAGGAACCTATATCGTTACGGTTACCGATACTGTAACCTTATGTACGGAAGATGTTTCTGTTACTCTGGACAGTGCTATCCCGGTTACTTTTGATACTGAAGTGACGAATGTAAGTTGTAATGGAGGAAATGACGGCCAGATTGTGGTCAATCTGCTTCCTGGAAATGACAATCCAATTTACACCTATGAAATCATTGCACCCATTGTAGTAGCACCACAAACCAGTAATATTTTCACTGGCTTGCCTGCAGACACTTATACCGTTAGAGTAACTTCAGGAAGAGATTGTATCGCCACCGCCGATGTAACTATTGACGAACCATTGCTATTAGAGGTGAATGGAACAGCTACTCCTTTTGCCTGTGATGCTAACAATACAACAACCACATCGGAAATTACCATAACCGAAACCGGTGGTACGGCCCCTTATTCCTACAGTATCGATGGGACCAATTACTTTACAACCAACATTTTTGAAGTTCTTGATACGGGAGTTACTCAAGTGATTACCATATACGCTCAGGATGCCAATGGTTGTATCGCTACGAATACGGTGACCATAGATCCTTTAGCCACTATCACTGCTGCTGCCTTTACTATTGTTACGCCTATAGATTGTAATGAAACAGGAACCGTATCCATAAACGTAACAGGTGGCTCAGGTAATTTCGAGTACTTACTGTTACCTGATGGTGTTCCACAAACTTCTAACGTATTTGATATAACAGAACCAGGTACCTACTATTTCCAGGTAAATGATTTGGATACTAATTGTTATTTCTTAACAGATCCGTTTATAGTGCCCCCATACGACGAGATTATTGCCGAATTAACCGCAACCCAACAAAACGAATGTTTTGGCAACTCCAATGGGGAACTAGCACTAACCATTACCGGATATAGTGGCGCATATACATACCAACTATTGGATGGACAAGGTGTGCCTATTGGAGGTCCGGTTGCGGCCAATACCTCTACCAATCCCGAGATCATTTCAGGATTACCGGCTGGCAGCTACTCGGTGGAAGTTGTGGAACTTGAAACTCCTTTCTGTACTACCAACTCCAATGTGGCTACTATTACGCAGCCCACGGAATTGATGTTGGAGATTTCTGAAACGTCCAATGTAACCTGTAACAACAGTGAAGGAGTAATCACAGCTATCGCAAGCGGTGGAACTCCTCCCTACGAATTCGAACTCACAGGAGCTGCAACGGTTCCCTATTCCTCCAACAACGTATTTGAGGATCTCAGTGCAGGAACTTATACGGTTAATGTAAGGGATGACAACGGATGTATCGAAACGGAAACAATCACACTAGAAGAACCCGATCCTATTACAGCCGATTTTGTCCCCAATACGACCATGTTATCATGTTTTGGTGACCAGGATGCGTCCATTACTATTCTGAACGTTTCGGGTGGACAAACAGGAAATTACAGCTATACACTGAACACTATTCTACCGGAGCCTTCCAGCTCGGGTCCTCAGACATCCAATACGTTCAGTGATCTCGGAGCCGGTGTCTATTCGATCAATATTTCGGATGGGTATAATTGCTTCTTTACTTCTATCCCTATTATGATAGAACAACCCGATCCTGTGGTGCCAAATTTGGTTGTGAATACAACACCTACTTGTACCTTGGATGCAGAGCTCACCTTAAGCGCAACGGGAGGAACAGGAACTTATGAATACAGCGAAACCGAAGACTTCACGGTGGTCTTAGGAACCTTTACCACTTCGGTGACCTTCCCTGTCCTGCCGGGAACCTATAATTACTATGTGAGGGATGCCAATGGTTGTGTTTCGAATGTTTCCAATGATATTACGGTAGATCCACTTCCCGAATTGGAGATAGACTTACTCACTACCAATCCTCAAATTAATTGTACAGGCGATGATACGGGAACCATTGTTGCAACGGCTCAGGGTGGACTTGGTAACTATGTCTATACACTATTAGATACCGCCGGAGATCCTATTCCAGCCATTCAAAATCCGCCTGGAGTATTTACAGGATTAACTGCCGGAACCTACGTCGTTCAGGTGGAAAGTGGAGATTGTTTGGCTACTTCAGATACCATTACCATTACAGAACCGGACACCGCCCTAAATGTTGACTATGTAGTTACTAATGTGCTTTGCCAAGGGGATGACAACGGTAGACTGGAAATATTCGCTGAGGGAGGTACAGGTATTATTCTATATGCAATTTCTCCTAACCTAAATCAGTTTTTCGATACCAATATATTTGAAAACCTGGCTCCTGGCGTTTACGATGTAATCGTTCAGGACGAACTGGGCTGTTTTGTCACCTTCAATTTTGAAGTGGAAGAGCCGCCAGCCGTTTTAATTTCAATTCTTCCGGACTCCATTATCCCTGAAATTTGCGAAGGAGATCAGAATGGCTTCTTCAGTATAGAAATTCAAGGAGGAACACCGCCATATAGTGTAAGCTTAGACGATTACAATGGTCCATACACCACTGGAGGCGCTACCCAAACGATGTTCGATTTTGACAACTTGAGTGGCGGAGATCATATTGTCTATGTTCGCGATAGTAACGGATGTGAATCTGAATGGAATATTTCATTCCCGGATTCCGTCTTCATAGAACCGATTGCAGAGGTAGAAATCTCATGCGTGGACAATCAGTCCATCAATTTAGTTACCGTAACGGTTGATGAGACCCTCGTGGATACTTCGCAATTACAATATTCATTAAACGGAGGTCCTTACCAATCCAGTAATATATTTACCAACCTACCTCCCGGCACCGATAACTATATTACTGTGAGACATACCAATGGTTGTGAAAAGCTAACAGAATTCTTTGATATCGAAGAAATTAGCCCAGTAGGTCTCTCACTATCAGAGGGTAACCTAAATGAGATCATTGCCTTTGCCTATGGAGGTGCAGGAGACTATGTATACACTCTCAACGGTGTTGACTATGGTACCACCAACATATTTACCATTACGGAATCCGGAACCTTTGAAGTAGTAGCTACCGATAGTTCTGGTTGTAAGGCGGTCGCTATAATTGAAAGGGACTTTGTGGATATATGCATCCCCGATTATTTTACACCCAATGGTGATGGCGTGCAAGATGGTTGGACCATAGGATGTGCAGACAATTACCCAAATCTGGTGTTTTCCATTTATGATCGCTATGGGCGTAAGGTTGCGACCCTAACGGCCGGTGAGAAGTGGGATGGAACCTATAATGGTACAGAGCTTCCTACCGGAGATTATTGGTTTATCGTGGAAACTGATAATAGCGGAGAAATGCGTGATTTTGTAGGACACTTCACCTTGTACCGATAATAAAACCCCAATGAACTTAGTCGTAACCCTAAATTCAAACCTATGAAAAAACTATTACGATACCTACTTATACTCATCGTAGCCCAAAGCTACGGTCAAGAGCTTAACTTGCCTGTATTTACCCAGTACTTGGCAGACAATGATTTTGTTGTATCTCCTACTTTCGCCGGAATTGGTGACAATTTTAGAGTTAGGGCAAATGGCCTAACGCAGTGGGTGGGAATAAAGAATGCACCCCAAAACCTTGCGTTATATGGAGATATTAGATTGGGAAATCGGTCCGGTGCCGGTATATCCGCCTATGTGGACAGCAATGGAAATACCAGACAAAGCGGAATAAAATTTTCTTTTGCCCACCACCTTATTTTAGATCTAACAACACAGCAGTATCTGTCTTTTGGTTTGTCCTACAACATCAATAGTTTTAGAATTGCCATAGAAGATTTCAATCCAACCTTTGAAAATCCTAATATCGATCCCTTTGTAACCGATGACCGGTCTGTAACCAATCACAACTTCGATGTGGGTTTCCTCTACAGAATCGATGAATTCTGGTTGAGTGCGAATGCTAATAATATCCTTCCAAAGGATACAGATCTGTTTGCCAGCGGCTTCGAACCCGGATCTCTCCTTAACCTCCAATTCTATGCAGGTTATCTTATAAAAAGTTCTAATTATTCCGAATTTGAGCCCTCCACATTTGTGCAGTTATTTACAAGTGATGGCAGGTCGAGCACGGATCTTAATTTGAAATACAGAAAATACAATGGCAATGACGATTTCTATTGGGTAGGAGCTTCTGCTCGGTTTTTGAATGATCAAACCTTGATGCCCTTAAATATTGGCCCTATGGCAGGTCTCAAAAAATCGATATTCTATGTATCATATGCATACCAAATAACCCTGAACGATCTAACAGGCTATAATACCGGTACGCATGCCATTACTGTTGGACTTGATTTACTCCAAGCTTTGAGCGACTGTCCTTGTACCAAAGGAAAATACAAAAAAGGTAATAAGCTCTATCAATAGATCGAGTTATATATCGTAGGTAATGGGTTGAGCGGGGTATGATTACTGTAAACAACTAAATGACGGCTATAAGAAGTCCGGAAAACGATAGGTATTGTAATAATTCAAAATGAAATCAAAGGTAAAAAGCTTTTGTTTGTAAAGAATTTCGCTTGAATCATAGTAAAGAGAGTAATGAAAGCGACGACGAGCCATTTGCGAAAGTGAATGGCTTTTTTTTACACAGGATCTATATCAATGGTTAAAGCTTCAAAATTCGTTTGGTAAATTGTTTACCCTCTTCGGAAGTAATTCGTATAAAATACAATCCGGCGGCCAGGATACCAACATCTACATGGGTCTGTTTATGGGCAGACTTTTGATACAACAAGTTTCCTGCCGTGTTGTACACGGATAAGCTAAAACGGCCCAGGTTGGTCTCGATAAATGCATTATCGACTACAGGATTTGGAGAAATAGAAATAAAAGGAGGCAGACTCTCTTCAGCAATGCCCAAAGTACCGCCGATTATGGTTATAGATCCGTCCGGATCGAAAGGATCGGACCACTTTTCATTGGTATAGATATCCGAACCCGTAAGCGTTTCTAAAAAAGCCACAAGGGCTTGTTTATCGTTCTCGGAAAGATTCAACTGTTGTGGCTCTCCGTTAGCATCTATTAATCTTCCGTCCAGATTGGTGTTTTCCGGGTTATTGGGGATGTGGTTATAATGATTGACCACCTCTAAAAGGCTGGCAAAGCTGCCATCGTGCATTAAGGGGCTATTTAGTTCTCCATCCGGGTTTACGAGATCCCTAAGAGAGGGAGCCCGTGTATTGGTTAAATCAATTTCACCGGGCATTCCTGCTACTGTGATCACACCATTGTTCTGAGAACTTATATGAATAGAAAATTCGGGTGGAATATGGCAATCTGCGCAACCCGCCCCTTCGAAAGGAGTGTTTATAAATAGCTGTTTCCCTCTATTTTCCTGCATGGTATAATTGGGAAAAGGTTCCCCTGCGTGATTCACCTGCACAAGACCCTGGTCGAATCGGGAATCAAAGGACTGTATACTTCTTATAAATTGAGCAAGGGCTAGTTGCATACGGGTTTCCGTAATTTCCGCATCGCCAAATGCAAATTCAAATAGGGTTTGGTAATAGTCTATGCTTTCCAAATGATCGATAAGATCATTCATAGCAGGATCACCATGGGTACCACTATACCCCATTTCGATATGATCTTTTATGGGTTGGGTAGTTTGAACTTCCAGAGTTTCTGCCCGTTCATCCCAAAAAAAGTGTTCTTCGCGTGCAAATCTAGGATTCACCAACCGCATGGAGTGCCTACCTGTAAGCCCATTGACCCCCACACTCTGAATGCTTGGATCGCTAAAGGCATGTTCCTGGATATGGCAACTGGCACAGGCAATAGTGCCATCACTGGAGAGGTTTTTGTCGTAGAAAAGGACGCGCCCCAGGGTGGCCGTTCTGTCGTTGATAGGATTGCCATCTGTATTGTCTTTGGTGATGTAGTCCGGAATGTCCTGATTGGCATAATTGAAAAGATTGTCCAAATCTATAGTGGCACTCATTAGCATCCATCCCAGAGCCAATAACAAAATTGGGATGGCTAATTTGTTGTTTATGTCCGGCATTCTTGACATGGGTTGTATTAAAACATTTCAGCTTTGTATAAAACCTTATAGATTTAGTTCCAAGATAGTCATTTTAAGCCATCCAGGAAATTAAATAATTACCAAACTTGAACGATTAGAAAAGCTGTTTTTCTGGAAAACCAAAAGATTTTTCTGTATCTTCAGATAATGAAAAAGATACTATTTTGGGCATTATTGTGCCTTCCGTTACTAACACTTCAGGCCCAGAAAAAAGAGGTGGTGGTTACCCTAAATGAAAAACAAGCCGCCCTGAATGCAAAAACAGTTTCTTCCATAAGTGCGTTATTTCATCCAAAAGCCACGCTTCAGAAGTTCCCTAAGGAAAAGTTGGCAGAAGGTGTTTCTGAAGTTCAAGCCTATTATACCCAGTGGTTCTCTAACAAAGAAACAGTTACTGCCAAACTCCTTGATCGAATTGCCTTCAAGGGAATGATTATCGACAAAGAACAGATAGAAACTTCGAATGGCACAATGGAACGAATTGTTTTCTACAAATTCAAAAAGAATAAGATAAAAACAATGACCATTCTTGAAGCACAACCGGAAGCCAAGGAATCGAATGCAAGATTTGTTGTTGAGAAACAGTTAGCCGCATACAACCGAAGAAATATAGAAGACTTTGTCAAAACCTATTCCGAAGATGTAAAAATTTACAATTTCCCAGGGCGATTGAAAACAGAAGGTCATAGTGGGTTACGAAGAGACTATACCGATTGGTTCGCCAGTGCAAGAGATTTGAATTGCCAGATAAAAAAGAGGATGGTAATGGGAGGGATTGTGATTGATCATGAGGCCATAATAGCCAATGGGAATAGCTTCCAGGCAGTGGCTATATATCACGTGGAAAATGGACGCATCAAGAGTGTCAATTTTATTCAATAAGGGACCTATACTCCGGCCAAAACCAGGCCGGAGTTTCGTTATTCTTCAATACGCTATCTCTTGACAATGATCTTCTGAACAAATTTAGTCCCTGCCTTGTCAATGGCAGACAAAAAATAAATCCCTTCGGCATACCTGGAAGCGTTCCAATGATCCGACTTGCCCAGGTCGACATTCTCCATCAAAACTCCTGCATAATTATAAACATTGATCAGGTCAAATCGCTCTTTTATGGAAGGAGCCATTACAAATACATTCCCAACAGACGGCACGACCATGGTAATGGACAGGAGGTTGTCTTCTACCCCAAAAGTTGGGTCGAAGCGCACCATTAGATTTGGATCGATCAAGGTGATGCCTGTATCCCATTGTCCCAAATAATTCCCATTAGTGTCGAACTCACTTACTTCATTAATCGTTCTCTCCACCACTAACAAATTTCCATTGGGTAAAATACCAAAACCCTCAGGGTTTGAAAGCCCAGAAATATAATCCTCGATATAGTTTCCTTCACTATCATACCTCAGGACCTTCCCTCCATTAAAATCCTGAACCAACATGTCGCCATTAGTATCCCACCAGATATAAGTTGGATTCTGTAAAAAGGTATTGTCGATAAAGGTCCCCAGAGAATTTCCATCAGGATCGAACTTGTGAACTTCTCCATTTCCTTGTCCGATACCGAAAAAAGCAACATAAAAATTTCCGTCGTCGTCCCAAACATGTCCCATACTCAATGGTGTTGGAATAACTGTATTCAAGATGCTGTTTAACGTACCGTCGAGGTTAAATTTTAAAATGGTCGAGGTTGACTGTGTTTGCCCCCACTGAGTAACGTAAAGCAAATTGTCCGGGCCAATAGACATTTTAGTGGGACGGGTAACCGCATCCTGATTCCATACCTCAATAAATTCCCCGCTGGATCTATTGAATCTTAAAATAGTATTGGTTTGACTGGAAGAGATCAACATATCGTCTCCAAAAAAAACAATGTCTTGCGGACTGTTAAGTCCTCCGGAATTCTCTTCTACAATGAGCTCCAGAAAACTTCCGGATTCGGCATACTTATTTATGCTATTAACAGCCCGGTTGCTTACATAGTATTCAAACTGAGCCATGGAAATAAAAGATATATGTAATAGGCCTGCAAGGAATATGTGTCTTAAAGTCTTCATTTTTTCATCGTGTTTTTGATTAATTCTTTTTGTGGAAATTCATTTTGAAAACAAAACTTGAAGCAGAGATATATTCCTAAGGTCAATAGCTCTTACTGCAGTTGTTTGTCTTTTACAAGTATAGCTGGAATAGGGAAAAAGAAAGGTGAAGAACATCCGAACTTTGTTCGAATCCAGTTCATTCAAACAAATAAAAACTCAAGGGCGGGTCAACGGACGAGTTCTTCGAAAGGCAGAAGGAGTAGTGCCTACAAATTTCCGAAAAGCCTGATAGAAAGTGCTTTTCGACTTGAAGCCAACTTCCTGGGCAATAGCATCGATGGTGTAATTACTATATTCTTTGGCTAACAGAAATTGCTTTGCACTTTTAATTCGATAAGAATTCACGAATTCATAGAAGTTCATCTCAAAAGATTCATTTAATATCTGAGAAAGTTGATGCTGAGAAACACCAGATCTATGAGCCAGATCGTATAAACGCAAATCCTGATCTAGAAAAAGCGTTTCCTGATCCATAAGGGTTTCGATTCGCTTGATGAGCTCAGCTTTTCTATCCGAACTCAAGGGAGTTCTTATTGTTTTGGGTCGCCATTTGAGCATTTCAGGTACGAGCAGTATCCTAGTTACAAACAAGAGAATCCAACCCGCCATAATAGCCATAAAAATGGCAAAATAAAGGACAATAGTTTGAATACTATTGAAGAACCCATAGACCACCATCTGAATGAGATATGCAAGTCCGAATCCCGCATAAAGAAACAATGTCGTTTTATGCCAACCCTTCATTCCATAAGTGTTGAATTGGTCATGTTGCCTGTAGTAGAGTTCACGTGCTATTAAAATAGAATAGAAAACAACCTGTAAGACCATCGCAGCTCGATAGATAAAAAAGCGTGCGTTAATTCTTGTCGATAGGATCATATTCTCTAAAAAATGAACCTTCTCTGAAGCACTCATAAGGTAGAAAGGGATATGCACTGCAAATAGCAATAAAAAGGGAATAAAATGTAGTATTCGAAATTTACGAGGGGCTGTTGGCACCATATACAGGTATAAGAAAGGTCCTAGTAAAAGAGGAACTGCAATTACAGAAAAAATAAAGTGAGGATGTTCTTTGTAAAAAGGTACCCAATAAAGGTTTTTGCCCAATAAAAAGAGAGATATAGACAATAGAAGAAGTACTACATACTTGATATGGGACTTCCGAATGTTCTTCTTCGTCAAAAGAATAAGGCTGGTTATAATCCCTTGAAACGATAAAATGAATATGATAAAAATGACCAAAAGAAATATATAAAAATTGATTTTGAGCATTAAGAAGAACGATGACATGAGAAAGAGAAG
>JBCBDM010000137.1:0-10173 GCA_038529705.1 Bacteroidota bacterium
CTTATGATCGTATTGCCCACTTGAAAAAACCGGTGATCATGCTAGGCGTTCTTGGTAGCACTCCCAATAAATCCCTTCCCTACGAATACACGGCGCAACTCATTGATCACATCGCTGAAACCTACGAAGCTACCTTGCTTTTTAACTATGCCCCACATCAAAAAGAGGAGGCAGAAAAGATCTATGAAATGTGTAAGAACAAGACTCAGATCAACCTGGATATATATGAGGATACGATTCGGGGATTTATTACCTTGATGAATCAATGCGATATGTTGGTTTCCAATGAGGGAGGGAGCGTACATATTGCCAAGGCATTGAACCGTCCTACTTTTACTATATACTCCCCCTATATTGACAAATCGCATTGGAATAGTTTTGAAGACGGAAAAACACATGATTCCGTACATTTATTGGAAGAAAAACCCGATCTTTTCGAAAGTTTTACTAGAGAAAAACGGGGTGAAATAGAAAAGAATCCGGAGCAGCTTTATCGAGAGTTAACGCCAACCATGATCCTCAAAAAGCTAAAACCCTTTTTACAATATCACTTTAAAACATCCTCACCATGAACCTCCTAGATAAATTCCATCATTGGCGCCGAAAAAGACGCTGGAACAAACAATATAAAAGTGGTCGTTGGGAAAGCCTGAAAAGTGATACAGAGGCAAAACGGTATTATCAAATCCTGGATTATCTAAAGGCGCATGCTCCTGCAAACCCTTCCATTCTGGACATTGGTTGTGGTGACGGAGTCTTGAATCAGCGTTTGGATGGATACGAATTCAGTTATTTCCTGGGAGTAGACTTCTCTACAGTTTCCATAGAAAAGGCCAAAGCCAGGAACTTTTCAAAGGCCGAATTTCTGGCCGAAGATGCCATCAAATTTACACCCACTCAAAATTTCGATGCCATTATTTTCAACGAAGCCTTTTATTATATCCCCGAAACTGAAAAAAAACGAGTACTGGATCTTATGCTAGACCATCTTAATCCGCAGGGGGTGCTCATCTCGTCCATATTCAGGGAAGGCACAGGTTGTTGGGAATACTTTAAAGAAAACCCAAAATTACGGGAATTGGCTTTCACTACGGTTACTACCAGCAAGGAGAGCACCTATTGGAAGATAGGAGCTTACAGCAGGGTTTAATGATTGAATCAGTTAATGATTGAATGAGAAAATCCTGGGTTAGGGATTGAGCGTCTGTCTGAGCTCTTCCGTACACTGAGATTCTCGAAGGGTTCCGGAAAGCGAGTAGCGAAAGCCCGGCGATAAAGTGCGCATTGCGCCACTTTATGGCAACGCCCTAAAAAACAATCTTAGGAAGATTTTGGCATTTCTCCCTTCACGATCCCATATTCCGTCCACTTCTTCTTTTCATCCTTCACCGCTTTTCGAATGGCGAGATTGCGTTCCAGGGATTCTTTGGTCTTATACCCGCGGGCGTGGTCCAAATGCAATACAATGGCTTTATGACGGATTTGTTTCGGTTTTAATCCGTAATTCTCGAGGCGTTCCCCCAATTCCCGATCGGGACCTCCATATTGCATACGCTCATCATAGCCGTTAATAGCAATGAGGTCTTCTTTCCAGGCAGAAGAATTACAATTATTGAAACTGGCGTTGGTAGGTGTGATCAAATCTAAAATAGATGCCAGGGTAGGCCCGCTATTTAATTTGAGGGCCTGGGTACCTTTTAACTTGTCTTGTTGTTTCAACCATTTCACGTCAAAACAGCGTTCGGTTCGAATATCATCTTCGTCGATCACTTCACTGGTTTTCATAGGAAGTTTACAATACCCGCCTGATAAGAAGTAACCTTCTTCTGCATATTTGGCATGCACTTCCACAAAATCTTTACGGGGAATACAGTCGCCATCCGTAAAAAGGATATAAGGCATCTTGGCCTTGGTAATGGCAATATTTAGAATCCGTTGCCTTCTATATCCATCGTCCTCATGCCAGATATGTTGAATGGGTACCGGATAATCCTCTCGAAAGGAGTCGATCAATTCTTTAGTAGTCTCCCGGGAACCATCATCCGCCACAATTACCTCAAAGTTATTATAGGTCTGATATTTATATCCTTCCAATACTTTTTGAAGCCATTCTTCCTTGTTGTATGTGCTCACAATTACCGATATCCCTAAACTGTCCAATAGTGTCGATTTTTAATACTGCAAAGGTACGCTACTTTTTTCGTAAAAAGAAGGCTGCCTGATCACCTCTGCCCTGTTTGTTGAGCGCCTTTGCCTTTCTTCCGTACTTAGATTTAGCTACTTTTCGCCTAAGAGATGCCACCAGACCCTTTTCCTTTTTGGTGGAAAGCGGGATATCTTTCAGGTACTTTTCACTTCCCATAAACTGAAAGTGATTGGAATCGTACAGCACCTTCATTAATTCCATTCCGGTTTGCTCCGCTAAAAGCTCGATGCTTGCTTTGGAATGCAGGAAGAAATGACGGGGGGCATCCAGCTGCACCCAATACTCCTTATAATGCTCCCAGGCAAAAGAGGAGACCGTAGGAATTCGCAGGATGCAAACTCCCTTTTCTGATAACAGATCATGGATCTTTTCCAGGTTCTCCTTGGGATTCGGCAAATGCTCGAAGGCATGGTGATAGGTAATTACGTCCCAACTTCCTGTTATATCGAAAACATCCGCCTTTTCTATGACGAGCCCATTATCATAATGTATGGCCTCCGAAAGGTAGGGATCGCAGCCTAGCACATGGGTAAAGCCTACTTCAGCGAGTGGATATAAAAAGTTTCGCCCATTGCCACAACCTACATCCAAAATTTTGGAATCCTTAGAGATACCCAGATCATTAAATATCCTGTATTCCTTGATCCCGAACAGACTTTTAAAAAGTCCCTTCCGCAGCGCTGAGTTTCGGTATTGAAATTTCTTGATCCCACCCTTGAAGCCTCTAAACTTTTTACCATTATACTTACCCAAACTGTAATAATCTCCGGGATAATATTTGGCCATCTCTTCCGGGATGTCCACTATTTGAAGACAGCCACAGCTTCCACATTCAAAGTAATCGAACTCCTCCCTTAGGCCATACATCATTTCTTTGGCCGTATACACCTTGTTATGGGTACCATTTCCACAAATACGGCATGTATGGTTCTCCTGGAAGCTCGAAGTCATTGACAAATTTCAGTTCGGTTAGAAAGCCCAAAGATAAAGTTATTTCCTAATTTTGTTCCGTGGCCACACTCACTGTTATCATTCCCACCTTTAATGAAGAAGCGTATATAGAAGCGGCGCTGCGCTCTGTGCGCTTTGCAGATGAGATCATCGTGGTGGACTCCTTCAGTACCGATAGAACTCCGGAGATCGCCCGACACTATGCCACCACTTTTCTGGAACGGGAATTCGATAATTTTTCGAGTCAGAAAAACTTCGCCCTGGAACATGCTACCAGTGAATGGATTCTTTTCCTGGATGCCGATGAGCGCATTACGTATCCCCTTCAATTAGAAATCAAAGAAGCTATTGAAAGTGGAAAACACGGTGGATATAAACTCAATTTTCCTCACTTCTACATGAATCGATTTCTATATCACCACAGCAATGACGTATTAAGGGTTGTAAAGAGGAAGGGAACAAAATATTCGGGACTCGTACACGAAAAACTTCAGTGCGAAGGTACGATAGGTCAACTTAAGAATCCGGTGCTGCACTTTACGTATAAGGGGCTCGAACATTATATCAAGAAAAAAGAAAGCTATGCCTGGTTTCAGGCGGAACAACTTTACAAAAAAGGAAAAAAGGCTACCCTCTTCCTGATGTTCGTGAAACCCACCTATCGATTCTTTAGTTCGTACTTCCTCAAAGGCGGATTTAGAGATGGTATTCCCGGCCTGGTGATCGCCGCTATCAATTCCTATGGAGTTTTTTCCAGATATGCAAAATTGATATTGCTACAACGAGGGATGCGATAATGAGTGGTTAGTAGTTGGTGGTTGATGGTTGGAAAACCAAAAAATCCCACTTCAGACTTTAGACTTTAGACTTCAGACTCATAAACAGGACTTCCATCCTCGTACCTCGTGCTTCATGCCCCATGCTTCATGCCCCATGCTTCATGCCTCGTGCCTCATGCTTCAGACTTCAAACTTCAAACTTCAAATTAAAAATCGCTTCCCGAGTCTGATCTTTTTTCTGAACTTTTTCAAACTCCACTCTCCTTTCACATCAATACGTTGAATTTCATAGGGATCTTTAAAAGGAAAGTTGTTTAACCGATTTCCAATTCGAAGGGCATATTGAAACCCATATGCTTTCAATTGCTCAAAAAAATGCTCTTTCTCCGGATTCTTTCTGGGAAACTTACCGTAGGGGTAGGCCAAGAATGCGTTCAAGGGCAATTGAGCGCTGGAAGCGGCTTGAAAGGCCATTTTAGTATCCTCATCCACCTCTTCCGGAGTCATTTCATGATACTTCCGATGCGCATAACTGTGATAGGCCAATTCTACAAGGGTTGGATCTAAAGATCTCAGCACCTCTGCATCCATTATGGGCGAAGTGTTCTCGTTCCAACTATCTTCCTTCCCCATATATTTCAATGGAATAAAGAAGGTGGCCTTTATATGGTACTTCTGAAGAAGGGGCAGTGCCAATTCTAATTGATTCACATAGCCATCGTCGAAGGTGAGTACAATGCTCTTCTTTGAGGGTAATTTTTGCAGCGCGGCGAGTTCCGAAAGATGGTAGCTCCTATACCCCTGTTCCTTAAAAAACTGAAACTGAGCCTCGAGATTTGACGCCGAAATGGTAAGTCCCTCACTTTCGACAAGGGAGACTTTATGATACATTAAAATAGGAAGTTTTGCCACGGTGCTTTTCAGAATAAATCCTTGTAAAATTATTACTTTTACGCAAACTAATACCCGCCCTTGGAGAATACCACAAAAATTAGTGCTTTGGCTATTACACTCAACGAAGCCGAAGTGATAGAAGATTTCATCAAAAGCCTTTGGTTTGCGGATGAGATCATCATTGTAGATTCTTTCAGCACGGATGAAACGGTCCTACTTGCTTCCAAGTATGAAAAGGTACAGGTGCTACAACGCAAGTTTGACAATTTTAGTGAACAGAAGAATTTCGCTATTTCCCAGGCAAAAAATGATTGGGTCGTATTTTTTGATCCTGATGAAGAGGTAACCAAGGCCATGGCCGTCGAAATTCAGGAGACCTTACAATCTCCAAAGGCTATCGCTTATTTTGTGAAACGTCAGTTACATTTTATGGGCAAACGCATAAAGTTTAGTGGGTTTCAAACCGATTGGGTGATTCGGGTATTCCATAAAAACTACTGCCAATACAATGGAAATCTGGTACATGAAACGCTCGATGCGAATGGTATAACGGGAAAGCTAAAAAGTAAACTTCCCCACCACACCTACAAAAGCCTGGATGACTATACCGGAAAGTTACATCGTTATAGTGCCTTACAGGCCCGAATGTTGTACGAGAAAAAAAAGAAACCCAATCTATTTCACTTTTTGTTCCGGCCTTTCTATAGGTTCTGGCATCAATATCTACTCCGATTGGGGATTCTGGATGGCAAAGAAGGTTTTATCCTGGCGTATATCAATGCCTTTTCTGTTTTTAAAAGGTATGTAAATCTGTGGTTATTGTATCGGAAAATAAACTAGGCGATGAAACAGGTCTTTCTAGAATCACATAATCTCAAGAACAAGTATTCGGGTTTTGGCCAGTTTAACTATCACTTGATCAAGGCCCTTTCTCAATTGGAGCTCGGTGACATACAACCCGTGATCAATGCGAAGAACCCAGGTGTCTGGAAAGAAGAATTTGGAGCTGTATTTAAGTACAACAAATACCGATCCATTACGCGACATAAACCGTTCAGAATAAAGAAAAAATATGATCTCTGGCATTGTCTCAATCAGAATATAAAGATTGAACCCTTTTATGATATTCCTTACCTACTGACCGTTCACGATATTCATTTTGTCACCGAAGGTTCTCCCGGTATTCAGGAAAAGCTCAAAAAACAATTCCGAGAAAAATTAGACAGGGCCCACGCCATAGCTTACATTAGCGAATTTGCCAAAAAAGATACCCACGCGCATTTTGATGTGCCAAACATTCCGGAATACGTAATTCACAACGGGAATACCATTACGGAGGTCGATCTTCCGTCCACCTACGTCCCGGAAAATGTACCTGAAAAACCCTATCTGTTCTCCATTGGCGATTTCAGTCCGCGTAAAAACTTTAAAACCCTGGTCGAAATGCTACGATTGTTACCAGATTATCAACTGGTTCTATCGGGCAGCAATACCTCGGCTTATGCCAATGAACTTAGGGAATTAGTGACAAAATACGATCTTGGTAACCGTGTTTATTTAACAGGAAAAATAGAAGATCTCGAAAAATGTTATTATTTAAAGAATTGCGAAGCCTTTGTATTTCCTTCGCTGCGGGAGGGTTTTGGAATTCCTCCTATTGAAGCCATGCGCTTCGGAAAACCCGTGTTTATTTCCAATAATACATCGCTACCGGAGATTGGTGGGGAGCACAGCTTCTACTGGGATACGTATGACCCGGAATACATGGCAAACGTATTTTTAAAAGGAATGGAACTCTTCAATTCCAACCGAAACTTTTATGAAGAACAGTATGTAAAAAGAGCTAAAAGTTTTAGTTGGGATACGACAGCAAGCGCTTACTTACATGTCTATCAGCAAATCTTATCTCAAACATAGTATGTACGATATCGCCGTTATTATCATCAACTATAATTCCACGGACTACACACTCAAGTGTATTGAGGCGGTTACAGAAAAAACCGGACCCAAGGTTTCCTACCAGATCATTGTGGTAGACAATTGCTCTGCGCATGAAGAATACAAAAAACTGAAGGACAACTTTCCGTATCGAGAACACATAAGTTTGCATCGAAGTGATATCAACACTGGGTTTGGAGGAGGAAACATGCATGGGGTGCGTTTCGCAAATGCAGAATACCTGCTTTTTCTGAACAATGACGCCATGCTTCTCAATGATGCCCTTACCACGCTTAAGGACTTTATGGATGCAAACCCCAAAGTGGGAGTTAGCACAGCACAGAACTTTGACGAGCATCATGCGTTCGTGCCTTCCTTCGACCATAATAAAGGGTTTAGAAGATTGCTTTTTGGACGGAGTTTTCTGGAGAAGAGGAATCCGAAGAAATATCCAAAAAGAAAAAAGGAATATGTAAGTCCCGTGCAAGTGGACTGGGTAAATGGTGCCTTTATGTTCTTCAGAGAAGAGGCTTTTATGGGCGTAGGAGGATTCGACACCAGCATATTCCTCTACTACGAGGAAATGGATATTTGCTATCGTCTACTTCAGAAAGGATATACCGCGATGCTAGTACCGGAAGCCAAAATTCTCCATTACCAGGGGGTTAGTATTGGAAAATCCAAAGCTATCAACAAAGAAGGTTATCTTAGTTATTTATATGTAATTCGAAAAAATTATGGCTGGGGAAAGTATTTTTTAACCAAGATCTATCTCGCTCTGGTGTTCTTAATAAAACCCAAGAGATGGTATTTGCTTCCTACGGTGCTTTGGACCGATAGGTCGAATTCCCTCCGAGCCAAACAAAAGACCGTAGTTTATGAAGAATGAAATAGATAAGGCCCTGGCCATTCTAAAACGCGGAGGATTGATCCTCTACCCGACGGACACCGTTTGGGGTATTGGTTGCGACCCTACGAATGAAGAAGCCATAGAAAAGGTCTTTCAATTAAAGAAAAGAGCCGAAAGCAAAGCCTTGATTTGCCTGGTAAGCGACTTCAAGATGTTGAATCAGTTTGTGGAAAACGTTCCGGAAGTGGCTTACGATATTTTAAAATATGCCGTAAAACCTACGACTGTAATTTACGATGATCCCATACGGATAGCCGAAAGTTTGATCGCTGAGGACAATTCTCTGGCCATCCGTGTGGTACAGGATGAATTCTGCAAACAACTCATTCGAAAATTTAGAAGACCTATCGTGTCCACTTCCGCTAATATCAGTGGCGAAAAAACACCTCGTAGCTTTCAAGAAATCACTCCCGAGATTTTGGAGGGGGTAGACTATGTCGTAAATTTGCATCGCAACAAAAAGGCCGGAAAACCATCTTCTATTATCAAGCTGAAGAATGACGGGACGGTAACGATTATAAGAGATTAGTGACAACACCCAATTACAGGACCGCTTTATCAAACTCCCTATTTAAAACTGTTTCCGAGGCAGCTTCAAAACTGAATTTGGAATGCTACGTCATTGGAGGTTTTGTACGGGACCATATACTGAGACGAGGTGATGCCAAGGATATTGATGTAGTCGCCATAGGCAGTGGTATTGATCTGGCGAAGGAGGTCTCAAACCTTTTACCAGATCGCCCAAGGGTATCCATATTCAAAACCTATGGTACCGCGATGCTAAAAAGCGGGGGGATCGAATTGGAATTTGTAGGGGCAAGAAAAGAATCCTACACAGAGAATAGCCGAAAACCAGCGGTTGAAAACGGCACTTTGGAAGACGACCAAAACCGAAGGGATTTTACCATCAACGCCCTTGCACTGAGTTTAAATGATGAAACTTTTGGAGACCTTTTGGACCCGTTCGGTGGGATCCAGGATTTAAAAGATAAGGTGATCCGGACCCCTCTAGACCCTGATGTTACTTATAGCGACGATCCTTTAAGAATGTTACGAGCCATTCGATTTGCAACACAGCTGAACTTCAAAATTGAACAGGAATCGCTACAGGCCATTACGCGAAATGCACAAAGGTTGGAAATTATTTCCAAGGAACGTATTGTCACCGAAATAAACAAGATCCTGGAAGCACCGGTCCCATCTATAGGCTTTGCACTCCTGCATAAAACAGGCTTGCTTACCTATATTTTTCCGGAACTTTTGGCGCTTCAGGGCATTGAAGAAAAAGAAGGACAAAGACACAAGGACAACTTCTGGCATACCTTGGAGGTGGTAGATAATATTGCCAGAACCACAGACAACCTCTGGCTCCGATGGGCAGCACTACTTCACGATATCGGAAAAGCACCTACCAAGCGCTTTGATAAAAAAGCCGGTTGGACGTTTCACGGACATGAATTTGTGGGCTCTAAGATGGTTTACAAGTTATTTAAACGCTTAAAAATGCCTCTGAATGAAAAGATGAAATTTGTTCAAAAGATGGTATTGATGAGTTCTCGCCCCATTGTTCTGGCGACCGATGTGACTGATAGTGCCGTGCGAAGATTGGTCTTCGATGCCGGGGATCATGTAGAAGACTTAATGACCCTGTGCGAAGCCGATATTACCACTAAAAACCCAAAACGTTTTAGGAAGTACCACAACAACTTTAAAAAGGTTCGGGAAAAGATCGTTGAAGTGGAAGAAAGGGACCATATCAGAAATTTCCAGCCTCCGGTAAGTGGAGAGGAGATCATGAAAACCTTCGGTTTAAAACCTTGTCGTGAGATTGGTGTAATTAAGGAGGCTATTAAAGAAGCCATCCTTGAAGGAGAGATTCCCAATGAATATGAAGCGGCCCGAGAATTAATGCTGAAAAAAGGAAAGGAAATCAATTTAACTCCTGTCGTATAATGTATAGAAAGTCGGTTAAAGTAGCACTCATCTTGGTTTATCTTGTGATCATCGCTGGAGCCATGGTGCGAATGACCGGTTCTGGTATGGGCTGCCCGGACTGGCCTAAGTGCTTTGGATACTATATTCCTCCTACAGATGCTTCAGAATTAGAATGGGACGCTAACAGAGATTTTAAAAAAGGTCAAGTCATCATTGTCGAAGAAAGCCTTAAAGTAGCCGCTACAGATTTTACCACTGGGGAAGTATATTCGGAAACGAATTGGAAAAACTATACCAAACACGACTATGCCATTTTTAATGTTTGGCATACCTGGATCGAATATATAAATAGGCTTATAGGTGCGTTATCAGGCCTTGCCATACTCATCATGGCTTTTCTCTCCATAAAAAAATGGAGCGTTCGAAAACGAATTACCTACCTGTCTTTCTTAAGTGTGGGCCTTATCGGGTTTCAAGCCTGGTTGGGTGCTACGGTGGTCTATTCTGTTTTGGCTCCGGTAAAGATCACCTTACATATGGTCATGGCGCTGGTGATCGTT
>JBCBDM010000138.1:0-10062 GCA_038529705.1 Bacteroidota bacterium
GACATCGTATGGAATGCCTGTATAATTGAACCTCTGGTCTAAAATATCAAAATAAGGTTCGGCATTCCATACGATGTCTACGACCCTAATTGGGGCACATTCCCCGCTGCCGTTTGCGACATAATTGTGGATAATAACATCTACACTTTTCTATTGGGAGGTGGTGATTGCTTCAATGGCTGCCTTGTGCATAAGACATGGAGTATTGAGGTTTCTGAAGACTGCGGAACCGTCCAGATACTTTCAACGGGACAACAAGAATTACTCAAGTTCGCGATCTATCCTAATCCAGCTTCCAACGAAATTAATATTGCCGAAACTTCTTCTGAAATTACCACAATACGTATCTATACTGTACAAGGAAAACGAATTCGATCCTTGCAGTCACCTTCACAATCTGTGGATATTGCTGATCTGCGCTCCGGAATTTATTTCCTGGAAGTGACCACTTCTGAAGGAAACAAACAAATACAAAAATTTATAAAACGATAATAACCTCAATAACTAATTACTATGGGACTTTTTGACAAGATCAAAGAAAAACTAAGCAACGAATTTATCGACATCGTCGAATGGTTAGACTATACGGACGACACCATTTGCCATCGTTTCGAACGCTATCAAAATGAAATAAAGAACGGAGCCAAACTTATCGTAAGGGAAGGTCAGACGGCAGTCTTTGTCAATGAAGGACAACTTGCCGATGTGTTTACCCCTGGTACCTATACCCTGGACACTCAAAACCTACCCATATTGGCTACCCTGAAGGGTTGGAAATATGGCTTCAACAGTCCTTTTAAAGCTGAGGTCTACTTTGTAAACACCCATCTTTTTACTGACGAGAAATGGGGAACTAAAAATCCTATCACCCTGAACGACGAGCGTTTTGGCTTGGTAGAGATTCGAGCCTTTGGAACCTATGCTTTTAGAATAAGTGACCCAGGAAAATTTATTGTTGACATCGTAGGAACGGATAATAACTTTACCAACTTCGAGATCAATGAACATTTAAAAAGCCTGATCGCCACCCGATTTACGGATACGGTAGGAGAAGCCAATCTACCTATCGAGTTGTATGCTGCCAATACTTCCGAATTAGGTGAAACTTGTAAGGAGGTAATGCAACCCGAATTCCAAAGTGTTGGAATCTCCCTGGAGAAGTTCTTCATAGAAAATGTTTCCATGCCGGAGGATCTCAAAAAAGAGATCTTTGAATACAGCCGTATCGACAAACTGGATCTGGATAAATTGACCAAGTTCAAAACGGCTAAGGCGATCGAAGCCGCCGCCGCTAACGAAGGTGGAACGGCCGGAGCTGGAATGGGTATGGGAATGGGGTTTGTTCTGGCACAACAGATGGGTGGTATGATGAGCCCGCAAATGGGTGGCCAACAAATGCCTCCTCAACAAGCTGCCGCCGTCCCACCACCTATGCCGCAAGCTATACAGTATTTCTATGCCGTGAATGGACAGCAAGCCGGACCTATTGGTTTCGATCAACTGCGAGCACTCTTTGCAAACCGTACCGTGAACAAGGATACGTTGGTATGGAAACAGGGAATGACCCAGTGGGCAGCCATCAAAGATGTAGAAGAATTAAAGGCATTCCTCGGAGGAAGTACCCCGCCACCATTACCGGGATAATCATTAACCCAATAGGACAGTTGTAGGGGTTAGCGCAGTCCAAACCTGCTTGCCACTGTCTATTTATTCTAGTTCTCGACTGCGCTCGAACAGACAACGCCTGTGGATACCAAACCTCAACAAAAATCTGAACTCAAAAAATCCTGCATTAACTGCGGCGCTGAGCTCATGTATGCTCCTGGCACTACAGAGCTTAAATGCGAGTATTGCGGGCATACTCAGGAAATACCTCCTTCTGAGATGGGTTTCGAAGAGCTGGAGCTTAAGCCATATCTCGATACCCTCGGTGCACAATCGCACAGCGAAGCCATCACTATGCTGGAGTGTAAGAACTGTGGAGCCAATCAACATATAGAAGAGAATTACAAGTCCCTACATTGTGTGTACTGCAGCTCTCCTTTGATCATTGAAGACGCGTATAAGGAGGAATGGATATTACCGGGTGCGGTGCTTCCCTTCCAGTTGGATCAGGCCAAAGCCCATCTTATTTTTAAAAAATGGGTAAAGGGTCTTTGGTGGGCTCCCAACAAGCTAAAAAAAGCGACCTTGGACCCCCAAAACACCAAGGGATTGTATGTTCCCTATTGGACTTTCGACGCTCAACTCTATGCCAGCTATAGCGGCCAACGTGGCGAGTATTACTATGTAACGAAAACTGTGGGAAGCGGCAAGAACAGACGTACCGTCCAGGAACGCAGAACCCGATGGTATCCGGCAAGTGGAAATATTTCCGGTTTTATAGACGACACTTTGATCAAAGCCTCTAAACAAAAGGCAGGAGTCATCCCTCGCAAAGTGGCTCTTTGGGATTTACAAGGTTTAAAACCTTTTGACAGTGGTTTCCTATCTGGATTCGTGACCGAAAAATATACGATCCCACTTAAGGATGGCCATCTTTCTGCCGGAAAGGAAGCCGAGCGCATAGCAGACCGTTGGGTGCGGAGGGATATAGGGGGAGATACCCAGCAAGTGCATTCCATTAATATGACACTTTCTGAGGAAACCTTCAAACATATACTACTTCCCGTATATGTAAGTGCATACAGCTTCAAAGGAAAACGATATAATTTCTTTGTAAATGGGCAAACCGGAAAACTGTCGGGAAAACGACCCTATTCTTTCTGGAAGATCTTCCTGTTTGTTTTGATGATAATTGGGATCATTGTTACCATCCTCCTGGTGGTGGATGCACAAAATTAATGAGGATGAGAACCTTGGTAGTTGGTGATATTCACGGTGGGCTTAAGGCTTTGGAACAGGTATTGGAGATGGTGAACCCTCGTCCAAAGGATCAATTCATCTTCCTGGGAGATTACGTAGATGGATGGAGTGAAGCAGCCGAAACAGTTTCTTTTTTACTTCATTTTTCTGAAATGCATTCCTGTATATTCATTCGAGGGAATCACGATTATCTCATACATCGATATCTGAAACACAGGGATGAGAATCCAATGTGGCTGGCACATGGTGGTGAGGCCTCCAAATTGAGTTACGACGCCCTTTCTTCCGAAGAAAAGAGCAAACACCACGATTTTTTCGAATCTCTGACCAATTATCATATCGATTCGGCAAATCGTTTGTTTGTGCATGCTGGCTTTACCAATCTGAACGGGCCACAACACGAGTACTTCGGAAATCTTGTTTTTTGGGATCGTACGCTGTGGGAAGTAGCCCGATCTCTGGATCCGAATCTATCGCTAGACGATCCAAAATATCCACAACGATTAAAGCTATTTTCAGAAATCTATATAGGGCATACACCTGTTACTCGAATGGGACAAACTATACCGCTCAACTTTGCCAACCTATGGAATGTAGATACAGGTGCAGCGTTTACCGGACCCTTAACGGTAATGGACGTGGACACCAAGCAATATTGGCAAAGTGAACCCGTTTTTGAATTATATCCAACGGAAAAAGGAAGGAACTAAAGGGGTTCTATTTCCAATTCTACCCGTTCCGTGATCACATGACACTCATCTGCACCCACTTCTATCACATTGGATATTAAGGTGAGATAGCCTTCAGCCTCCACGGTAATAGTATAGTTCCCAGGACGCTCTCCCGCGCCAAAAAACGTGTCGAAACTAAAGGTTAGCTCTTCCGAATAATCCCCATCGGTCGCCGTAACGGTGATATCGTTGAGGACAATTCCCCCGGTATTGGCATCCCTAACCTGAACCAATAGTCCGAAAACAAATTCAGTGGTACAAATAACCTGATCATCCGTAACATCGTCGTCAGATTTACATGAGATTAGTGTGAGACAAGAAAGGATCATCAATGCCCAAAATTTCATAGTTTTTCTTTTTATAACGTCCTTTCTTCAAATTTAATATAAAATCTGCCCTCTTCGCCAACGAAGAAGGCAGCAATTCTAAATGGATGGATATTAGAACTTTCCGTAATCGTGTTCGTCCTGCCATTTTTTAAGTTCGGCCCATCGTCCTTCATAGGCCATTTTTGCCTGTTGGGGCCAGGAGCCAGGGTTATGGACACGATATCGCTCTCCCTTACTATCCAGAATTTCCTGCAATCTGGAGACCGCAGTTTCGGAGAGGCTTTTCCAGGTTGGAATACCATTATCTTTGAAGAGTTCCTGGATCTTTGGTCCAATTCCTTCGATCACTGTTAGATCATCCTGCTTTATATTCTTACCAAAGGCTGCCTTGGCTGCCGCAGCATCGAAAGCTATGAGAGGGGTCGTTGCTGCAGAACTTCCAGCAAAAGAAGAAACAATCCCTGAATTTCCGCCAGAAGAAGCTTCGGCTGCCATCTCGCTGGTTTCAGCTGCAGACAGTCTTGCCTTGCAATTGGCTAGAGCCGATTCCAGTTCGGCATTCTTGTTCTGCCATAATTCTATTTCGGCTGAATGGTCCTCCCCTTTGGAGAACAACCGCCCTAATAAATATCCAAATAGAGCACTCAAAAGCGCCACGAGCAATGGAATTAATATACACCAGTTCATAATATTATACTATTTTTAGATTGAGATTCTGATTAGTTTACTGTGACGACAGTACGTCGGTTTTTGGCTCGGCCTTCTTCGGTCTCATTGCTTGCTATAGGCTTGTTCGATCCACTTCCGGTCGCCTTGATTCGGTTCTCAGGAATACCATTTTGCACCAGGTAACTTCTTGCAAAGTAAGCCCGCTTCCGCGAGATATTGATGTTACCGGCATAACTACCCGTATTGTCCGTATGACCGTTGATAACAACCATGCCCAAAGGAGCAGATTTGTCAAGATAGGTAGCGATATCTTTAATCTTTTGTCGCTGTGACTCACTGAGGTTTATCGTGGTCTCGGCGTTGGCGAAGTACAGGATCAACGGATCTTCCTGTATCTTCTTTCTCAATGCTTTTATCGCCGCCTTTTCTTTTTCTTCAGAAGATATTTCAGTTGCCGTACTAAAGCTGAAAGAAACAGGTCCTCTATAGACCTTACCATCTGCACTGAGTTCGTCATTCAGTGCTCCAAATAGATTCATCCGGGTGGAAGGAATTCCTTTGGAAATAAAGTAATTCTTGATAGCATTGGCCCTTGCCAGCCCAAGATTGGGGAAGGCCGAGGTATTTTCTTCTCTGGAAGTATACAACCCCGTGATGTCTACAGACTTACCGTCATTACCACTTAAATAGAGTTGTAATTCGTCTATACCCGTATTTACTTTCTCTGAAATAGGGCGCAGAAGGTCAAATCCGGAAGCGTCAAAATTAAAACTGTCATTACTACTAAACGAAAAATCTCCACTTGGGTCACTGAGCGTGAAGGGGAAGCCAGTAGTTTTTGTCGTTGAGGTACGAGCGTCACTATCCCCCTGAGAGGGAGTATCTACAACTTCTTCGCTATCGCGATTACTGTGCGAGTCTGATTCTGCCACCAGACCTCCACCACAGCAGAGCTTCCAATAGAAGAAGGTGCCAATAAGGATAGTAAGCAAGATACCCAGTAAGTACACTGTTTTCTTACTCATTTGGATATACTTATATGGTTAATGTCCTTGTAAGTTACTAAATAAAGCGCTTGATTATGAATGGTTTATCCGTAAATCGGATTTTTTTCGTCTTAATTTCATAAAAAAGCGATCAACAAGAGTGTTTTAGGGATTTGCAGAGATATGGAATATGGAAATTTAGGCCAGGAATGCATCACAAGTTCCATGAAAAGCATAAAAAACCCGCCTCTTAAGAAAGCGGGTTGTAACGTGTTCATCACTTCGAAGAACGAAGTAATTTTATAACTCTTACAGGTCGAATTTGATCCCTTGAGCCAAAGGCAACTCGGTTGTATAGTTGATGGTATTGGTCTGTCTTCTCATGTAAATCTTCCAGGCATCGCTTCCGGATTCTCGCCCGCCACCGGTGTCTTTTTCACCGCCAAAAGCTCCTCCAATTTCGGCACCGGAAGTTCCAATGTTTACATTGGCAATACCGCAATCACTTCCTCCATGAGACAGGAAACGTTCCGCTTCTCGTAGGTTATTCGTCATAATCGCACTGGAAAGTCCTTGAGCTACACCGTTTTGCACCTCGATCGCATCCTCAACGTCTCCACTGTACTTTAGTAAATACAACACCGGAGCAAAGGTTTCATGTTGTACGATCTGAAAACTATTATCGGCTTCGGCAATCGCAGGCTTTACATAGCATCCGCTTTCGTATCCTTCCCCTTCCAATACTCCACCTTCTACTACAATATTACCTCCTTCGGCTACTACTTGTTCCAAGGCCTTGTTATACATGGCCACGGCATCCGTATCAATCAATGGACCTACATGGTTGTTTTCATCCAGAGGATTTCCAATACGCAATTGCCCATAAGCAGCCACCAGGGCATCTTTTACTTTGTCATAAATACTGTCATGGATGATCAAGCGACGGGTAGAAGTACAACGTTGTCCCGCTGTTCCCACCGCACCAAACACCGCACCAATCACTGTCATTTTAATATCGGCATCCGGAGTTACTATAATGGCATTATTTCCTCCTAACTCTAATAAAGACTTTCCTAGACGTTCACCAACGGTCCTACCAACAATCTTACCCATTCTAGTAGATCCGGTAGCCGAGACTAAGGGGACTCGCTTATCTGTAGTCATGTATTCTCCCACTTTGTAATCTCCATTGATCAAACAAGAAATTCCTTCAGGAAGGTTGTTGTCCGCAAATACGCTAGCCGCGATCTTCTGACAGGCAATTCCGCAGAGGGGTGCCTTTTCCGAAGGTTTCCAAACACAAACATCTCCACAGATCCAGGCCAGAGCGGTATTCCATGCCCATACGGCCACAGGGAAATTAAAGGCAGAGATAATTCCAACCACCCCTAACGGATGGTATTGCTCATACATACGGTGTCCCGGTCTTTCGGAGTGCATTGTTAAACCGTGTAATTGTCTTGAAAGACCTACGGCAAAATCGCAGATGTCGATCATTTCCTGAACCTCACCCAATCCTTCCTGGTAGCTCTTCCCCATTTCGT
Organism: Bacteroidota bacterium; assembly: GCA_038529705.1. Classification (GTDB taxonomy): domain Bacteria; phylum Bacteroidota; class Bacteroidia; order Flavobacteriales; family Flavobacteriaceae; genus Aureisphaera. The sequence continues at coordinate 7,125 of JBCBDM010000138.1, forward strand.
AGGAAACCAATTTCCCAAGCGGTTCTTTCAAACGGCGCAGTTCTTCTCCAAACTGACGCACGATCTCTCCTCGTTGAGGAGCCGGCATCAATCTCCAGGACTTGAAAGCCTCGGTTGCGGCTGTCATGGTTTGTTCGTATTCTTCTTTGGAAGTCGTGGTTACCTTTCCAATTAATTTTCCATCTACGGGAGAATAAGAGGCTATTTCAGCTCCTCCCGGAAACCATTTGTTTCCGGTAGAAGTACCCTGATTTACGGCTTCTATCCCTAATTGTTCTAATGCTTCTTCAATTCCGAAGGAAGTGGCTACAACTGACATAATTATATAGTGTTTTTATTCTTTGATTTTATGCTGCGAATGTACGCATTACGCAGGATAAATAGAAACGAAAAGAAAGGTTCTTTAGGGTTGAAGTTGAGAAGCTTCCCATCGACCTTCCTGTAGCTGGTACAAAACACGATGGTGGAGTCTGGATTCTTTGAATTCCATGAATTCCATTCGTGTAGGAGCTACCTTGAAACCCTTCCAATTGGCGGGTCGAATAAGAGGTTTTTCCTGAAAATCGATTAGCATTTTGGCATGCGCCTGTTTCAAGCCTCCCATGTCCTCCAGGGGAGCGCCTGTTTCACTGATCACATTCGCCACCTGAGCCGATTTCGATCGTTCCGAAAAGTAAAAATCTGCCTGTTCTTCTGAGATTTGGGACGCAATTCCTTGTATCCGAACCTGCCGCAAAGAACGTTCCCACCAAAAAGTGAGAGCTACTTTGGGTGAAGCCTCTATCTCCAGAGACTTTAAAGAACTCATGGAACTGGTAAAAATGAAATGTGGATGATGCAGCTCTTTGAGTGAAATGGTTCTGGCATTGGGAAATCCATCCAATCCTTGCGTAGAAAGAACGGCAGCAGCCGGAAATTTTGAAGAGGAAGACGTCACTTCTTCATGCAACCAAACCAAGAAAGTATGATACGGATCCGGAAAATCCTCTGGGCTCAACCTACTCATTCAGTCTGCCGTGAATCGTGGATCGGTTTCCATTATATGTCCGCAATTCTTGCAAGTGCGTAGCTCTTCAGAATTATAATACTCCTTGAAATGCGGTAGGAAATCCTTCTCTACATCGTGCAGTTCGAAATACACTTCATGGAGCTTATTATTACAGTTATCGCAGAACCAAAGAAGGCCGTCAGTATACCCTTGTCCCGCCCGCTTACGTTCAACTACCAACCCGATGGAATTCTCTCCCCGAACCGGAGAATGCGGTGTTTTGGCTGGATGCAAATACATATCGCCGGGACCCAATGGCATTACTTTTCGATCTCCACCCTCTTGAATAATAAGTTCGATATTCCCTTCCAACTGATAGAACAATTCCTCCGTCTCATTGTAATGATAATCCTTTCGAGCATTTGGACCTCCAACGATCATGACTATATAATCTCCGGAGTCTATGTAGAGGTTTTTATTCCCTACCGGTGGTTTTAAAAGATCTCGATTATCTTCGATCCATTTGTCTAGATTGAAAGGTTTTGAAATAGCCATTGCCGTATCTTTATGTGTTTGCATAAAAATACGGCAATTGCATCAATATAAAAAAAACAGTATTTTACTTTTTATAGAAAAGCTGGGTGAAGTAGAAATGACCTCGGTCATTTTGCATCACTCCAAATCCGGAGTGGGTATAATTCCCTTCAATTACCGCTCTGTGTGAAGGACTGTTCAACCAAGCATGTACTACCTCTTCGGCAGTTTCATATCCCATAGCCACATTCTCGGCTACCGAAACAGCGCCTCTATCTTTCAGTCCTCTGGAACGCTCTCCAAAATTGTCGTGATTGATCTTTGAAATATCGATCATATACTTAGTGTGTCCCACAGCATAAGCAGAAGCGTATTGCTGGTCTCTCTTAATAGCTCTAAGACCCAAGGTGGCTCTATGTTCGTTAACGAGCATCAAGATCTCATTGGCCATTTGCCAATCGGTTTCTTGAGCCAGATTCAGGTCAATACTGTAGTTTGCTTCATCAACAACTACGTTTTCATCTTTTGAACAGGAAGCTATGGTGAAAAGTAATACCATAGCAAGCAGGCTGGTTTTAAGTAGTCTCATTTTACGGGGGGCATCAAATTTGGGGCTTGATGTTGACTCAAATGTAGGAAAAAAAATGCAAACTTTTGCATTTAATCTTATTTTATATGCATTTCATCGATGTTTTGTGTATTTTTTGTAATATATTCTTACAATAAAAGCTGAGCTCAAGCTCGGAAAACAGGGCGATTTGCAGTATCTTCGTATACAAATGAAGAAAAATGAAAAAATTTCAAATTTTAACGCTTTTCATCGGACTTTTTGTGCTTTTTAGCTGTGATTCTAAGAAAAGTGACGTAGGAAAATCAGAAATTTCTGAAGAAAAAGCGATCCCAAATGTAGACAACTTCGGAATTGTCATCCACGGAGGAGCCGGAACTATTCTCAAGGAAAATATGAGTGATTCTTTAGAAAATGCGTATCGCACCAAACTAGAGGAAGCCATTAGAACAGGCCACGAAATTTTGAAAGGCGGCGGCGATGCCATGGAGGCCGTAACAGCTACAATCAATATTTTAGAAGATTCCCCGCTATTCAACGCAGGGAAGGGAGCTGTATTTACACATGAGGAAACCAACGAATTGGATGCCTCCGTAATGGACGGAGCTACGCTTAATGCCGGTGCGGTTGCTGGTGTGACCCGGATCAAGAATCCAATAGACCTTGCAGTAGCCGTTATGGACAACTCACCTCATGTGATGTTAAGCGGAAAAGGAGCTGAGATCTTCGCACAAGAAAAAGGCTTTGAACTGGTGGATCCCTCATATTTTTATACGGAAAGGCGTTTCAATTCTCTTCAGCGCGTAAAACAACGGGAACTGGAGAAAGAAAAGAAGGTTGCCGTTTCG
>JBCBDM010000139.1:0-9975 GCA_038529705.1 Bacteroidota bacterium
CAACGTTATCGAAACCCACCCGATAGGCAATTTCGGATACATTTCCTGTATTTTTGCTCAGGAGTTCGGCAGCTCTCTTCAGACGAATGAGCCTGATAAATTCGGTAGTAGAATACCCGGTACTTTTCTTTAATTTCCGATAGAGCTGCGACCTACTCATAAAAATTTCATCGGCGAAGCGTTGAACATCGAAACTCGAATCGGTAAGATGATTTTCAACAATTTCCGTAATGCGTAAAAGGAATTTTTCTTCTATAGACAAGGGCTTGTCTGCCTTAGTGGTAACCTCATCTATGGTTTTTCGATTCCTTTTTTGATGGGAAGAGATCCTATAACCTTCCAGGTTTTTGATTTTCAGCTCAAATTGCTCCCTGAGTCTTCTGTTTTCCTGGATTTTTCTATAGACAAAGAGCGTTGTTAATGAAAGACATATTGCATAGAATACATAAGCCCAATGTGATTTCCATATAGGAGGATGAATCCAAATTTTGAGGGAAGTCTTTTCCTGTATTGCTTCACGAACTCTTACCGTCAACGTATACTCACCTGGATTTAGATTTCCCATTGCAATTGAGCGCTCCTTTCCCAAATGGATCCATTCCTGGCTCAGTCCTGATAATTGATACTCATAGGTGTTGTCCTGATTGTGGGAATAGTTTAATTCTGAAAAGGTCAATATAAGATTGTTCTGATCATGATCCAAAGTAACTTGGTTCTGGTAAGAAATGTTCGTTCCGAATAATTCAAATGCACTGAGGGTTTCGTTTTCCATAGGCACCTCAAAATGGGTGAATACTAGATCTTCAACATCTCTTTTTCCATATAGGGAATCCGGAAAAAATGAAATAAGACCGTTGGTCCCTCCGAAGAATAATTCACCAGATTCACTTTGGAAGTAAGCTCCGGCATTGAACTCTTTGATCTGAATACCCTGTTCCTGGCCAAAATGGGATACCTGAGTAGATATGGGCTGAAGTCTACTTATTCCTGCGTTACTTGAAATCCATATATCGTTGCTATCATCCGGCAAAACCCCATAGATAACGTTATTTTTTAGTCCGGTGCTGGTATTATATCGTTTGAACTTTTGACGATTACGGTCCAATGTATTGAGACCTCCACCATAGGTACCTACCCATAAATTTCCAAATGTATCTTTTTGTATTGAGGTAACGTGATTATAACTCAAAGACTCAGGATCCTCCGGATTGTTGAGGTACTGCTTCACTTGTTTTGTTTCAGTATTCAAACAAAGTAATCCATTTTCATAGGTGCCAATCCACAAAAGGTCTTCCGACTCAAGAAGTAGACTGTAAACGCCGTATTCTTTTTGATTTCCAAGAGCAACTTTTTCATTTTCCCCAGTCACTGCGTTAAATACTCTCAAACCATTTCCTCCGATCCAAATTTCGTTGTGCTTGCCAATTTCAATCGCTCTAACAGGTCCCAATGGATCTGTTTCGCCCGGTAAATACGTATATTGAGTAAAGACCTCGCGATGTTTGTCGAAGCTGTTGAGCCCATGGCTCCAGGTTCCGGCCCAAATCATTCCGTTGGAATCCTCCTTAAGTGCTCTCACGGCATTCGAGGAAATAGAGACATTGCCACTGGAATCCGATTGATATCTACGAATGGTACCGATATTCCTGGTGAATCGAATGAGTCCCTCATGAGTGCCTATCCAAAGTTCACCGTCTCGATCTTCAAGGATGGCCCGAACGGACCTTTCACTAAGTCCGAAACCTTGGTCGGTCTCTTTCGTATAATATCTAAAATCCAACTGCCCCGGATCATATTGGCAAATCCCCTGACCGTATGTTCCAATCCAAAGTAGATCGGACTCATCCAGATATATGGATTTTATTGCATTGGTCCTGAGTCCAGCAGGATTGTTAGCATCGTATACAATGGTTCGATATGTTTTACTTGAAGTGTCCATCATAATAACACCCCCTTCTAAAGTTCCAAGGAGTAAACTATCTTTTCCCTGTTTCACTATGGAGAGAATGCTGTTACGCTGATCTACATCGTTACTATTTTTATAGAATAGAAGTTTTTCGAAGGTCTTTTTTTTAATGTCATAAGTAAGAAGACCTTTGTGGGTTCCAATTCTAATAAAAGAAGAATCTAACAACATGCTATATTTTATAGAGGGTTCTAACCCAATTCTCTCATCTAATTGAAAACGTAAGTCTTGGCTGATGCACAATCTATCCAAAGTATTTTGAGTAAGTACCCATAGATATCCATAAGAATCTTCACTAATGGCAATAACCGAATATGGACTCATTTTTTGATACGGATGATACGATAGAAATGTGTCGTCCGATTTATAGAGAAGCAATCCTTTGGAAGTTCCAATGAGAAGCTGTCCAGAGCGAGTAATGAATATTGTATTGATATGATTACTGGGGAGAGATCCTGGACGAGTGGCACTACTCATGCACTTGGTAAAGGTTTCTGTTTTAGGATTGAATCTATTTAAACCGTTATTTGTACCTATCCAGATAGCGCCTTTATCATCTTCAATGATGGTATTTATGTAGCTGTCACTAATGCTCTCTGGCTTATCCGGTTGATGTTGGTATACCGTAAATTTATTACCATCGTATTTGTTGAGTCCATCTTCCGTTCCAAACCACATGAAACCTTTGCTGTCTTTGATAATGCAAGTTACCGAAAGTTGGGAAAGACCTTCCTCCAGGGCGAGATGCCGAAAATTGAATATCTCATCCTGAGCCACCAGTGTGGTGGACAGTAGCATACAGCAGATAACTAAAAGTTTCACTCGCATATTGGGTTAAAGCTCTTTAGTTTCATATAAATATAAAACTAAAAGTCTATTCTGCTTAATTTCAGGTGTTTGTATTCATTGCTAAATGGTGAAATCGTAGTGTTTTATGTAATAGAAGAAACAAGATGGCTTCTTTTTAAAAAGAGATCTGGATTTATGCTCAAGAAAAACGAGAGAAATAGTATATTTGCTACCCAAAATTTGGGATATGGTCCTTCGATGTATTAAAAAACTATTCCTAGGAATTAGTGTTTAGAAAGCCATATCGTATCACCTGATGGTGATTCACTAAATTTTATTCGGGATGTGGCGCAGCCCGGTTAGCGCACACGCCTGGGGGGCGTGGGGTCGCAGGTTCAAATCCTGTCATCCCGACTTAACCAAAAGTGATTTGCATTGCAAATCACTTTTTTTATTGACGAAGGCGAAATGAATACATTCATTGAAGCCTGAGGAAATAAAAAAATGCAATGCGAAGCATTCACTTTTGATTTGCACTGAGGGTTTAGTAGGATTCTATAAATCCTGTTTTGAAGGTGTCGAGGAAATAAAAAAATGCAATGCGAAGCATTCACTTTTGATTTGCACTGAGGGTTTAGTAGGATTCTGTAAATCCTGTTTTGAAGGTGTCGAGGAAATAAAAAAATGCAATGCGAAGCATTCACTTTTGATTTATTTTTTGCTATCAGATTGATTATTAGTATCTTGATTTTCCAAATACAGAAAACTTAACAATTTGTTAATTTAGTAAGAAAAATCTTATTATTTTGCGCGCTTAAAACGGTACACTTGCTTTTGGCAATAACTTATACGCCTTCTAATAAATGGGCTTTACTAGTTGGCGATACGACCCCTTCTCATTGCTTTGAGAGGGGGTTCTTTTTTTGGAACGATATTTGTAGGTTTAGTCTTACAGTTTGTAGCTTCTAGATTAGAGTTATTTGTTTAATTTTGAGTTGCTTATTACGAAATAGTATAACAAACCCTAACAATCCCTTGAAGAAAGACATATTTTTTGTCGTTATTCAATTTATTCTCTTTGCCATTTATTTTGGTATTGATTGGCATTTTGTAGATATAGGTTTTCCTGTTTGGGTAGACTATGTTTCTATTCTTTTTTTAATCATTGGTGTCTTTATAATTCTGTTAGGAATTCTTAACTTAAACGAAAATCTATCGCCATTTCCATCTCCTAAACGCAATGCAAACCTCATTTCGTCAGGAATTTATAAATATATAAGGCATCCTATTTACACCGGGATTTTAATCGCTATGACATCTTACGCCGTTTTTGTAGCATGTCCTTTTAAACTAACCATCACCCTGGTACTGGCTATTGTGTTTTATTTTAAATCTAATTTAGAGGAAGAATTATTGATCGAACGCTTTGAACAGTACAAAGATTATATTAAAAGTACAGGTCGTTTCTTTCCAAGGATAAGTCATAAGCAGTCTTAATAAACCCATCACTATTCTTAATAACTTTTGGTGTAAGGTTTACCCTAACTTTACTACTTTTACAGTCTATAATATTACTGAAGAATTTTACCTATGTCTGAAACAATAGAAAGAATAAAATGCCTCATCATAGGCTCTGGACCAGCGGGATATACGGCAGCCATTTATGCGGCCCGAGCAGATCTTAAACCGGTCATGTATACTGGGATGGAACCTGGTGGCCAATTAACAACCACTACCGAAGTAGACAACTTTCCCGGATATCCTGACGGGATCGATGGACCTACTATGATGGTGCAGTTACAACAACAGGCCGAACGTTTCGGTACGGAAGTACGCATTGGAATGGTGACTTCAGTGGAGTTTGCCGATGAAGTTGGGGGAATCCACAAGGTTACGGTAGACGGTAAGACCGAGATCGAAGCGGAAACCGTAATTATTTCAACCGGAGCAACCGCTAAGTATTTGGGGTTGCCTAGTGAACAAAAATTACGAGGCGGCGGAGTGTCTGCCTGTGCCGTGTGTGATGGGTTCTTTTACAAAGGACAAGATGTTGCCATTGTAGGGGGGGGAGATACCGCAGCGGAAGAGGCCACTTACCTAGCTAATATTTGCAATAAAGTGACCATGTTGGTACGTCGAGATGAAATGCGCGCTTCCAAGGCGATGCAGCATCGAGTGACCGCCGCCAAGAATATTGAACTTAAATACAATACCGAGGTAGATGAGGTACTGGGAGATATGGTGGTGGAAGGCCTACGTATGAAGAATAACGTAACCGGAGATAAGGAAGAGATCGCAATCACAGGTCTATTTATCGCCATTGGGCATAAACCCAATACGGATATCTTCAAGGGCCAGATCGATATGGATGATACCGGTTATATCATTACAGAAGGGAAATCTACCAAGACCAATAAACCAGGAGTTTTTGCTAGTGGCGATGTTCAGGATAAAGAATATCGTCAGGCAGTAACCGCCGCTGGTACAGGTTGTATGGCGGCTTTGGATGCTGAAAGATACTTGGCCACTGTAGAGACGAAAGAAGAGGTAGGAGCTTAGACTCTTATAGACAATACAAAAAAGCCGGAACAATTGTTCCGGCTTTTTCGGTTAGATCACTTCTTGATCGCTTCTTCGACGGGGCTGCCATTTTCAATGACAATGAATCGGGTCACCTTGTCATGGTCGTCCTTCACAAATTTGAAAACCAAGGGCGCTTGTTTATGCGCGAATTCTGTTTTGGATATGGGATAAATAACGGCTTCCATTCCTTCGGCTTTTAGATGAAGCGAATTCTCTTTAGCAGATATGATGACGGTACCGCTTTTGGGTGCCTGATAAGTGCCGGTAAAGCTTTGTAGTATATTTTGGGATACACTTATTTCCTGGCTCTTGCGATCGGGGGTTTGCATCTTATGATCATAACTAAAAGCCCTTTTCAATTTCCAAGAGCCTTCTTCTTTTATCCAAAGATGATCAAATTTGGCGGTACTTCCCGGTTGCTCTGGCCGTCCCTTTGTACTTTCGAAGAAACGGTGTTCCCCCTGTTGAATGGCCCCATACAGTATACCGTTGTCATATAATGGGAAGACTTTCAGGCTTTCGGTAACGAGCTCTCGTCTGGATTTGAAATCGGGAGAACCACAAATTCCATTTTTAAACTGAGTGATAAAGTCTTTTTTTGATCTTAGAACACCCCCTTTATCGTGGTAAAACTCCAAATCCTCCGCTAGTAAGATTTCCCAAGAGGAAAGTTCACAGGTGTTAAAACCAACTTGAAATAACAAACTGTCGTTTGCCTTGAGTGTTTTGTATAGTTCTGAAGAGGTTTTTACCTGTGCCTTAGATGCTACGGATATTACTAGAAAACAGGAAAAAATGAGTTTGAAAATTTTTGACATAATTGATTTTGATTGATGTTTAAAGCAGATAAGACGAAAGGAACTGACCTTTGGTTACAAAAGATCTTATTGATGGTGATAACTAAACACCCGCTTCATTTTCCATTGGTCTCCCTTTAGTATCCAGAGGCCGGAGAACAGCGCCGTACTGGTTTGATAAAGTTCTTTTCCGGGTTCTTTTATATAGAACTCATGCTTTCCTTCCACAAGGGCTCCGTACAATTCACCATTATTGTACATCGGAAATACGTTCATGGTATTGGGAGTAAGTTTTCGGATGGGTTTACGATCCGGAGAGGAACAGATATTATCCTTCATTGCCTTGAGAAAGGCTTTTTTATCCTGAATCCCACCCTGGTCATGGTAGAATTCCAGATCGTCTGTCAATAAGGCTTCAAGGGCCGCGAGATCACAACTATTAAAACCGGCATCGAACACAATACTGTCCATTTTTTGGAAGGTTCTGTATAGTTCCGAAGTAGGAGCTACCTGGGCGTGTGCAATTCCGAAGAAATTTAAAAAATAGAATACCATAATGAGGTAAAGTGGTTTCATGAGATTTGAATTTTTGAGGGATGAATTTGTTTTTGCCTAAAGCCTAAAAAATGAAAACCCCGAAGTGCTATGGACTCCACTTCAGGGTTTTACAGGGTTGGTTAGTCCCTTTTAGAATGAATTAATGATATAATGAATTAGTGATACAATGAATCAATGGTGTACTATGGAATCATAGGTATCCCATGATGCTTACATTTTACGAACACTTCCGGAGGCTCCGTCTTTTACGGTCACGGCGGTTGGATTTCCGTAGTAACGTATATCACCTCCGCTAGATGCTTTTCCGTCCATTTCTTCCTTCACATTGACCACAATATCTGCTCCGCTGGAAGCTTCAGCTTTACAGATCTTTACTTCAAGGTCCATGGCCTTTAGATCACTGCCGCTGGAGGCATCGGCAACCAACTTATCGGCTCTTCCTGAAATTTTCAGATCGGCACCACTACTCACATCGGCATATACTTCGCGAGCCACTACATCTACTTCCAAATCGGCCCCGCTACTGCTGTCCAGAGTGAGGTATTCGGTTTTAACTACAGAATTACCAATTACATCGGCCCCACTGGAAGCACTTATTTTTTCCAGTTTCTTATAGGTAACATGTACTTTTTGAGACTTGGACCTTCCAATGTTTTGGGTTGCTCTTATTTTTAGTTGCCCCTCACTGATCTCGGTTTCGATGATCTCCAAGAGGTTTTCATCCGCTTCCACAACGATCTTGTTTTCATTCCCTTCGGTTAGAAATACGTCCATTCCAGCACTACCTCTTACTGCGGTAAAATCTGAGGTTACGGGTCTTTCTTCGGTTACTACATTTCCATTTCCGGTGACCTGCCCCCATTGAAGATCGAAGTTGCAACTGGTCATTCCTACTGCCAGCAGGGCGATTAAAATAAACTTGATTGATTTTTTCATGATTTTATATTTTGATTGAATTATTGATGGATCTAGTTTCCAATTTTCACCTTTAGGGTGTCGTCCTTATCGGCAGCTTCTATGCGTATACCGTCTCTATCGATAACCAGGCTATCTCCGTCCTGATCCTTGATCTTGAACTGGTCCTTGGATATACGAATATAATCTCCGTCTTCGTCTTTAATATACACACCGCCGTCATCGTCGTCATTCCAGTCGTAATTCTCATCGCTATTAGAACTCCTTTCCGGACAGTCCAGGCATTTGGTTTTCCCCTCCTGTATAAGCAAATATTGCTCCTCATCTCCGTTGTCCAGTATATCTCTGTAATAGGAGTCGTTTCTGTGGAAGGAATAAGTGTTATTATCCGCATAGAGGATCGTACCTTCAGGGAGATACAGGATCACTTCTACTTCTTGATCACGATATTTGTTCTCCATGTCTGTGGTAAAGTAGGCATTTAGTCCCAGGTTACCATTCGCAAAGGTATAGTCATAATCGATATCCTTTGCACGATCTCTTGCCGTGACATATTCACTTCCTTCCGCGCGTTTTTCGATCACGATCCTGGCTTCAGGGTCTTTGGTAGACCTTACGATCAAACGCACATCGGTAGAATAGATCACCTTTTCGTCATTTTCATTGTATTCAATACGCAGTCGGCCACGTCTACGCGCATCGTATTCGTATAGATCATTGGAGACCATGGCAATGTTTAGAGTGTCTCCGCTCCTTACTGGCAGCGTACTTTCAGTTCTAAACTCTCCATCGAATGCCGTTTCGGTAGCTTGTCTTATTCCAAGGATTCCCAGTCCAACCAAGGAACCTATCCACAATACCAATAAGGTGATCTTTGCGGGTGTACCTATGGATTTTAGATTATTGATCAGGATCTTCAGTCCCAGGATAAGGAGTACAAAGAAGGGTATTCCTACAGCCAGCAGGGTAAGTAGAGAAACCAACCAAATAGGTACTTGGGTAGTATCTACCAATTGATACCAGTCCATGAACTCTCCATGGCCCCATATTCCAAAGGATCCTGCGGTGAACAACCCTATGATGAGGGAAACCAGCACCGAAATGGCCACAATGATGATGATGATTCCAAAGAACTTGACAAATATTTTAAGTATAGTAAGAAGGACATTACCAAGCGCATCGAAAAAGCTGGTTGTACCGCTCTTAACTTTTTGCCCGTATTTGTCATAGTCTACGTCTTTCAATTTTTCGGAGACATTTTCATATCCTTCTTTAAACTTTTTTTCAATATTGGATATATTGATAGGTTCCCCTGTCATTCTCAGTTTTTCTGAAGTGGTTACCGCCGGAGGAACAATGATCCAGAAAAGAATATAGATAAGGATAAAGATTCCGCTGGAGAATACAGTGAATAGTACCCAAAGCAATCGAACCCAAACCGCATCGATCCCTAAATAGTGTCCTAATCCGGAAGAAACTCCCGCCACTACCTTGTTATCTTCGTCTCTGTATAACTGCCTTCTGGAGGTAGACCTCGATCTGGAACTTCGTTTGTGAGGTTCGTCCTCGAAGATCTCTTCGTCTACCATATAGTCTTCGGGTTGACCCATTACGGCAATCACCTCGTCGAGTTCTTTAAGGGTAACTACCTGGGTGCTTTTTTCTAATTTTTCCGAAAATAGTTCAGCGATACGAGCTTCAATATCCTTGATGATCTCGTCGCTACCTTGAGGGTCGCTCAGGGATTTTTTGATAGCTTCCAGATAGCGTTGTAATTTTCCAAAGGCATCCTCATCGATGTGGAAAAATGTTCCTGCTAGATTTATATTAACTGTCTTGTTCATTTCGTTGTTTTTTCGCTGGTTACTCTATTAACGGCCTGTTGCAATTCGCTCCAGGTAGTGTTTAATTCATTTAGGAATAGTTTACCGGTTTCGGTAAGCTCATAGTATTTACGCGGTGGCCCACTGGTAGATTCTTCCCAACGGTAGTTCAACAACCCGGCATTTTTAAGTCGGGTTAATAAAGGGTAAATAGTCCCTTCCACCACTAGCATTTTTGCGTCTTTTAGGGTTTCCAGTATATCACTGGTATACGCTTCTCCATCTTTTAGGATGGAAAGGATGCAGTACTCCAGTACCCCTTTCCGCATTTGCGCTTTTGTGTTTTCGATTTTCATGTGTCGTAATTTATTATTTTCTCACAGCCCTAGTGTACTTAGGTAAGATCTCTCGTTCCGAAATGTCTTGTACTCGTTTCATCTGTTCGTTTTGATTGATTTTAGATAGATGGTTTGTCTTGTTGAGATAATAGTTCATCTCTTGTAATGATATAATGAGGGTTGAGTTCCTGTATCGAATACTTGAC
>JBCBDM010000140.1:0-9959 GCA_038529705.1 Bacteroidota bacterium
TCCAATCACTATTCCGGTACCCCAATTTATTTTCATAACACAAACCCTAACGGGCTCTATTTAGTTAAACTTCTTTTTTTTGGCATTTCCCTCCATCGCTTCTGAAGGAAGCGACGGAGGGCCGGGTTTTCCGTTGTATCTTTTTTGGACACTGAGGTTCTCGAAGTGTCCAAAAAAGGATGCCACTGCAACCCCTAACGCAAGTTTTGCTATTTATAACTACGCGGACCTAAAAAGGCCGTAGTCGTGGTTTCAATTAATTCATCCCCGCTAAAAACACCGATCTTCAACCGGTCCTTATCTCCACTTAAGGCACTGCTATTAATCTCTATAAAAAGGGTCCCCTCTGCCAATCCTTGCTCCGGCACACTGAATTCGGTTTGAGATACCATGGCTATGGTCCCCTGATGCGACAAAAGCTCGAAGTGCACTTTCTCTATCTCCTTTGTGGTCTTATTCACTATTTTATAGGTATAGACATTACTAATCATATTGTCTGCCTTTCGCTCGTACAATTGTCCCGGTAGCCTCAGAATATTAGCTTCCAGGTCGTTTCTAAGAAACAACATTCCGGTAAAAACGGAAATGAGAATTATCAGTACTGCGGTATATCCTTTCAATCTGGGACTGAACGTAAATTTTGCCTTCTTTTCAATATTCTCCTCACTGGCATAGCGAATCAATCCCTTGGGAAGGTTCACAGACTCCATCATATGATCGCAGGCATCTATGCAAGCCGTACAGTTCACGCATTCCAGTTGAGTTCCATTTCTAATATCAATCCCCGTGGGACACACATGGACACACTGAAAGCAATCGATACAATCTCCCTTCCCCGTGGATGGGCGATCTTCATTCTTTTTGAACTTGGCACGCCCGGCCTCTTTTTCTCCCCGTTTATGATCGTAGGCCACTACTATGGATTTGTTGTCCAACAACACCCCCTGCAACCTCCCGTATGGACAGGCAATAATGCATACCTGCTCCCGGAACCAGGCAAATACAAAGTAGAACACCCCCGTGAAAATGAGCAAGGAAATAAGAGTACTTACATTAGTTAGAGGGCCGGATATTATGTATTGAATGAGCTTATCACTTCCAATAAGATAGGCCAAAAACACATTGGCAATTAGAAAAGAAATAATAAAGAATACCGTCCATTTCAACACCCGTTTTCTGATCTTCTCGGCATTCCAGGGCATTTTATCCAGACGAATCTGTTTCCCGCGATCCCCATCGATCCAGTATTCGATCCTGCGAAAGACCATTTCCATAAATATGGTTTGCGGACAGATCCAACCACAAAATAAACGGCCAAAGGCTACCGTAAAAAAGATCACGAAGACCACTCCTATCACCATCATGATTACAAACAAGTGAAGATCCTGGGGCCAAAATGGAAATCCGAAAATATTGAACCGACGCTCCAGCACATTGAACATGAGGAACTGGTTGCCGTTGATCTTGATAAAAGGTGCCGAAAAAAGAAAGAGTAGTAATCCATAGCTCACATACTTGCGGTATTCGTAATACCTGCCCACCGGCTTCTTGGGGAAGAGCCATTTGCGCCTCCCCTTCTCATCGACGGTTGCAATACTATCTCTAAACTTTTCGGTATCGGGTGTTTCCAATGTTTTTCTTTTTCGAGTTAGCGGTGGAAGTGGCATCCCCGCCTTAGCTGTGGCTAAGGCGGGATACAACGGACGACGCGACCCTCCGAAGCTTCTAACAAGAAGCGAAGGAGGGAAACTCCCTAATTCTCAATTTCGGTCTCCACGACCGATGTCGTATCTACAACCGCTGCCGGAATAGATTCCGAATCCGTTCCGGACGGAAGGTTCGGGTCCGTCCAAATCTCGCCCTCAGGTGCCTTGGGTTCTGCCGGTGTGGTCCCCTGAAATTGCAGCAGATAACTTGCCACCTGCGCCATCTCCAAGGGTTTTAGGTCGTTTTTCCACGAGATCATCCCTTTACCATCTCGACCTCCTTCGGAAATAGTGTTGAATACATTCTTAATTCCACCGCCGAGTATCCAATACTCATCGGTTAAATTAGGGCCAATACCTCCTCCTCCATCGGCCTTATGACAAGCCACACAGTTATCGGTGAATATGGTCTTACCCGCATTCAGATCTCCCGGATCGGTAAGTAGTACTACGGTATTGACGTCTACCAGGTTCTTGGCCGTTTTTTTATACGCTTCAATCTCGATTCGGGCCTCCGCTACTTCAGCTTCGTACTCTTCAATCTGATCATAATCCTTGAAGACCTCAAATCGGACCAAATAGATGGCACCAAACAGTATGGTGGCATAAAATAAATACACCCACCACGGTGGCAAACTATTATCAAGTTCTTTGATGCCATCATAATTGTGATCTAGAATGATCTCTTCTTCCTGTTCCATGGGCTTACTGCCCAGGA
This sequence comes from Bacteroidota bacterium, assembly GCA_038529705.1. Classification (GTDB taxonomy): domain Bacteria; phylum Bacteroidota; class Bacteroidia; order Flavobacteriales; family Flavobacteriaceae; genus Aureisphaera. The sequence goes on from JBCBDM010000140.1 coordinate 2,425, forward strand.
GTTTTTTATAGGTCCGTTTAAGCCAACCAAATTGCTGTTCTTTACGAACAGCTTCGGCCGCCAGGTACCTTTCTCGCGCTTCTTCATTCAGGCCTCTGTAGAGAATAGTCTTAAACGCCTGGATTATAATTTCAATGGCAATGGCAATAAATAGAATCATGGCTAAAAGGGCCCAAATAATAGGATATTGCTCCAAAGTGGCCATGGCTCCATTTTCCGTAACATATTCCAGCATCAAAAATGCCAGGAGTAAGAAGATAATTACCCGTAAATAGGAGGCTCCTGTTTTCATAGTTTGTCGTCGTTTTGGTTGTCTAATGGAATATTACTCACTTCTTTAATGTGCTCTTTTTTCGCAGTAATCACCCACCAAAATAGGGCCGTAAAAAAGATGAAAAATATGAGCAGTGATATGATGGGATAGATCTCTACCCCCTCAATATTCTCTAAGTTTCCTTTTACAAATTTTAGCATGATCAATCCAATTTTGTGGTGGATACTTCCTCCGTATTCTTAATTTTTATATCAGTTCCCAGACGTTGCAGATAGGCGATCAATGCCACAACCTCCCGGTTGCGCATTTCAACAAAGTCCTCTCCGTTGTCCTCGGCATATTTTTTATCCGCCTCATAAGTCTTGGCAAAGTCCGGATCGCTGTACAGGTTTTCCTCGATCCGAGTTCCCTGTTCGGTCATCCATTCTTGGGCCCGGTCAATATCTTCCTGGGTATATGGTACCCCCAGGGTGACCATGGCGTTCATCTTGGCTTCGGTATCAGATTTGTCCAACTCATTTCTAATAAGCCATTTATAAGAAGGCATAATGGAGCCTGAAGAGGTACTCTGCGGATCGTAGAAATGATTTAGATGCCAATTATCACTGTACTTACCTCCTACCCGTAACAGGTCGGGGCCGGTTCGTTTACTTCCCCAAAGGAAAGGATGATCATAGACGTATTCTCCGGATTTGGAATATTCTCCATAGCGTTCCACTTCACTTCTAAAAGGCCGGATCATCTGCGAATGACACGAAACACAGCTCTCTCGGATGTAAATATCGCGCCCCTCTAACTCAAGTGGTGTATAGGGTTTTACACTGGAGATCACTGGTACATAGTCATCAACCATTAACGAAGGGATGATCTGGACCATTCCTCCAATCAAGATGGCAATGGTGGCATAGATGGTCAACTTCACAGGTCTTCTCTCCAACCAGGTGTGGTAGCCTTCCTTGGAAGTTCGTTTTTTGGTAACGCGTTGAAGCGGAGCCGCCTCAGCAAGCTCGTTGGTCACTTTACTGCCAACTCTTGCCGTTTGAATTAGATTGTATACTCCTACCAATGCACCTACTATAAACAGACTACCACCAATGGCGCGCATCCAATACATAGGCATGATCTCGGTAACCGTTTCCAGGAAATTTCCATAGGTTAAGGTCCCATCCGGATTGAACTGTTTCCACATAGAAGCTTGCACAAAACCAGCTACATACATGGGCAGGGCATACATGATAATTCCCAGAGTTCCGACCCAGAAATGGGCATTCGCCAATGAGGTGGACCAGAGTCGAGTCTTAAAAAGTTTAGGCACCAGCCAATAGGCCATCCCAAAGGTTAGAAAACCATTCCATGCCAGAGCACCTACGTGCACGTGGGCAATCACCCAATCGCTAAAATGAGCAATGGCGTTTACGTTCTTAAGGGAAAGCATCGGTCCTTCGAAGGTAGCCATACCATATCCTGTAATGGCCACTACCATAAATTTGAGTACCGGATCCGTTCGTACTTTATCCCAGGCACCACGCAAGGTGAGTAATCCGTTGATCATTCCTCCCCAGGAAGGTGCAATGAGCATGACCGAAAAAGCAACACCCAGGTTTTGCGCCCAATCCGGAAGGGTGGAATACAGTAAATGGTGAGGTCCCGCCCAGATGTAAATGAAAATGAGGGACCAGAAGTGAACTATGGACAAACGATAGGAATATACGGGTCTGTTGGCCGCTTTCGGAACAAAATAATACATCAAACCTAAGAAAGGTGTAGTAAGGAAAAAGGCCACGGCATTGTGCCCGTACCACCATTGCACCAAAGCATCCTGAACACCCGCATAGAACGAATAGCTCTTCAGGGCACTTACCGGAAGCTCAATACTATTTACAATATGCAGCACGGCTACGGTTACAAAGGTTGCTAGATAGAACCAAATCGCCACGTAAAGGTGTCGTTGTCTTCTTTTTAAAATAGTTCCAATGAGATTTGCGCCAAAAGCCACCCATATCACAGCAATGGCAATATCGAAAGGCCATTCCAACTCTGCGTATTCTTTGGAAGTGGTATACCCCAACGGAAGCGTAATAGCTGCCCCCAAAATAATGGCTTGCCATCCCCAAAAATTGATCTTACTCAACAGGTCGCTCCACATACGGGCCTTAAGCAGACGTTGGGTGGAATAATAAACCCCTGCAAATATCGCATTCCCTACAAAAGCAAAGATTACGGCATTGGTATGAAGCGGCCGCAAACGTCCAAAACTAAGCCAGGAGATGCCGTCGGTAAGGTTAGGAAACAGGAACATAAAGGCCAATAACAGGCCAACGCTCATACCGATAATTCCCCAGAACATGGTAGCCCAAAGGAAATTTCTAACAATTTTGTTGTCGTAATAAAACTTTTCTACGTCCATAGTATTCTGGTCTTTCTATTTGATCTTAGTTGTTGTTTTTTGAATAGTAGATACGCTTTTGGTTTCCTCCTCTTTGACCAGTTCATCTTCAAAAAGCATACGTATGGAAGGCGTATAAACATCTTCATACTGACCATTTTTAACCGAAAGAATAAAGGCTATAAAAAAGATGATCGCGACTACGATACTAATAGTGAGAAGCAAATAAATAATACTCATACCTAACTGAATAATGCTGTAAAAATATCTCCGACTTTCACGCTAGAAAATGACATTTATCACCTTTTAAGAACTATTTTTAACGTGTAATTTTTTGCTAATGATCTGTGAGAGCACGGTGGTAAAGACAACAACACTCACAGAGCTCAATGGCATTAGAATTGCTGCTACAATCGGCTTTAGATGGCCTGTCACAGCAAAAGCGAGCCCTGTCAAATTGTAAAGCAAAGAGAGGATAAAACTCCATCGAATCACATCCACACCTCTTCGGGAAATTCTAAAAAATTGAGTGAGATCGCCAAATCTGGAAGCATCCAAAATAGCGTCGCAGGCTGGAGAAAACACATTGACATTTTCTGAAACAACCACGCCTATATTGCTTTGCTTCAAGGCGCCTGCATCGTTGAGGCCATCTCCTACCATCATTACCTTCTTCCCCTGTTGTTGCAAATGCTTGACGAAGTTTAGTTTGTCTTCAGGCCTTTGATCAAAGTGCAACTTTGTTCCTTCAGGAAGTAGAGCCGCCAAATGCGCTCTTTCTCCATCATTATCTCCGGAAAGAATAATCAATTCATTGTCTTTGGCCAGATTCTTAAAAATATCGGATACTCCGGGACGGTATTCCTGATGAAAGAGAAAACAGCCTTTGTAAGTATTGTTGCTGCTAATATGAACCGTTGTTTTTCGGTTTACTTCGGAAGTATTTGCCCCTTCCACAAATGAATACGAACCCAGCTTCATATCCAGGTTGGCCACGCTGGCGGAAATACCCTTTCCTGGCTTCTCTTCAAATTCGTCCAGGGTTAGTATATCATGCCGATCTAATACTTCGTATAAGGCCCGGCTCAAAGGATGGTTGGAAGCGCGGAGGGAGCTATGGAGCAAACTCACTTCATCCTCAGACAGTTCCATGCCCTCGTAGGTAATAATACTTTTTTGATGTGTAGTCAGTGTCCCCGTTTTGTCGAATACCACCGTATCGATCTCGGCCATTTTCTCTATGACAGAGGCTTCCTTTAAATAGAATTTATGACTTCCAAAGATCCTTAGCAAATTTCCCAGCGTAAACGGCGCTGCTAATGCAATGGCACAGGGACAGGCGATAATGAGTACCGCTGTAAAAACATGAAAGGCCTTAGTAATATCATAGAACATCCAGAAGGTGGTTGCCATGAACGCAATGGACAGCACTGTGACCGTAAACCTTTTGCTAATCCTATCGGTAAGTGTTTGGAAAAAACTTCCCTTCTTTTTGCTAAACGCATCATTGCTCCAAAGCTGCGTGAGATAACTTTGCTCCACGGTCTTGACCACCTCAACTTCCAGCATACCATCGGTTTGTCTTCCCCCTGCAAAAACGAGATCTCCCGATCGTTTGGGAACAGGTTGGGCCTCACCCGTAACAAAACTGTAATCGATCAAGGCATTTCCTTTGAGCAAAATAGCATCTACCGGGATGAGTTCCTCATTTCTTATCAGGATTCTATCGCCGGGTTCGATGTCATTTACATGCGTTTGTTCTTCTGAAGTTATACCGCTCTTCTTATCCTTTATTAATCGAGTAACCGCCATGGGGAAGTACGACTTATAATCCCGTTCGAAGGATAAGTGGGCATAGGTTTTTTGCTGAAAGAACTTCCCAAGTAACAGAAAAAAGATCAACCCCGTGAGGCTATCGAAAAATCCCGTTCCCCAATTAAAAATGATATCCAATGTGCTTCGAATGAACAAAACAGCTATCCCCAGGGCAATGGGCACATCAATATTCAGAATTTTAGAACGTAACCCTTTGAAAGCCGAGGTAAAGTAATCCCAGCCGGCGTAGAACACAACGGGAAGTGAGAAAGCGAACATCAACCATCGAAAGAGGTATTTGAAACGCTCCAACCAGAATTCATTTACTTCAAAGTATTCGGGAAAGGAAAGGAACATTACATTTCCAAAGGCGAAACCCGCAACCCCTATCTTATAGACCAGAGAATAGTCCTTTTTTCGTATTCTTTCATTCGCATCTTCTAAGGAAATATAGGGTTCGTATCCAATTTTGGCCAGTAATATTACCAAATCTTGTAGCGAACATGCCGAGGAGGAAAACGTGATTCGCACGGTCTTCTCAGGGAAATTTACCCGGGATGTCTTTACGGCGGAATTTAATTTTGAAAGGTTTTCAAGTACCCAGATACAGGAACTACAGTGCATGCTTGGAATAAGGAATGAAACCACTGCAGTAGTCCCATCATTAAATTCGAGCAGCTTCCCGGAGATGGATTCGTTGTTCAGAAAGTCGAATTTTCCCTGTATTTGTTGGGGAGAGATTCCCGGATTTTCATCAAGGTCGTAGTAATAGGAAAGATCGTTATCGTTCAGAATGTCATAAACCGTCTTACATCCCTTACAACAAAAGTGCTTTTCCTTATGGATAATCCCTTGTGGGTCGCATTCATCTCCGCAGTGAAAACAAGCAATCATGGGTTTCGAAATTTACTCTTCATACCTACTGCAAAGATGAAGGGTTGATTGGCTTGAGAAAATGACATAAATCAGTTTTCAACATTTGAATTATTTACCCAATGGACCCTATCTATTTCCAAATCTCTTAAATGCCTCTTGTAATAGACTTTCGCGATGATCCGGATGGGCGATGCTGATAAGGGCTTTCGCTCTTTGTTCCAAACTCTTTCCAAATAAATTCACCACTCCAAATTCGGTAACGATATGGTGCACATGGGCACGGGTTGTGGTAACACTGGCACCGGGTCTTAAATAGGGTACAATCTTCGAAATACCCTTCGCAGTTGTGGAGGCCATGGCTATAATGGGTTTACCGTTTTCAGATAGGGAAGCACCTCGAATAAAGTCCATCTGCCCTCCTACTCCGGAGTATTGGTAGAACCCTATGGAATCTGCGCAAACCTGTCCAGTTAGATCGATCTCTATCGCGCTATTGATGGCAGTAACTTTGGGATTCTGGCGAATAATAGCCGTATCGTTGGTGTAAGCCGCCTCCTTGAAGTGGACAATTGGGTTATCGTCCACGAAATCATAAAGCTTCTGTGTTCCCATAGCAAAGCAGGTAACGATCTTCCCTGTTTTTATTTCCTTTTCTTCCCCAGTGATCACCCCCTTCTCGACCAGAGGAAGGATGCCGTCACTAAACATTTCGGTGTGGATGCCCAGCCTCTTATGGTGGGTCAAATTCTTCAGTACAGCGTTGGGTATATTTCCTATTCCCATTTGCAAGGTAGCTCCGTCCTCTACCAGTCCAGCCACGTACTTCCCAATTCTCGATTCGGTTTCATTAGGAGCTCCGGGATAACTTTCGTGAATGGAGCGGTTTAGCTCCACGGCATAATTGATATTCCGTATATGGATAATCCCATCGCCATGCGTTCTAGGCACACTGGGGTTCATAATAGCGACCACCTTCTTCGCTTTTTGCACAGCAGGTAACGTAATATCCACCGAAGTACCCAAAGAACAATAACCGTGCTTGTCCGGAGGTGAAACCTGAATAAAAGCCACATCCAGAGGAAGAATATTTTTTCGGAAAAGCCAGTGGATCTCACTCAAGAAAATCGGAATATAGTCACCCGAATGGGTATCTACGCCTTTCCTGACGTTGGCCCCTACAAAGCAACTATACAATCGAAAGGCATCGTTATAAGGGGATTGCATATACCTCGCTTCCCCATGGGTATGCACTTGGACAATCTCTACGTCCCGCAGTTCCGAATGGCGCTCACAGAGGGCATCGATTAACAAATTGGGAGTCATCGCAGCTCCCTGAAAGAATACGCGATCTCCGGATTTCACGATAGAAACGGCTTCCGCAGCGGAAACAATCTTTAAACCCTGACTTTCTAAAACACTCATAACAAATTATCTTTCTGCAAAGATTCGACGAAGGCTTGTTAAAACATATGACAACGGTCAGTGGTTATTAAAAATCCTTTGTTCTCGATCGTCTGTAGATAAAATAGGTGGGTAAGATCACCCAAACACCCAGAGCTCCGGCAGACAATAGTACCCCTAAACCGGTTCCAAAAAATTTTTGAAATAAGGCCCCGGTATACCCCAACAAAGCCGAAATATCTAGTTTAAGCAGTAATAGCACCCTGGAAAGGTCAATAGGGTTAAAAAGGGTCGCTCCCAGTGAAAAAGTATCCAACGGATACTCCTCAAAAATGAGTAGTGACATCAAAAAGATACCGTCGTAGATTACAGCCATAAACAACCAGAGCAAGATGGCATATCCAAAACCTTTGATCTTATTTTCGTTGGCAAGTGCTATATTAAAAGAAAGAGCGGTAAATATTAGCGTTAAGATACTTCCTGTAATAAGGAGTAATGAGAAATCCCAAATAGCATTCGATTTAAAAATGCCATAGGCCACGAACGGAATTCCGAGCCCCAGAATAAGGCTAAGCGACAGGGAAAGGGCTACTCCAAAATACTGCCCGAGGAAAATAGAAGATCGCTTTACAGGCTGCGCCAATAACATCTCGGTGAATTCCCTTGAGTTGTAATAGTACATCACCCCAAAGATGGTACTGATCAACGGAACCAGGATAATGATCACGTTCATAAGTGTGATGACAGCTTTTGACAGGTTATTATTGAGAAAGAGCAAAACAA
>JBCBDM010000141.1:0-9957 GCA_038529705.1 Bacteroidota bacterium
GGAAGGACCGCATGATACGATGTAAAAAAACCAACCAATTTGGGACAACTCCATAAAATATGTGTCTTCTGTGGAAGCAGTAGTGGTAATGATGCGATAATCACGGAAGCAGCCAAAGAATTGGGACTCTTATTCTCCGAGAGACGAATTGCTATGGTGTATGGTGCCGCAAAGATCGGTGTGATGGGAACCATAGCCGAAACCATGCTGGAGGCTAAAGGGGAAGTGATAGGAGTTATTCCGCAGTTCCTGAAAAAGAAGGAGGTGGTTCATCTTGGATTGACCGAGCTTATCACTACGGATAATATGCATCAACGAAAGTTGATTATGCAGGAGATCAGTGATGGCTTTATTACACTTCCTGGCGGTTTTGGGACACTGGAAGAACTTTTTGAGCTGATCACCTGGTTACAACTGGGCTTACATTCCAAACCCATAGGTCTACTTAATGTAAATGGTTTCTATGATCATTTGCTTCAGTTGTTGGAAACCATGGTGAGAACGGGATTCCTAAAAATGGAAAATTACGAATTACTCCTTGTAGATACCTCCATAGAAAACCTACTTCAAAAAATGGAAGCGTTTAAAGCTCCGTTGATTCCTAAATGGTTGAAACCAGAGCGTACCTAAATCTCGCCTTTCATTGAGCTTCCTTTTCTTTTTTACCAGCGTTTTACGGTGTTAAATTAGTATCCTTTTTACGGCTAAACCGTACAATATAAAAGATCTCATTGCATTTTATCGAAAACGTTTTCGGAACGGTGTTTTTTGTCAAATATTTATGTAGCTTCACGACCATTATTAACAAATCTAACATCATTTATTATGAAGAGAATCCTATTATCTTTCATTGTATTATGTTCCGGATTTACAGCGATCAATGCGCAGGTAAATGTACCTGCCGAACCTGTTTATCAAGGAACAGTTTCATCTGTTGAGTATGTAACCTCCATGCTTTCCAGACCCGACGACCTTATACCTTCCGATAATTCTGTAAAAGAAGCGAAGGATAAAAGATCCATTGCCAACGAGATCGTTGCCGGTAAAGATCCCCAAACCGAAGACGACTATTTTGTAAGGAACCGTCACGAAAGTGAGCAATCGGTTCGGATGGCACCTGCGAGTTTGGTTTTCGATGCCTATGCATCCGGCTCTCAGCCTACCGATCCTTCGCTAGCTGTAGGACCCAATCATGTTATGGTGGTCTTTAATACGGGCTTTACCATTTACGATAAGTCCGGAAACCAGCTACTGGGACAAACGTCTCCCAATCCGGCTATTTTTCCTTCAGGAGGCTGTTGCGACCTTACTGCTTCTTATGACAATGCCGCAGACCGTTGGGTATTATCCTTTTTGGGAAGTGGCGCTCAGATCGCCGTTTCGGACGGCCCTAATCCGTTAACAGCCAATTGGTTCGTGTATACTATTGCTGCCATTAATGACTACCAGAAGTTGTCCGTGTGGAGTGATGGATATTATATGACAGACAATACCGGTTCCAGCAATAGAGTATGGGCTTTGGAACGCGATGAAATGCTGGCGGGAAATCCGGGAGCTCAGATCCTTGGATTCGACCTCCCTGGAATCCGAACCAGTGGTTTTTACAGTCCGCAGGCTTTTAATGTAACCAATGGAAATCTTCCGGCAGCGGGAGGAGCACCTATTGTCTATTTACAGGATGATGCCTGGGCAGGAGTCTCTAATGACCATATAAAATTATGGACCATCGATGTAAACTGGGCCAATCCGGGAAGTTCGACAGTGTCTGCTGCGCAGGAAATTTCGACCACCCCGTTTATCAGTGTTTTCGACGGAGGAAGTTTTTCAAACCTAACTCAACCCGGAGGAGGATCCGCTATCGATGCTTTGCAGGCCACGATTATGAATCAGGCGCAATTTAGAAAATTTGCAACCCACAATTCGGCAGTGTTCAATTTTGTGGTCGATACGGATGCCTCTTCAGGCGAACGAGCTGGAGTTCGGTGGTATGAATTTCGTCAGAGTGGTGATAATCAACCCTGGTCTCTATATCAAGAAGGAACCTATACCGCGCCCGATGGCAGACACGCATGGAACGCTAGTTTAGCCATGGACGGACAAGGAAATATAGGTATGGGATACACTTCTATGTCCGGCCCAACTACACCTACTACGGTAAGAGTAAGTTCTTATTTTACGGGTAGATTGAGTTCGGATCCACTGGGAACAATGACCGCCATGGAAGAGGTAATCGCCAATGGGAATGGTAATTTTTCCGGGATAAGATACGGTGATTACAGCAAGATCGATGTAGATCCAAGTGATGATTCCACCTTCTGGTTCATTAATGAATATATCAACAGTAGCAGAAGAGGAGTCGTAGGGGTCTTTCAGATTCAGGCCGGACCACCGGATACAGAAGCACCTACAGTTCCCACCGATTTGGTGGCGAACAATATTACCGCTAACGGAGCCACCTTGGATTGGACTGCCTCTACGGATAATGTGGGAGTAACCCAATATAACATTTCCATTGATGGAAATCCGGTAGGAACTTCTCCAACCAATTCTTTCGTGGTCACGGGGCTTTCTCCGTCCACAAACTATTCGGCCTCCGTAACCGCACAGGATGCGGCGGGTAATATATCTGGTAGCGCGAGCGTGTCATTTACAACCACCCAGGGAGGTGGTGTTACCTACTGTGATTCGGCCAGTACGAATACCAACGACGAATTTATTAGCAGGGTTCAGTTGAATACGATCGACAATGCGTCGGGAGCCCAGTTTTATTCGGATTTCACGTCCATATCGACGAATTTGTCGGAAGGACAAGGCTATACCATCACGGTGACCCCTACCTGGACAGGAACTGTCTTTGCGGAAGGCTATGCTGTTTGGATCGATTATAACAACAACGGAGACTTCGACGATGCCGGTGAACTGGTATGGTCTAAAGCTCCATCAACCGATACGCCTAACAGTGGCTCCTTTACCGTGCCGAGCGGAACTTCTTTGAGCTCCGTACGAATGCGTGTTTCTATGAAGTACAATGATATCCCAACCTCTTGTGAAACCTTTACCTGGGGAGAAGTTGAGGACTATACCGTGAACCTGGAAGAAGGAGGAGGTACCGGTGGAGGCCCTGGAATTATAGCGGCCTACTATTTTGAAACGGGGTTTGAAGGTTGGAGCGATCCCGGAAGTGATTGTACAAGAGCTTTTAACAGTACCCGGGCTTTTGAAGGGGACTATTCCATCCGACTTCGAGATAATTCCAGCACGTCCAATTCGGTATCGCCAGTATTGGATCTCAGTGGAAATACGGAGGTGTCCATTGAATTCCACACCTATGCCGTAGGGATGGAAAATGGGGAAGATTACTTTATAGAATTCTTCAATGGTAGCAGTTTTCAGGTTATTGGGAATTATGTCACGGGAACCGACTTCAGTAATGGCTCCTTCTTCACAGATACCATTGTATTGGATTCGGGAACGTATAATTTCAATGGCAACAATCGATTTAGAATTCGAAATGATGCCAGCGTGAATAACGACCGTGTATATTTCGATCAGATCATTATTCGGGGAGACAATGTAACTTCTGCACCAGTCATACCTGTGGTAAGTGAGACGATTACACGGGTGGAGTCCTTCAGTAGAACTTCAGATAACGTAAAACTATATCCTAACCCGGCGAATGCTACCTTGAATATTGAAATCCGGGAAGGTAATTTCGATGAGATACTGGTGTTCTCACCTACCGGACAGCTTGTTTATAAGGAAGAGCAAACAGCAGGTAGTTTGAGCATAGATGTATCTGACTTTGCCTCGGGAATGTATTTTGTGCGTTTTGTGTCTGAAGGTTTGGCCTTCACCAAACGATTTGTAAAAGAGTAAACCTAGCTTTTCTAAATAGAAAAGGCCGTCCCATTTTCAGGGGCGGCTTTTTTGTTTATAATTCGTTGATTAAAGCGAATCGGGGTTTTATACTTCGAAAGTATAATTTTTATATTTGTTTTTATGAATATTGAGCAGCAGATCAACACCCTTCGCGAAGAGCTTCGTCAACACAATTATAATTACTACGTTCTGGATAATCCAACGATCAGTGATTACGAATTTGATATCAAACTAAAAGAACTTCAGGCTTTGGAAGCCGCCCATCCGGAATTTTATGATGCCAATTCACCTACCCTGAGAGTAGGGGGCGAGGTGACCAAGAATTTTGAAACGGTTCCGCATACCTACCGGATGTATTCCCTGGATAATAGTTATTCCAAAGAGGATCTTCAGGATTGGGAAAAACGCATTCACAAAATGGTGGACGGCGAAGTAGCGTATACCTGTGAACTTAAATACGATGGAGCTTCCATGAGCCTTACCTATGAAAACGGGAGTCTGCTAAGAGCCGTGACGCGGGGAGATGGTTTTCAGGGCGATAATGTAACGGCTAACGTCAAGACAATCAAGTCGGTACCTCTTCAATTAAAGGGAGATTATCCTCCTTATTTCGAGATTCGGGGAGAGATCGTTTTACCCTGGGATGGTTTTAATAAGATGAATGAAGAACGAGTAGCTCTGGGAGAAGAACCTTACAGGAACCCAAGGAATACCGCTTCGGGAAGTTTGAAACTTCAGGATAGTAGTGAAGTGGCGAAAAGGCCCTTAGAATGTCTGCTCTACAGTATCAAAGGAGAGCGACTTGGGATGACCACCCAATTCGAAAATCTCGCAAAAGCCCGTGAATGGGGATTTAAAGTCCCCACAGCGGCGTCGGTCGCAAAGAATATAGAGGAAGTACTGGATTTTATCAATTATTGGGATACGCATAGACATGATCTTCCGTATGAAACCGATGGAGTAGTGATCAAGGTGAATAGCCTTCAGCAGCAGGAAGAACTGGGATATACAGCCAAGGCGCCTCGCTGGGCTATAGCCTATAAGTTTAAAGCCGAACAGGCTTCTACCATACTTGAAAAGATTACCTATCAGGTAGGTAGGACCGGTGCTATTACTCCAGTCGCAAATTTGCAACCTGTGGAGCTGGCGGGTACGATTGTAAAAAGAGCTTCCTTGCACAATGCCGATCAAATTGAGAAGTTGGATGTGCGCAAAGGAGATACCGTTTTTGTGGAGAAAGGAGGGGAGATCATTCCCAAGATCATGGGAGTGGAGCTGTCTAAACGCCCTTCAAATTCTCAACCTACTCAATACATTACCCATTGCCCAGAGTGCGCTACGGAATTGATTCGAAACGAAGGGGAGGCCCAGCACTATTGTCCCAATGCTCAAGGATGTCCGCCTCAAATTATTGGGCGTATTCAGCATTATATCTCCAGAAAAGCCATGGATATAGAAGGGCTGGGAGGGGAAACTGTTGCCCTTTTAGTGGAGAACCATCTTATTGCGAACTATGCAGATCTGTACCAGCTCACAGCGGCTCAGGTCATTCCGCTGGAACGAATGGCCGAAAAGAGTGCGGAGAATCTGGTGAATGGTATAATGGCCTCTAAGGAAATACCTTTTGAGCGAGTTTTGTTTGCTTTGGGAATTAGATATGTTGGAGAGACGGTGGCTAAAAAGCTTGCCAGGCACTTCAAGACCATCAATGCTTTAATGATGGCCTCGGAGGAAATGTTGGTTGCTGTGGATGAGATCGGGGATCGAATTGCACAGAGTGTGATTCAATTCTTTGCTTCCGAAGAGACCAAAGAAACCATTGAACGGCTCAAGAACTACGGAGTCCAATTACAAATCTCGGAAGAACAATTAGCCAATCAAACAGACACGTTACTGGGCAATACCTTTGTGGTTTCAGGCGTTTTTGAAAAGGTGTCCCGGACGGAACTCAAGAAACTGATAGAAGATAATGGGGGGAAGGTCTCTGGAAGTATATCGGGAAAAACCAGTTTTGTAGTGGCTGGAGACAATATGGGACCCAGTAAAAGAACTAAGGCTGAGAGTCTTGGAATTCCTATCATTTCGGAAGATGATTTCTTACAAATGATTTCGTAAAGCGGGTCGAAATAAAAAGCAGAACTCGTATTTTTGTAGAGCAAGCTTACCAAACTCATGTTCGAAAAATTAAAGCGAAGATCGTTGCGCAAACTCACCGAGAAAAACTTGGATGAACGGGATTTGTCCAAAGTAAATGCGCCAGCGAAAACGCTGGGTTTTTTAGTGGATGAGATGCTTTTTCAGGACTTTGATACCTTGTATGATTTCCATAAACCCTTGGGCCTGCAACCTAAGGATATAAAAGTTTTTTCGTTTATTGAAGTGAAGAAAAAACTTCCCTCTCTATTACAGAATCAGGTGCAATGCAAGGATTTTAACTGGAAAGGGGAGATGCACAATCAAAATGCCAGCGAATTTCTGAACCGGGAGTTCGACGTTCTGGTGGGCTACTATGAAGGGAAACATGAATTTTTGGATGCTATGGTCTCTCAAAGTAGGGCCAAATTCAAGGTAGGTTTTGCAGGTTCGGACGACCGATTATTCGATTTATTGATCTCCGTAAAGCCACAGAATACGGAAGCTTTCAAAGCCGAACTTAAGAAATACCTGCAAATATTGAAAAAAATCTAATTTTAAAAACATCCGTTTTACGGACATAGACATGAAAGAACTCATTGGTACCGGTGTAGCCTTGATCACCCCTTTTACAGACGATAATCAGATAGATGTTGCCGGATTAAAACGAGTAGTAGAGTATCAGATAGATAATGGAATTGATTATCTAGTGGTATTAGGTACTACCGGAGAGAGCGTTACCCTGACCAAAAAGGAAAAGCAAGTGGTTATCCAAACGGTAATTGAAGTCAATGACGGGAGACTTCCCCTGGTTTTAGGAGTGGGAGGGAATGACACCAGGGCCGTGAAAAGCGAATTGCAAGAGCATGACCTTTCTGCATTCACCGCGGTACTTTCGGTCTCTCCATCCTATAACAAGCCCACACAGGAAGGTATTTATCAGCACTTTGCAGCCCTTGCGGTTGTTTCTGCCAAACCCATAATTTTGTACAATGTTCCGGGAAGAACGGCAAGTAATATGTTGCCCGAAACCGTAATTCGACTGGCTAGGGATTTTGATAATATCATCGCTGTTAAAGAAGCGGCGGGAGATATTGTTCAGGCCATGGAAATGATCTCAGGAACACCCGATGACTTTCTGGTCATAAGTGGAGACGATATGATCGCCTTGCCCATGACCCTAGCAGGAGGAGCCGGTGTTATTTCGGTAATTGGACAAGGGTTTCCCAAGGCGTTTTCAGATATGTTGCGTTTGGCGCTGGAAAGAAAGGTGGATCAGGCGTATGCCATTCAGTATAGGATCGCGCCGGCTATCGACTATATTTTTGAGGAAGGCAATCCGGCTGGTATCAAAGCAGTCCTACAGAAATTAGGGGTTAGCAGCGATAAGGTCCGCTTACCTTTAGTGGGCGTTAGCGAAGATCTAAGATCCCGCATTGAGACTTTTACAGAAACTTTTTAGGAAGCCTGTGACTACCAGGCGTTAAATTTTTCAGAATTGGGAGCCAAAGTCCCAATGGTTGCAATAATTTAGCCAGATAATAAGTTTTTGTAATCACGTATAATTCACTACTTTTGCACGATGTTTTTTAAATCTATGAGAATAAGCCTTTTATTTGTATTTGCGGGACTTTTGTTGGCCTCATGTGGAGAGTATCAAAAACTCCTGAGATCTGATGATACCGCAAAAAAATATGCAGTTGCAGATTCGCTTTACAATTTGGGTAAATATAAGAAGGCCTTAAAATTGATGGAGCAGATCGTCCCTGCCTACCGAGGGAAACCTCAGGCCGAGGCCTTGATGTATAAGCACGCCAATACATATTACAATTTGGAGGATTATTATTTGGCAGGATACCAATTCGAAAGATTTGAAACTTCCTACCCGCAAAGTGATAGCGTTGAGGTAGCTGCGTTTAAAAGTGCAAAGAGTTATTATGGGTTATCACCCCGATATTCATTGGACCAGAAAGACACTGAGAAGGCACTGGAGAAACTGCAAAATTTCATAAACAAATATCCAAATTCCAACTACCGATTGGAAGCGAATGCCTTGGTTAAGGAATTAAGGGAAAAGATAGAGAAAAAAGATTTTGAAGTCGCCAAACAGTATCTGTTAACAGCAGAGACTCTCGGAACTTTTAACCCTGCCATTCAGGCGTTTGACAATTTTATTGCCGATCACCCGGGTTCAAGTTACAGAAAGGATGCTTTTTTGGGAAGGCTTAAGGCTCAATACCTTTTAGCCATTAATAGCGTTCCTTCCAAGGTTGAACCTCGTTTATTAGAGGCAAAGAAATACTACGATAGTTTTGTGAAGTATTATAGTGAATCCGATTTGAAGGAAGAGGCAGATGAGTTCTTACAAGACATCGAGAAAAGGTTAACGAAAAAAGAAACAGCAATTAATTAAGCATTATGAGTGATATTAAAAATTCGGAAGCACCTATCAATACAACCACGATTGATAAGAATTTAGTAGATGAGCCCACTAACAATATCTATGAGGCCATTTCTATTATTTCCAAAAGGGCTTCACAGATCAATAGCGACATCAAGAAAGAGCTTTTGGAGAAGTTGGACGAGTTCGCCACTTACAATGATAGTCTGGAAGAGATCTTTGAGAATAAGGAGCAAATTGAGGTTTCCAAATTCTATGAGAAACTTCCAAAGCCACATGCACTTGCCGTTCAGGAGTGGTTAGAAAACAAAATATACTATCGCAATACCCAAGACGAAGAAATAGAAAAATAAGCGTCATGTCTGTATTGAGCGGTAAGAAAGTATTGCTAGGCGTTACTGCCGGTATTGCCGCCTATAAAAGTGCTCATTTGGTTCGATTATTCGTCAAGAAAGGAGCGGAGGTTAGGGTAGTCATGACCCCTTCGACTAAGGAATTTGTCACTCCTTTAACGCTTTCAACACTTTCGAAGAACGAAGTATATTCTTCATTCACCCATGAGGAAGATGATAATGCCCAATGGAATAACCATGTAGAGTTAGGCCTTTGGGCAGATTTATTTGTAATCGCCCCGGCGACCGCCAATACATTGTCCAAGATGTCTCAGGGAACTAGTGATAATATATTAGTGGCTACCTACCTTTCAGCTAAGTGTCCCGTATATTTTGCACCTGCCATGGATCTGGATATGTATAAACATCCAAGCACAGATGCCACCTTTTCCAAACTGCAGTCTTTCGGGAATATCTTGATACCCGCGGCTCATGGCGAGTTAGCCAGTGGTCTGGTAGGTCAAGGTCGTATGGCAGAACCTGAAACCATTGTCGATTTCATTGAACAGGACCTTTCAAGAAAATTACCGCTCAAAGGAAAGCGAATTCTCATTACCGCGGGACCCACCTATGAGGCCATAGACCCCGTTCGATTCATCGGGAATCACTCCAGTGGAAAAATGGGATATGCTATTGCCAAAGTGGCGAGTGAGCTCGGTGCCGAAGTTACCTTGGTTTCCGGCCCTACCAGCCTGAGCATGGATCATCCCCTGGTTGACCTGGTCATGGTTACATCGGCACAAGAGATGTACGAGGCCGTACATCGAGTTTTTGGAGCGACAGATGTGGCTATTTTGAGTGCAGCTGTGGCAGATTACCGTCCGGCTGCGATTGCAGATCAAAAGATAAAGAAAAAGGAAGGCACCCTTGAGATTCGGCTGGAAAAGACGAAGGACATCCTTGCCTCGTTAGGTGAAATAAAGCAGGGTCAGTTCCTGGTGGGTTTTGCATTGGAGACCCAAAATGAGTTGGAGAATGCAAAAACGAAACTTCAGAAAAAGAATTTAGATTTAATTGTATTAAATTCGCTTAATGACAAGGGCGCCGGTTTTGGAACCGACACCAACAAAGTAACATTTATCACTCGCGACAATAAAGTGATCCCATTTGAAGTTAAGAGTAAGCAAGATGTTGCTAAAGACATATTAGACC
>JBCBDM010000142.1:0-9942 GCA_038529705.1 Bacteroidota bacterium
GGGTATAGAAATAGCAGGGACTTCTCTATGCGAAAAACGTTCAATTGGCAGAACAACTAAAAAAAAGGGAACGCAAGCCCGTGAAGGCTATGAATACAGCAGTCATGAATAAAGAGGCCCATGGATTGGATGAAGAAAAGCTGGAGATGATCAAAGCCTCCATTTCCCAGTTTATCAAATCCGAATTATTCCTGGAACGAGATATGACCCTAGCAAAGTTGGCCAAGTCTATAGAAACTAACACCAGTTACCTTTCTAAGGTGATTAATAGTTATTACGGCAGTACCTTTACCAATTTCATGAATGAACTTCGTATCTCATATACTCTGAAGAGTTTAGAGGCTGTGCCAGAGTTCAGAGAATTCACCATAGACCACATAGCCGAAAGATCCGGATTTGCCTCCAGTTCTGCCTTCTACAAGGCCTTTAAGAAGCATACGGGACTTACACCATCTTATTACATAAAAAAACGGTTACATCAACATGCACAGAGTGTCTAAACGTCGGCAATAGGGAAGTTTATCCTTATTTATGAATCGTTAGAAACTTACTTTTTTATTGGATATCGACTTCTATAGTTTTGAGGAGTACAACTTTAAAACTCATAGCAATGAAACGTTTTTTACTCTTCTTTTTCATCACGGGATGCATACAGGCTCAAACAGTGACCACATTTTTAGATGATCCCTCCGCCGATGTAGATGACGACATGGAATTTGATGCTTCAGGAAATCTGTATGGCTCAAATTTCGCCGGAGACACGGTATATAAAATAGACACAGATGGTAATGCCAGTGTTTTTGTGGACGGAATAGCAAATCCAAATGGTATTGCCATCGATTCTTCCGGAAATGTTTTTGTGGTGGAATATAGTGCCGGAATGATACATAAATACAATAGTTCCGGTGGCTTACTCGAATCTTATGCCGTTGGGAGTTTTCCTTCAGGACTCGAAAAATCACCATCGAGCGATGACTTGTATTTCACTTTGGTTTCAAATAATAGTGTAAACATTCTTTCTCCAGATGGCACAATTACTCAATTATTTCAAGGAGCGCCATTGGACGTACCGGTTGGCCTCGCCTTCGACGACGAGGAGAATCTCTATGTAGGGAATTATATAGGGGGCCAAATCCATAGGGTGAGTTTAAATAATGCTGTGTACCTGGCTACCGTTCCTACCGATGGAGGGGGAGGAAGCCCATTTCTGGCATTCATTGGTTATGCCAATAGCAAGCTGTATGGAACGATATACGGGGCTCACAAGATCTATGAGATAGGCATTACAACCAATGACGATGTAACCCTATTTGCAGGAAGTTCACAAGGAAGTGATGACGGGCCCATTGCAAATGCTACTTTCGACAATCCCGGAGGTATTGCCTTTAACCCGACGGAAAATGCACTATATATATCAGAATTTAGTGGGGATGGCAATATTCGTAAGATTGAAGATATGCCCTTAAGTGTAGCCGAACAGTCCGTAGCCGTAAAGATTGACCTATCACCTAATCCGGCGGAGGAGTTTGTAACCATCAAGGTAGATCCTTCCTTAGGCCTGGAAATAGAAAGAGTTGCCTTATATGACAGCACGGGCAGCATCCTGAAAACCGTATACAGAATGGCCCAGGGACCACGCTTTCAACTATGGGTAGATGTAAGAGAGATTCCTGCCGGGTTTTATCTTTTAGAAGTGTTGAATTCCAATTCGGAGACAGTTTCCGTTTCTTTCATTAAGAAATAATGAGGGAAGCAAGTGCTGGAAATTGATGTTGTAAGGGTGCTCTTCGGCAAGTCCTTAAGTAAATAGCCGATGGACAGATTGCTTGTAGGTTTGCCCAATTGGGACCTTGTGGTCCCTGATTAGAATTCTGTTTCCTTCGATCTGTTCAATTTTCTCTACAGCGATAAGAAATGACTTATGCACACGTAAAAATCGTTCCTTTGGAAGTTGCTTTTCTAGGGACGAAAGTGTTTGGTGGGTAGTTAGAGTGCGGTCCTTTAGGTGCAGTTTGATATAGTTTCCGTAGGCCTCAACAAAAAGAAGTTCATTCAACTGAAGTTGAATATGTTTCTTGTTGTCTTTGATGAAAATACTTTCGGGCATGGATTCACCGGACATCGTACCGGTGTTTAATGATTTCTCCGCCAGCTTTATTTCCAATTTGTTGATGGCTGTTATAAAACGTGAAAAACTAAAGGGTTTGAGTAGATAATCCAATACATTCAATTCGAATCCTTCCAATGCAAAATCGGCATAAGCGGTGGTAACAATAACTTTCGGAGGATTTGTAAGTGTTTTGAGAAATTGGAACCCGGATAACTTCGGCATATTTATATCTAAGAAGATCAAGTCTACTTTGTGATTACTAAGATGTTCCATGGCTTCCAATGCACTGTAACAGTTCTTTTGAAGAACTAAATAAGGCAGTTCAGCGGCATAATCGCATATAATCTCATGCGCCGCGGTCTCGTCATCGATAATGAGGTAAGTTATCATATTTTTTGAATCCGAATACTCGCAAAATGAACATTCTTGCTACTTTCTATAGATAATTGATGTCGATTTGGATACATCAGCTGAAGCCTTTCTTTTAGATTCATAAGGCCTATACCGGTTCCTGATACGTTGGCACCTTCGTCAAAATTATTCTCAACACTGAAGAGAATTTCGTTCTCTGTTTCGTCCAAATTGATGGTTACTTTACTGTTTTCCGATAAGGCTTCCACACCATGCTTGAAAGCATTTTCCACCAAGGTAATAAATAATAGGGGACCTACAATTTGTTTAGCATTTTGAACAGAATGACTAAAACTAATGTCTATGTCTCTGTGATAGCGCCTCGTTTGAAGAGCAATAAAATTTTCCAGATATTGAATT
This sequence comes from Bacteroidota bacterium, assembly GCA_038529705.1. Taxonomy (GTDB): domain Bacteria; phylum Bacteroidota; class Bacteroidia; order Flavobacteriales; family Flavobacteriaceae; genus Aureisphaera. The sequence goes on from JBCBDM010000142.1 coordinate 2,882, forward strand.
TCACTTTCTAAAGTAACCATTTCGTTCTGGCCATTATCTATGGTAAACCGCATCATCTCCGACAGTTTCAGAACATAGTCCTGTGCTTCATCCGGATCCTTCTTGATCATCGCGTATAGCGTATTTAATGTATTAAAGAAAAAGTGTGGGTTGATTTGATTCTTAAGAAGGGCCAATTGGGCGTTAGACTTTTCGGTTTTCAATTCCTGAATTCTGCTAAAATGACCAAATATCACAGAAAAGATTAGATAGAAGATCACTATGGCCAAAACACTGCCGATAACATCCTTTATCCACGCATTTCCGTGATCATCTATCCATATACTATCACTTAGATCGTGATCGTGAATTCTGGAGGTATACTGTAAAGCGACAACGAGTAATGCTATAATTACGATGTAGCCTATGATCTTAGCTAAGCTCCATTTATAAACCAGTTGAAGTTTTTGGGAGTGATGTAAATAACTAAAAAGACCAAAACAGATCGTCCCCCCGATGAGCAGATTCAAAGTGGTGGGAAATTCGTTTTGTGCATCGAAAAAGACCAGTCGCAATGTTAATAGGACCAATAAAAGTACTCCGGATATGATAAGTTTTTTTCTGAGAGACATAATTCAAAAATAACAAAGATGTGAGCACAAAATTAGATACTCTAAAGACCATTTTTCTATTAACTTGACCAAGACCTCCTAACTTGGTATGAATGGCCATTTACAAATGTTCAATACGTTTACAGGATGGAGTAAAGAGTTTATCAATAGTTATCCGGGATGCATCAAAGAATATGGGTGGCGTTATTGTTTGGCCTTAGGTTTACATCCTATTCATCAAAAACAATAAAAATGAAACAGTTGATATTTTCTTTTGTTGCCCTGTTCTTAATGTGCGATACCATTGCGCAAAAATCATCCACTACCGATATTGTCAAGACTTTTGACAAAACGATTCCAGGTTTACTGAAAGAAACCAATGTTCCCGGGTTGGCCGTTGGCATCGTAAAAAATGGAGAAGTAATCCACTTGAAAGGATATGGCTTCTCGAACGTGGATAGGGCAATGCCTATGACCAATAAAACGGGTTTTAATATTGGTTCAATATCAAAAACCTTTACAGCATGGGGCATTATGAAACTATTTGAAGAGGAGAAGATCGATCTAGATGCTCCCGCCTCAAAATATCTTACCCGCTGGAAATTGCCGGACTCAGATTTCGACTCGGGCAAAGTGACGATTAGGGCTTTGCTTAATCATACAGCCGGTATATCAGTGCACGGGTACCCCGGATTCAATTCGGCAAAGAACCTTCCAAGCATTGAAGCATCTTTAGATGGTGAAAACGGTAGTGTAAGAGAAAATGAAAAGGTGGAGATCATTCTCGAACCCCAAACCAAGTTTCAATACTCGGGAGGAGGTTATACAATTTTACAATTAATTATTGAAGAAGTGAGTCAAATGGCCTTTGCGGACTATATGGATCATAACATTTTTAGGCCATTAGGTATGAAGCATACTAGTTTCAACCTAACTCCCGAGCTTTTGAAGAATTCGGCTACGCCGTATGATGAAAAAGGCAATGAAATGTACATGGTACGGTTTACAGCTCAAGCAGCCGCAGGATTGCATACCACCTTAGACGACCTAGTCATTTTCTGGAAGGCCTCCTTTGAAAACAATCCGGTATTACAAGCCGAGAGTTTGAATACGTTGATTACACCCACGGTTTTGGCAAACAACGATTATGGGCTTGGGTATATGGTTATGGACCGTTTTGGTTTTAGGCTTATCGGGCACGCGGGATCTAACGATGGCTGGCAAGCCGGAATGATGTTTCATTTGGAATCGGAGTCTGGCATCATCCTATTAACTAATGGTTCTAACGGGAAACGGGTAGCATTTGGAGCATTGCAAAAATGGGCGCAATGGCACAGGAACTCCATAGAATAAGCCCAAAGGAAATAGTATCATTCTATCCCGGGAACTCACTTATTTGGTTACAGCGGGTATTTTCGCGGTCATTGTTTATCTTTAGTCCTTGATAACGAACCGATTAACAATACATGTCGAAAACTGATACCCAAGAATATACTACCTTTCTATCCGGAGTCTCTTTTTTTTCCGAAGTTTCTGAATTGGCATTGGCCCATCTATGCGAAAATATGAAGATAAGGACCTTTCGAAAGGGTGAGGTTATTTTCCATAAAGGAGACGAAGGAGATGCCATGTTCGTTATACTTGAAGGGAAAATAAGGGTACATGAACAGGACCATATGTTTGGACTGTTGGAAGCGGGAGAGTGTTTTGGAGAGTACGCCTTGATCGATAATAAAGATCGGTCTGCCTCTGTTACGGCGCTGGAACGAACTAAGGTTCTGGAGCTAAAGAGGAGCCATTTCATGCATCTCATGAAGACGGATAATGGGTTTTCTCAAGGGGTTTTAAGCGTGATGATTCGACGTCATCGAGAGCTAGATGCTATTCAAGAACGTCTTGCGGTTTCCAAACAGGCCATAGAACTTGCCAATGAAAAATTAAACGGACTCATTAATGGCGCCATGGACGCTATTATCATGTTCAATTCAGATTTTCGGATTGTGCTTACCAATCCGTCGGCCAACGAATTGTTGCAGAACGATGATCCGCTTCAACGAAATCTATTGTTTTTCTTTGATGACACCAGTGCAGTCCTTCTTGAAAAGTTGGTTAAAGAGGTGCCGGAAAACCTAAATAATTATTTACCCCAGGTGGTTAAAGTAATTGGGTCTGATGGAATGGAAACACTCAATGAAGGAACCATCAGTAAATATGGTAGTGGTTCTAACACCTTTTATACTCTTATTTTACGAAATATCGAGGAGCGGCTGAAGGCTGAAGACACCATTAGCCTGCTCACCACCCAGACGAATTATCTGGAAGAGGAGATCAAAGAACTTACCAGTAGTTATGGTATCCTGGCAGAGGACCCTGCTATGCAGAAGGTATTGGAGTTGATCTCGCAGGTGGCCAATACCGACGCCACTGTATTGATTACCGGCGAAACAGGAACTGGGAAGGAACTGGTGGCTCGTGCCATCCATAGTGCCAGTAGCCGAAATGACAAACCTCTGATCAGGGTGAATTGCGGAGCCATTCCTGCCAATTTGATTGAGAGCGAATTGTTTGGGCATGAAAAAGGCGCATTTACGGGAGCCACAGCAAGTAGGAAAGGAAGATTTCTATTGGCAGATAAAGGAACCTTATTTTTAGATGAAATAGGGGAATTACCTCTGGAACTTCAACCCAAATTATTAAGAGTAATACAGGAAGGAGAATTCGATCCGTTAGGAAGTTCCGAAACTATCAAGGTAGATGTTCGAATCATAGCAGCAACTCATCGAGATCTTTTGGCATTTTCTAAAGAGGGTAAATTTAGAGAAGATCTGTTCTATCGTCTCAATGTATTTCCCCTTGATGTACCTGCCCTAAGAGAGCGGGGTAATGATGTGCAACTCATCGCAGAAGAAATGATTCGTTTGTTTTCCGCTAAGTTGAATAAAAAGCCCATCACATTGTCCCATAGTGATAAAGAATTGATCGCCTCATATCATTGGCCAGGAAATGTACGTGAATTACAAAATCTTGTGGAACGTGCAGTCATTGTCTCTCAAAATGGTAAGATCGATTGGACCGCGATTCTTCCTATAAATCAAGAAAATACCTCCAGTAAGTCTGACGAAAGAAACCAAAGAGTGTTCTCTTCCGAAGAAATGATCCAAATGGAAAAAGAAAACATGCTTAGGGCTTTGAAGAAAACTTCCTGGAAGATCTCCGGTGTAAATGGTGCCGCTCAGCTACTTGGCATTGCCCCTACGACTTTTACTTCAAGAATGAAGTCACTGGGTATTTCCCGACCCATCTAAGTTCACGATATTTCGCCAAATGCATAACGATATTTCGTGAATCAACGAAATATCGTGAGTCTATACTTCGTCGGAATTCCATTCAAATAACTGATTATCAATAACTTATATAATTTGGCATGGCAGATGCACATACTTCGTCAAACAAAATTATTCAACAATTAAATTTTAACGAAATGATTACAACAGAAAATGTAAAAAACGGAGTAAACGTAGATCAATTAATCGACACCATTGGAGCGGTTCAATCCAACCCTGATCTAGCCAAATTTGAATTCAGGTCTAAGAACGATTGGATTAACGGAGGGCATTGCGTATCCAGCATCAAAGGATTTTATGGAGTAGGAGAAGAAGACATTTCTCGAGAAGAAACCTTTACCATGGAGTGCGACCATCCCAATGTGCTATTAGGAAACGACCAGGCACCTACGCCTCCGGAAGTTGTGTTACACGCTCTTGGGTCTTGTCTCACCGGAGCCATGATGTACCATGCTGCGGCCCATGGGATTGATGTTGAAAGCGCGACATCTAACCTAAAAGGAGGAATAGACTTACAAGGGTTCCTAGGTTTAAAGCCGGAAGTAAGAAAAGGTTTTGATGGAATCAAGGTTGTGCTGAAGGTAAAGTCCGATGCCTCGGTAGAACAATTGGAGCATCTTGCCAAATTTTCCCCGGTGTTCGATATGATCACTAACCCGACCCCGATTTCCTTCGAAATCGTAAAATAAACTTGAAAAGAAAGGCCGTTCTTCTATGGGAGCGGCCTTCTTTGCCAAACAAACAAAACCAATTTAAAAAACAACCCACATGGAAACATTGATCAATCACCTTCAAAAACGAGTTGAAAATGAGCGGCAAGCCAGTTGCCTGGCCAGAGCCGAAAGAAACAAAACAGATAAAACTGTGATAAGGGAAAAAGAAAAAAAAGCCCATCTCGTTAATCGTCTTCGAGATTATGTGCTTTCAATAGATCTGGATATCGCGGATCCTCTCTTATAATATCCAAAAAGGCCGGAATCTCACGATACAACAGGGCAGAGCGATTATTTCTAATGGTATCCAGATAGAAGAAAACACTGTCTATTTCTTTGAGCCCTGCGAAGGCAACAGCCAATTGATGACTTTTACCATCGTCTTCATCTATATCCAACGTTTTTATAAGTTCTATCGTTTTGTAGGCGTTTACCGTATCTCCAATCTTACCATAACTATAGGCCAGAAAGCGATTAAAAGCATTCTCCTCAACTACTAATTTTTGCAGCGGCGGAATGGCGCTTTTATAATCCCCTTTCGATGTATATAAGCGAAAAAAGGCGCGATCGATCACAAATTGATTATTACCGTCGCTGCTTTTTTCCACGGTTTTCATCAGGTTTTCAGCTTGATCGAACTCCCGGTTCTCCACCAATGCCGTGAAGTAGCTATTGGCCGTTACAAAAGACAAGGGATCAAGCCGATAGGCTATTTCTGCCTGCTCCAATTGCTGTTTCGGCTGGGCACGATAGAAATAAAAGGTAGCAAAATGATAATGGGCCGTCACATCGTTGGGCGATAGTTGAATGGCTTTTTCAAATGCTTTTTTGGCTTCTTCGGTCTTTCCTTGAATATTATAAATGAGTCCTCGGACAGAATATATTCTACTTACTTTTTCGCTAATGGCTTCGGCTTTATCCAGATATGTATTGGCTGTGGTGGCCGCCTCTTCGGGATCACGGAATGAATAATAGGTTTCGAGGTATATGGAGTTCGCTATTTCGGCTAAGGCTTCTGCGTAGTTTGGATCCAGTTCCAGCGCCTTTTCATATAATGAAATACTTTTGGCTAGGCTCTCACTGTTTCTTTTATCGGCTTCCTTTCTGCCTTGTAAGAATAGCTTATAGGCTTCAATATTCTTTGTTGGAATAGTCGCTAAACTTTGTTGTTCTTCAAAACTGAGATTGAGTTGAAGCGCATCTACAATTTCTTCTGAAATTTCGGTTTGAATGGCAAAAATATCGACCAACGTCCGGTCGTAATCATCACCCCAAATACGTTCGTCATTTTCCGCATTGATCAATTGGGTGTTTACCTTGACCTTGTCTCCATATTTTCGAATACTCCCTTCAAGGATGAGACTTACACCTAGCTCTTTGGCGATCTCCGGAATGGTTTTATTCGTGTTCTTATATTTTGCAGCGGAGGTCCTGGATATCACTCGCAGGTCATTGATTTTAGACAATTGGGAGAGAATATCTTCCGTGATACCATCCCTGAAAATCTCAGAATCGGTATCGGTACTCAAATTTTCGAACGGAAGCACTGCAATGGAAAGTTCGGTGGGTTTTTCTACGGGTTTAACATATTGGAAATAAACGACTATCATGGCAATTACTCCCAGGACAAGACCGAGTGCCAGACTTCTTTTTCTCCCGCGCTTGGCAAACTTTTCTATCTGTTTACCAGCCTTAAGCTTTCCTCTGATCTCTCTAGGATCGGGGACAGCCAAGCCATCATTGATAATACAAAAAATGGGTAGTGCGTGGTCTACATTTTTTAGGTCGTACGCATCCAGGAATTTAGATTGGATGTGGCGATGACTGCGAATTTGGTCGTGAACCTTATCCGAAATAAGGATGCTTCCAGCGATGGCACAGGATTCGATACGTGATGCCACGTTCACTGCATCGCCAACGATGTCTTCCTTGGAATATACGATATCGCCCACATGGATTCCAATACGAACGGGAATTTTTTCCCGAATGAATGCCAACTGTAATTCTATGGCGCATTCAATGGCCTCCACCGTACTTTTAAATACACTAAGAGTCCCATCCCCAAAATATTGAACCACCTCGCCCTGAAATGCAGTCATTGAACTATCAAAAATACTCCGATGTTTATCCCGCAGCGAGAGGGCAATACCCTCATCATTTTGCATGAGAGCAGTATATCCCTCAATATCCGTAAACATGATGGCGGCGAGTTGTCTTTTTTGTGGCATTCGGCTATGAGGTTGAAAAACAATTATTTAAAAATAGGGTTAAATGCGATAACAGCAAAACGGAAGATTGGGCTTTAAATGGATTCATCGACCTTGTGTATGGTTCAAGACTACCATAATTTAATTATATTTTATGACTCCCAATGCCGGATAATACAATTTGCAAAATTAACCATCCAAATTGTA